>NZ_CP059692.1:3150000-3485124 GCF_014058705.1 Aureimonas mangrovi
TCTCGGCCGTGTCTCGATTTCGCCAAGGTGGTCGCCGAAGGCCGAGGGAACCGACAGGAACAGAATGAAAGACGCGCGGAGCGTGAGACCCCTCATTGGCGACGAGCCGCCGCTGATCGCAGACCGCAGGCGCCGGCCGGACCGGCGTCAGGTCTCCGCGCGTTGGCTGGCCGGCACGCTTCTGACGGGTCTGACCTCGACGGCTCTCATGGGCATCGCGCTCTCTGCGGCACATGATGGGCGCACCCACATGGCCAGCCCAGCCGCGCGCGTCGTCGCCGCTGCCGCAGCAGCCGCCCCTCCCGGCCAGTTTCTCGAAAAGGGAGAGCGCGTCTTCGCGACCGCCATCCCCATGCCGCGCTCGCGGCGCACGATCGAGGTGTCGACGGTGACGGTGGAGGGCGAGCGCGAGGTCATCCGCAGCCAGCCCTTCGCCTATGCCTCGATGCTTCTGGCCGCCCGCCAGGCGCCGAGCGCCGACTATCCCGCCTTCGATCCACTCGCCGTCTTCTCGCAAGACGAGGAGGACGAACCGGCGACGGCTCCTGTCGATGCCGGGCAGATCTACGGCGGTCGTGTCGAGCCGGACGTCGCGCTGTCGATGGAGCCATTCGACTTCGCGGATGCCGAGAAGGATACCGTGGACGACATCGGCACCTTCGAGGCCGAGAAGCTGGTGAGGGCGACGGCCGGGCGGCTCGACCGCCAGCCGATCCAGGTCGCGGCGTTCCGCTCCTTCGATCCCGGCCGCTTCGATTCGATCAGCGATGCGACGAGCGGATACGTCCCCGGTTCGGCCTTCCGCGTCGTGCAGGAGAACGTTTCGGTCGCGCAATCCGACGGCATCGACGCAACGCGCGAGCGCTATTTCGAGGAGATCGTGCCCTTCCGCGAGGAGCGCGGTATCGCCGAAGCCCTTGCTGAGAGCGGCTACGACGCGGCCGATGTCGAGCAAGGGGCCGCAGCCCTCGCGGGCTTCCTCAAGCGCGACACGCTGGAGGCGGGCGAAGTGCTGCGTGTGGGGCTCAAGGGCGTCGGCGAGGCCGAGACGATCGTGCGCCTCTCCGCCTACAAGGGCGAGCGGCACCTGAAGACGGCCGCCGCGCGCTCGGATGGCACCTTCGTGGAGGGGCCCGAGCCCGCGCTCAGCCGCTCCGTGGCGGAGGCCTTCGACGAGAACGCGGTGGAGGCGCCGCTTCGCGCCAACATGCCCACCGTCTATGATGGGATTTGGCAGGCTGCGCTCGCCCACGGACTGAACGACCGCCTCAGTCAACGGCTGATCCGCCTCTTGGCGGCCGATGTCGATTTCCAGTCGCGACTGTCCGCCACCGATCGTCTGACGGTCCTCTACTCGCTGGAGCCCGGCCGCGAGAACGCGAGCGCGGAATCCGAACTCCTCTTCGTCGAAGCTGCCTTCGGCGACACGCGCAAGCGCTTCTATCGCTTCTTCTCCGAAGAGGACGACAGCGTCGACTATTACGACGAGGAAGGGCGCTCGACGCGCCAGTTCCTGTTGCGCAATCCCGTGCCGACCGGCCGCTTCACGTCGAATTTCGGCGAGCGGCGCCATCCCGTCCTCGGCTACAAGCGCATGCACTGGGGCGTCGACTGGGCGGCGCCGCGCGGCACCCCGATCCTGGCGTCGGGCGGCGGCGTGGTGAAGCAGGCGGGCTGGTCGAGCGGCTACGGGCGCCAGACCATCATCCAGCACGCCAACGGCTACGAGACCTCCTATTCGCACCAGAACTCGATAGCCAAAGGGGTGACGGTGGGTGCGCGCGTGCGGCAGGGACAGGTCATTGGCACCGTCGGCTCGACCGGTCTGTCGACCGGCAACCATTTGCACTACGAGGTTTCAGTCAACGGAAAGCGCGTCGACCCGCTGCGCATCCGCCTGCCGGAAGGTCGCGCCCTGCAGGGCGACGAGCTCGCCCTCTTCCAGCGCGAGCGCGAGCGCATCGATGCCTTGATGGACGACGCCGGCGAGGATGTGCGCATCGCCGGACGCCAGTAGCCGGCGGCAGACGCCGCGGGATGTCATCCACTGCAGCGTGATCCGCGGACGCTTAGCGGCAATAAAGCGAGCCGTTGGAGCGCGCCGCGATGTCGAAGTGGAAATGCTCCGCATGATCGGCGTCCGTGCCGGGGCCGAGCACGGTCCGGAACGGACCGCAGGCCGCGCGGCGGATGTCTGCGAGGAACTCGTCTTCGGGCGAACCGGCCTCTTGCGCCTCGATGACGATGGGCGCGCGGCCCTCCCATTCGAGGGCGCCGATGTCGACCGCACTCCCCTTCCCGTGCTCCGAAAGCCCGTTCTCGCTCGCCCGGTCCCGGCAGACATAGGTCGAAGCGTGCCGCAGGGTCGCCGGCGCCGCTTCGTCCAGATGTTCCCGCGCCGCCGGCACCAGCGCCTCGCTGACCCAGATGTCGAGCGCAAGCGCGGTTCGGCAGAGCATCTGCGTTTCCGGGGCCATCGCGGTGCCGGCCGAGAAGCGAGTCAGCTGGATCGGTCGCAGAACGCCGCAGGCGCCTTCGGCAACACTCGGGCCCACGGTGAATTCGGCGCCGCGCGCACGCAGTTCCTCCTCGCATTCCATCGCGTCATCGACCGCCGCGGCCGCCTCCACACTTGCGTCCGGTGTCACGCCGGCGGGCTCGACCTCAGGCGCTGCCGGCTCCGGCACGGTGCGGGCCTTTTCGGGGGAGACATAGGCAGGCGTCGGCTCGGGCTCCAGCTCGGGCTCACTGGCCGGCGGATCGTCATTGCGCGCTTCGTCGGCTTCGCCGCCGGGCGCTGCAGGCTCGCTCTCGTGCGAACCCGCCCCTGCCTCCTGCTCCGCCTCCGGCGCAGCCTCCTCGTCTGCGTCCTGCGGACGGGCGTCGACGTCTCGCGACGTTTCGCCGTCATAATCCGCATCGGGATCGTCTGCCGGGCGATCAGCCGGTGCCGGCGTCGGCACCCCATCCGGCGTCTCGGGCGGAGCGCTGGCCGCGTCCTGAACTGCATTATCGGGCGCGGGCTCATCCGCGGCTTCGGAAGAAGGTTCCTCGGCCTCGATCTGTGATGGCGTCTCCTCGCCTGTCTCGAGCGTTTCCACGGCGTCGTCGTCCGCGAGCGGCACCTGGCCATCGTCAGGCTGGGCGGCGGCAGGCTCCTCCGGCTCTTCACTCGTCGCCCCGGCGTTCTCGGGTCGCTCCTGCGGCAGCGGCACGTTGCTTGGCGCCGGTGGTGGCGTGCTGGGCCTTGAAGGCGCTTGAGCACGCTGCTGGCGACGCGCCGGCGACGCGCCGTCCTGCGAGACGGGCGGGCCGAAAATGCGTTCGAAGCGCTCACCGAGCGATTGAGCATGGCCGGGCGCGGTGCCGACCATCAGAGCGGCAACAGCCGCCACCAAAATACGCACACCCCTGCCCTCCCCGGCCATCGGGAATGCTACTCGATGAACTCGACCGTGACGCCGGGCGTGACCAGCTTGGCGAGTTCCGTCGCATCCCAGTTCGTCAGCCGCACGCAACCATAGCTGTTCGTCTTGCCGATCTGCGAAGGTTCCGGCGTGCCGTGAATGCCGTAGGTGGGTTTGGACAGAGCGATCCAGACCGTGCCGACAGGGCCGTTCGGGCCAGGCGGGATCGTCAGGATGCCGGTGTTCTCGCCCTGCTGGAAGTTGATCTTGGGATTGTAGGTGTAGTTCGGATCGATCGCGATACGGCTCACCTCGACCACGCCGGTCGGCGATGGCGTCGACGTCGAGCCGATGGTGGCGGGATAGGCGGCGACGAGGTTGCCCGCCTCGTCGTAGGCACGCACTTGCGTGCGTCCCTTGTCGGCCTCGATGCGCGTGACCTTGGTGGTCACGTTCGAGCCGGTGTTCATCACCTTCAGGATCGTGCCGGGACGTGAGAAATCCGCGCCCGGATTGATCTCGCGCAGATATTGCTCGTCCATGTGGAAGCGCTCGGCCAGCATTTCCGAGACACGCTCGAAGGACATGTGCGAGAGGAGCGCCTTCTCGCCGTAGTCGCTCGGGATCGAGGCGACGTAAGGCCCGCCGACGTCCTCGTTGGTGATCGTGTAGGACATGACGGCCGGGCCGCCAGTCGCGTCGAGTTCCTCGAGAAGCACCTGCGGGTCCGAGAAGTCGATGCTCCGCCCGGTCATCTCCTGATAGGCTGCCACGGCCTTATTGACGTTGGAGCCCATGCGCCCGTCGATGACACCCGGCGAGGCGCCGGCGCGATCGAGGATCACTTGAAAAGCCGCGACCGCAGCCTTGGAGTCGGGTCCCGTAGGCCCTAGGATGGCCGGAGCCGGATCGCTCTGCCGCTGCTCCACGCCGTCGCCCGGCACCTGCGGGCCGATCGAGCCGGTGGCGTAAGGATCGGTGCCGAAGTCGGGGGTGTTGTTCCAGGGGTCGCCGGCACCGGGACCCGGCAGCGGGCTCGCCTCGACGGCACCTTGGGTCGCGGGCCCACCCCAATTCGGCCGGTATGGGTCCTGTCGCGCGTCGTACACGGGCGTCCCGCCAGGTCCCGCCCGGCCCTCGAGCACGGCACCCGGCGGCGGCGGTCCGTTCAGGACGATCGCGCCGCCCTGACCTTGCGGCTGGCCGCCCCGTTCCTCGATCGAGACGACGCGGCCATAAGCGTCTACCGTGACGATGCGCCCGTATTCATCGACGAAGCTTTCGGTGCCGTCGTAGAAGCCCCGGTCTTCGTAGACCGGACCACGATCATAAGGTTCGTAGAACTGCGCGGCCGCCGGCAGAGCGCAAGCGGCGATTACGGCCGTCAAGATGCCCGAGAGCGTCGCCCGCTTCATCCCGCGCCCCATAGCAACCTCCAAGTCCCGTGCCGGCTCCGCGCCAGCACAACGCATACACATCGCCAGAGCTTACCCGGCTAACGAGTGCCAAATGAACCTGACATGAAGATGGTTTCGTGGAGGAAGCCAGATGACGGTTTCGAGAGCGGACGAAGATCAGGAGGCCGGAGTTGTCGCCGGCTGTGCAGAAAGCGGCGGCCGTGAAACTTCGTCCGGCGGCCGGCGGCGCGGGCCGACGAAACCGGAAGTCTCCTCTTCCGGTCGCAAGCGGATCACGACCGGGTTCGGAACGTGGTCGTATGCCGCGCCCGTGTAGAGATCGACGCCGACACCGACGACCGTTGGGCCACCAAGCGCGTTGCGCGCGACACTGCCCGCACCGGCGAGGCTGACGCGCCGCTTCACCTCCACTGTCTGCGTCTCGTAACCGCGCGCTGAGGCCGTGACGGAGAAGTCGGCGCTGCGCGGTGCGCGAACCTTGCAGGGCCCGACGCAGGCCGGGCCGAGGCTTGTGCGAACGGTCGCGTTGCGCGGCTCGACATCGATCGCCACCTCATCGCCGGTGCCGCGCGAGATCGTGCCGCAGGCGCTCAGGGACGCCGCGTAGAGAAGGGGAAGAAGGGTGCGATACATGGCGCGCGGCTTTAGCCTGCGTCCATCGCCCCCGCAAGCATGGCGCGATCAAGATGCAGGGAACAGTGAGGCGGACCCGCCCGTTAGGGATGCGAACCCCCTATGACCGGGCGCCCCATTGCCCGGCCAAGACCGGAAGGAGAGACCAGATGTCTTCGACCTTGGGCACCAGCATGCAGGATCCCGTGCAGATCGGCGCGGACGCCATCGAGGCCAGCCGCGTCAACGGCACGAAGGTCTACAACACCGACGGCGACAGCCTCGGCCATATTCACGACGTCGTCATCGGCAAGCGCGACGGACATGTGAAATACGCGATCATGTCCTTCGGCGGCTTCCTCGGGATCGGCGAAGAGTATCACCCGCTCCCGTGGAACATTCTGAAGTACGACGAGCGACAGGGTGGCTACGTCGTCGGTCTGACCGTTGAGCAACTCCAGGGTGCGCCGCGCTACGCCGAGCGAGACCGGCCAAACTGGGAAGACGAGGCCTACGGCCGCCGCGTGAACGACTATTACGGCGTCGGCTACTACTGAGCCGGCAAGCGTTGCGAAACAAGAAGGGCGGCCCTGGGGCCGCCCTTTTTCATGTCGCGCACTGATCAGGCCGCTTCGGCCCTGTCGCCGCAAGCTTGGAGCCGACGACGTGAAAGATCAGATGGTCACCGCCCCCGGTGATCTTCACGCGATCTTCGTCCTTGACCTCGCCGAGCAGGATCTTCTCGGCCAGCGGATCCTGAACCTCGCGCTGGATCACGCGCTTCAAGGGACGGGCGCCGTAGGCCGGATCGTAGCCCCGCGTCGCCAGCCAGTCGCGCGCCTCCTCGTCGAGTTCGACCACGATCGAGCGCTCGGCAAGCAGCTTGTCAAGCCGCGCGATCTGGATGTCGACGATTGCGCCCATCTCCGAACGCTTGAGGCGGTGGAAGAGGATCGTCTCGTCGACACGGTTCAGGAACTCTGGCCGGAAGCTCATCCGCACCACGTCCATCACCTTGTCGCGAACGCTGTCGACATCCTCGTCGTCTCTCAATGCGGTCAGATACTCCGCGCCGAGGTTCGAGGTCATCACGATCATCGTGTTGCGGAAATCGACCGTACGACCCTGCCCGTCCGTCAGCCGCCCGTCGTCGAGCACCTGAAGGAGGACGTTGAAGACATCAGGATGCGCCTTCTCGATCTCGTCGAACAGCACGACCTGATAGGGTCGGCGCCGAACCGCTTCCGTCAGGACGCCGCCTTCCTCGTAGCCGACATAGCCCGGAGGCGCGCCGATCAGCCGGGCCACGGAGTGCTTCTCCATGAACTCGGACATATCGAGCCGCACCATCGCGGTCTCCTCGTCGAAGAGAAAGCTGGCCAACGCCTTTGTCAGCTCCGTCTTGCCGACGCCCGTGGGGCCGAGGAAGATGAATGAGCCGATCGGCCGGTTCGGATCCTGCAGGCCTGCGCGGGCACGCCGGACGGCCTTCGAGACGGCCTGCACGGCCTCGCCCTGCCCGACGACGCGCTTGGCCAGCACGTCCTCCATGCGCAGGAGCTTGTCGCGCTCGCCCTCCATCATCCGGTCGACCGGGATGCCGGTCCAGCGCGAGACGACCTGCGCGATGTGATCGCGCGTCACCGTCTCCTCGACCATCGAGCCGCGATTGTCGGACGCCTCGGCCTCGCGCAATTCGCGCTCGAGCTGGGGGATCTCGCCATAGGCAAGTTCGCCCGC
The DNA here is from genome assembly GCF_014058705.1 of Aureimonas mangrovi. NCBI lineage: Bacteria > Pseudomonadati > Pseudomonadota > Alphaproteobacteria > Hyphomicrobiales > Aurantimonadaceae > Aureimonas > Aureimonas mangrovi. Next base: position 3,157,178 of record NZ_CP059692.1, read on the forward strand.
GCGCTGGAACTCGCCCTTGCGCTGGGCGATCGCCAGCTCGTTGCGGGCCGCGTCCAGTCGCTTCTTCAGCTCCGCCGCGTTGCCGAGCTTTTCCTTTTCGGCCTGCCAGGAGGCCGTCAGCGTGGCGGACTGCTCCTCGAGGTCGGCAAGATCGCCCTCCAGCCGCTCGAGCCGGGATTTCGCGCCATCGTCGCTCTCGCGACGCAGCGCCTCGCGCTCGATCTTGAGCTGCATAATGCGCCGGTCGACTTCGTCCAGCGCCTCGGGCTTGGAATCGACGGCCATGCGAAGGCGCGCGGCGCCCTCGTCCACGAGGTCGATCGCCTTGTCCGGCAGGAAGCGGTCGGTGATGTAGCGGTTGGAGAGCTGGGCGGCCGCCACGAGCGCGGAATCGGAGATCCGCACCCTGTGGTGCTGCTCGTATTTCTCCTTCAGGCCGCGCAGGATCGAGATCGTGTCCTCAACCGTCGGCTCGGACACGAAGACCGGCTGGAACCTGCGCGCCAGCGCCGGATCCTTCTCGACATGCTTGCGGTACTCGTCGAGCGTCGTCGCGCCGACGCAGTGCAGTTCGCCGCGCGCGAGGGCCGGCTTGAGCAGGTTGGAGGCGTCCATCGCCCCGTCCGCCTTGCCAGCGCCGACCAGCGTGTGCATCTCGTCGATGAACAGGATGATGCCGCCGGCGGCCGCTTGGACTTCCGACAGGACGGACTTCAGCCGCTCCTCGAACTCACCGCGATATTTGGCGCCAGCAATGAGCGCGCCCATGTCGAGCGCCATCAATTGCTTGTCGCGCAGGGATTCGGGCACGTCGCCGTTGACGATGCGCAGCGCAAGCCCTTCCGCGATCGCGGTCTTGCCCACGCCCGGTTCACCGATGAGAACGGGGTTGTTCTTGGTGCGGCGTGACAGGACCTGCACCGTGCGGCGGATCTCGTCGTCGCGCCCGATCACCGGATCGAGCTTGCCGTCGCGCGCGTCGGCTGTGAGGTCGCGCGCATATTTCTTGAGCGCATCGTAGCCGCCTTCGGCCGACGCGGTGTCGGCGGTCCGGCCCTTGCGCAATTCGTTGATGGCGGTGTTGAGGCCCTGCGGCGTCACACCCGCCTTGCCAAGAATATCGGCCGTCTTGGCCGATTTCTCCATCGCGAGCGCGAGCAGCAGCCGCTCGACGGTGACGAAACTGTCGCCCGCCTTCTTGGCGACATCCTCGGCGGTCGTGAAAACCTTCGCGAGCGCTGGCGCCATATACATGCCGCTGCCGCCCGAAACCTTCGGCATCGCGGCCAGCACCGCGTCGACACCCATGCGCACGTCCTGCGGGCGACCGCCCGCGCGCTCGATGAGGCCCGTCGCCAGACCTTCGGGGTCTTCGACGAGCACCTTCAGCATGTGCTCGGGCGACAGTTGCTGGTGGTCCTGCCGGACAGCCAGCCCCTGCGCGGCCTGAACGAAGCCGCGCACGCGTTCCGAGAGCTTTTCCATATCCATGTCGTATCTCCAGTCTGCGCGCCTCCCGTTCGGCAAGGCGCAGCAAGGGGTGGGATCCAGCCCCCATGCGGCGGGCCGTTCGAAGAGGGATATGGGAAGCTTCGCGGGCCTGCGGTAGAGCCATTGACGCGAAAGGGCCCGGCTCTCTCGAACCGGGCACTCGTCTATCGAACTGCAGTGGTGATCAGTTGTTGGATGCCAGGAGGAACGCAGGAAGCGTGCTCTCGCCTTCCGGCGATGCCTCGTCTTCCGCCGGCTTCTTGCGAGGACGGCCGGGACGGCGCTTCACCGGAGCCTCGGCGTCGCCTTCGGGCGCCGCGTCGACGGGCGCGGTCACCTTGCGTGGGCGGCCGGGACGGCGCTTCACCGGCGCCTCGCTAACGCCCTCGGCGGCCGCATCCGCGCTGACGGTCGCAACGGCTTCGGCCGGGCCGGCCGGCACCTCGGCGTTCGTCTCGCCGAGCGGCTGACGACGCGGGCGGCCCGGACGACGACGCGCGGGCACATCACCGGCATCGACTTCGCCGGCGGCTTCGACGGCAGCGGTCGGCGTCGCGGCCTCATCCTCGGCGGCCGGGGCGCGATCCTCGTAGCGACGTTCGTCGCGCTCGCGACGATTGTCACGGCGATTCTCATCACCACGCGGCGCGTCGGCGGTTCGCTCGTCAGCGTCGCCGTCGGAAGGCTGGCCGCCACCATTGTTGAAGTCGCGGCGATCCCGGTTGTTGAAGTTGCGGTCGTTGCGATCGCGGAACTCGCGGCGATCGCGATTGCGCTCTCCGCGGTTGCCGTTGTCGCGATTGCCGCCTTCGCGGTTGCCGTTGTCGCGGTTGTTGTGATCGCGCTGGCCGTTCTCCCCGCGATTGCGGTCGAAATCGCGGCGCTCGCCGCCATTCTCGCGTCCGCCGTTCTGGCGGTCGTAGCCGTTCTGCTGCTGCGGCGCGAAGCCCTCCTGGCCCTCGCCGTCGCCGTCTTCATCCTCGGCGTCGTAGTCGCGCTCGACCTGCGCGGGCTGATAGGAGCCCTGCGCGGCGGCGACGATGCGGCCGTAATGCTCGGAGTGCTGGAAGTAGTTCTCGGCCATCACGCGGTCGCCCGCCGAGGTCGCGTCACGCGCAAGCGCGGCATACTTCTCGGCGATGTGCTGGGCGGTGCCGCGGATCTTCACGTCCGGGCCGTTTGATTCGTAGCTGCGCGAAAGCGGGTTCGGGCCCTTGCGGCCGCGGCCGCGCATCCGCTTGTTGTTGTTCTGCTGTCCTGGCCTCATGCTCTTCCTGTCCTGGATCATCCGGCCTCTGGCCGGCGGGCCTACACATCGCGGCTGACCGTCAGCGGTCGTTCCGCGCGTCGGTTTCAGGAGCGTTGCGCGCCCACTCGCGGGGCGCCGCACATGCTCACCGAATTCGATCTGGTTGCCGTCGAGCGATCGGATCGCCACGTCGACGGATTGCGGAGCCTTTGTCCGCCACCGGTCTGCCAATGCAACCGGTTCTTGCGGGGTTTCCCCGTTCGCTTCCGTCTGTTCTTCTCGTCCTTAGAAGTTTGGGGGCGGTCTCACAAGGCGTTTTTCGCGCAAACCACGGCTGTTCCCACCTTTTCATGACGCATTTCACGTCAGGGAAGCTGATCGGCACCAAGGGGGCGGAACCAGAGCGCTCGCTCGACGCCGCCAAGGTCGGCCGCCACCTCATGCAGGGCCCAACCGGCATCTTCCATGATGGCGCATACGTCCTGCAGTTGTCCCGCCCCGATCTCGAAAAGAACATCCGGCACCCCGAAGGTGCTCCCGGATAGCTGTCGGGCGATCGCGCGATAGGCATCCAGCCCGTCTTCTCCTCCATCGAGCGCAAGATGCGGATCGAATTCTCGCACGTCGCGGTCGAGACGAAGAATGTCCGATGTCGGTATATATGGGGGGTTGGAGACGACCAAATCAAGACGGTCGGCTATCGGCGCGAGATAATCTGCGGCCACGGGCCAGAAGCGCGAGGCGACGCCGGCGTCCTGCGAATTGGAGCGTGCTGTGACAAGAGCGCCGGGCGACAGGTCGACGGCAATGCAGCGCGCCTTTGGAAACAGCGCAAGAAGCGAGACGGCGATGGCCCCGCTACCGGTGCCGAGATCGGCGATGAGCGGCGCATCCTTGTCGCTTTCGCGCAGGGCCCGCGCGGCCAGTTCCACCAGCGCCTCGGTATCGGGCCTCGGCTCCAGCGTTTCCGGCGAAAGCGCGAATTCGTGATCGTAGAAGGCTCGCCGCCCGAGAATTCGGTGAACGGGCTCTCTCGCCTCGCGCCGGGCGAGCAACGCTTCGAAGACGGCAAGCGTGTCGGAATTAGGCGTTTCAGCGGCGCGCAGCCTCAACTCGGCCCTTGTCGCCGCGAAGGCCTCTCGGGCCAGAAGCTCGACGTCGAGGTCGGGCGTGGCGCCGCCGGCGGCACGCAGGCGCTCGCGCGCCATGCGCAGGATCTCGCCGAGCGAGGGGCGCGCCGCGTCGTCAGGCATCGGCACCGACGGCGGCCAGGAGGGCTGCCTGGTGATCGGCCACCAGCGCATCGATCAGTTCGTCCATCTCGCCCTCGATGACGCGGTCAAGCTTGTAGAGCGTCAGGTTGATGCGGTGGTCCGTCACCCTCCCCTGCGGGAAATTGTACGTCCGGATGCGCTCGGAACGGTCGCCCGAGCCGACCTGGCTCCTGCGCGCGGCCGAGCGCTCATCGTCCGCCTTCTGGCGCTCCATGTCGTAGAGACGCGCCTTGAGCACCTGCATCGCGCGGGCGCGGTTCTGGTGCTGCGACTTCTCCGAGGACGTCACGACGATGCCTGTCGGCAGATGCGTGATGCGCACGGCCGAATCGGTCGTGTTGACGTGCTGGCCGCCGGCGCCCGAGGCGCGCATCGTGTCGATGCGGATGTCTTCAGCGCGAACCTCGATGTCGATGTCCTCGGCCTCCGGCAGAACGGCGACGGTGGCCGCCGACGTGTGAATGCGGCCCTGGCTCTCGGTCGCCGGTACGCGCTGGACGCGATGGACGCCGCTCTCGAATTTCAGGCGCGAGAAGACGCCGCGTCCCTTCACGGAGGCGATGACCTCTTTGTACCCGCCGACTTCGCCCTCGGACGCCTCCAGCACCTCGACCTTCCAGCCGTGAAGATCGGCGTATCGCTGGTACATGCGGAAGAGATCACCGGCGAAGAGTCCGGCCTCCGAGCCGCCCGTGCCGGCACGGATTTCCAGGATCGCGCCCTTCTCGTCGGCGGCGTCCTTGGGCAGGAGCAGGATCATGATTTCCTTCGAGAGCGCCTCGATGCGTTCGGACACCTCGTCGGCCTCCGCGCTCGCCAGATCGCGCATCTCGCGGTCCGAGGCCGGGTCGTCGATGAGGGCGCGAAGGTCCGCCAGTTCCTTCTCGCTGGCCTCGAAGGTCCGGATGGCGGCAACGACGTCCTCCAGCGAGGCGAATTCGGCAGCGACCTTGGAATAGACCTCGTGATCGGGCCCATCGGCCATCACGGCCTCCAGATAGGCCGAGCGCTTCAGGATTTCGCTCATCGTGGCTTGCGGCAGGATCGCCATGGCACTCGCAATTCGGGCTGGAAGTGGAACGTGACTCGACCGCGCCGATCTACAGCGGAATGGCGCGCTCGGCCGCGTATTCCTCGAGGAAGCGACGCAAGCTTCGCGTCTCGTCGCTCGCGCACATGAACGCTTTCAACGCGTCGCGCAATTGCCCGATGTCGAGTTCGAGGAGCATCGCCTTCACCGGGCCGATGGCCGAGGACGTCATCGAGACGGAGCGCAGGCCGAGCGCGAAGAGCGCCATCGCGGGAAGCGGGCGGCTCGCCATCTCGCCGCACAGCGTTACCTCGACGCCGTTACGCTCCCCCGCTTCGACGATCGTCCGCAGAGCCTTGAGGAAGGGCTTGGACAAAACGTCATAGCGCGAGGCGACACTGGCATTGCCGCGGTCGGCCGCGCTGAAGAACTGGAAGAGATCGTTGGAGCCGATCGACACGAAGTCGGTCAGCGCCATCAGTTCGTCGAGCTGGAAGAGGAGCGAGGGCACCTCGATCATCGCGCCGAGCTTGACGTCGCGCGGCATCGCGTGGCCGAAGCGTTCCAGATGCGCGAGCTCTCGCCGGACGAGTTCGCGCGCGCGCGCCATCTCTGCGACGTCCGTCACCATCGGGAACATGATCTTCAGGTCACGGCCACCGGCCGCTTTCAGAAGCGCACGAAGCTGAGTGCGCATCAGGCCCGGCCTGTCGAGAGCCAGCCGCAGCGCACGGTAGCCGAGCGCCGGATTGTCCTCGGGCGACTGGTGCAGATAGGGCAGCATCTTGTCGCCGCCGACGTCGAGCGTGCGGAAGGTCACGGGCCGTTCGCCGGCCGCATCGAGGACGGCCGCATAGAGCCGCTCCTGCTCGCGTGCGCGCGGCAGCGTCGAGGCCACCATGAACTGCAGCTCGGTGCGGAAGAGGCCGATCCCCGCCGCGTTCGCCTGATCGAGCTGCGGCAGGTCGACCAGAAGGCCGGCATTCATCAGGAGATCGATCTTCACGCCGTCGCGCGAGCGCGCCTCGACGTCGCGAAGCTCGCGATAGCGTTCCTGGCGCCGCGCGCGGAACTGGACGCGTTCGGCGAAGACCTTCTCCACCTCCACCGGCGGGCGGATATGGACGACGCCCTCCTCCCCGTCGAGCAGGATCGGGTCGCCGTTCTCGACGAGCGAGACCGCGCCCGTCGCCTGCCCGACAACCGGGATGCCGAGCGCCTTGGCGACGATCACGACATGGCTCGTCGCGGCTCCTTCTTCGAGAATCAGGCCGCGCAGCCGCTCGGGGTGATAGTCCAGAAGCTCGGCGGCGCCCATGGAACGGCACACGATGATGGCGTCGGCGCGCTCGTCTTCCTCGAAGGGATCGGCGATCTTGCCCATGAGCTGGCGCAGAAGCCGGTTGGCGAGGTCGTCGAAATCATGCAGGCGCTCGCGCATGAACGGGTCGCTCATGTGCATCATGCGCGCGCGCATGTCGGACTGCACCTTCTCCACCGCCGCCTCGGCCGAGAGGCCGTTGCGCACCGCCTCCTCCAGCCGCCGCACCCAGCCGCGATCATGCGCGAACATGCGGTAGGCTTCGAGCACCTGCCGATGCTCGCCTTCCGCGGGCATGTCGCGACGCTCCAGCATGTCCTCGATGGCGCGGCGAAGGCTGGCGATCGAAGCGGACAAGCGCTCGATCTCGGCCTCGACGTTCTCATTGAACAGGTTGGTGACGACGACACGCGGCTCGTGCAGGAGGACGTGACCGAGGCCGATGCCGTCGGCCAGCCCGATGCCCTCCAGATGCACGGGCCTGGAAAGATCGAGAACGACGCCGGGCCGCGATATGCCTTCCAGGCTGCCGGCCGCGATCATCTCGGCGACGACCATGGCCACCGTCTCCAGCGCCTCGGCCTCCTCCTCGCGATAGAAACGGTTGGCCGCATTCTGGACGACGAGCACGCCGAGCGTGCGCCCGGCCCGCAGCACGGGGACGCCGAGGAAGGAGTTGTAGATCTCCTCGCCCGTCTCCGGCAGGTAGGTGAAGGCGGGATGGCGCTGCGCGTCGTTGAGGTTCAGCCCGCGGGCCGTGGCCGCGATGGTGCCGACGAGGCCCTCGCCGAGCTGAAGCTGGGCCAGATGGACCGACTTCGGGTTGAGGCCCTGCGTGGCGTAGAGCTCAAGCACGCCGTCGGCGCGCAGAATGTAGAGCGAGCACACCTCGGCCGCCATCGTGCCGGCGATCTGGCGCACGATTTCATCGAGCCGGGCCTGCGGCTCGATCTGTTCGGCCATCAGCTCGCGCATCTTGCGCAATAGGACGCGCGGGCCGAGCGACTCGCTTCGCATCAAGGGCGTCTTCCGTCAGACGTGATCCGGGAGGCGGCGAATCCCCACCGATCCCCCGCATTCCAAGATGGATTAGACCGGAGCTTTGTCGAGCCCGTAGACCGAATGCAAGGTCCGCACGGCCAGCTCGGTGAACTCGCCGTCGATCAGGATGGAGATCTTGATCTCCGACGTGGTGATGGCGCGGATGTTGATGCCGCGCCCGGCAAGCGCCTTGAAGGCGGTGGCGGCGACGCCCGTGTGCGAACGCATGCCGATGCCGATCACCGAGACCTTGGTGAGGCCGCGCTCTGACTGGACGACGTCAAAGCGCATCTCGGACTTGGCATCCTCGATCACCTTCGTCGCCTTGGCGAGATCGCCCGCCGGCACGGTGAAGGTCATGTCCGTGCGCGTGCCGTCCTCGGAGACGTTCTGCACGATCATGTCCACGTTGACGCCCGCATCGGCGAGCGGGCCGAAGATCGCCGCCGCAATGCCGGGGCGATCCTCGACACGTCGCAGCGAAATCTGCGCCTCGTCCTTGGCGTAGGCGATGCCGGTGACGACCTGGGCTTCCACGATTTCATCCTCGTCGCAAATGAGGGTTCCGGGCGGGTTTTCGAAATCGCCCATGCCGGGCGCATCCGGGTCCTCGAAGGAGGAGCGCACGAAGGTGCGCACCTTGTGGACCATGGCAAGCTCGACAGAGCGGACCTGCAGCACCTTGGCGCCGAGCGAGGCCATCTCCAGCATCTCCTCGAAGGAGACGCGGGCCATGCGCCGCGCCTTCGGCTCGATGCGCGGATCGGTCGTGTAGACGCCATCGACGTCCGTGTAGATGTCGCAGCGGTCGGCCTTCAGGGCCGCCGCGAGCGCGACCGCCGAGGTGTCGGAGCCGCCGCGGCCGAGCGTGGCGATGCGGCTGTCGGGCGCGATGCCCTGGAAGCCGGCGACCACCGCGACCTGTCCGTCCGCGAAGCGTCGCACGATTTCCGAGCCGTCGATATCCTGGATGCGCGCGGCGCCGTGCTGCCCGTCGGTGCGCACGGGAATCTGCCAGCCCATCCAGGAACGGGCGTTCACGCCCATGCGCTGCAACGTGATCGCGAGAAGCCCGGCGGTGACCTGCTCGCCGGACGCGACGACCGCGTCGTATTCGCGCGCATCGTGGATCGGAGATGCCGCGCGGCACCATTCCACCAGTTCGTTGGTCTTGCCCGACATCGCCGAAACGACCACGGCCACGTCATGGCCGGCGTCCACCTCGCGTTTGACGTGGCGCGCCACGTTCGCGATGCGATCGAGATCGGCGACGGAGGTGCCGCCGAATTTCAGGACGAGACGGGCCATGGAGCTGTTGCCGGTTCTGAGCTGACCGAAAGGTGGACGAGGCGAGGTGCCGTCCCAGATCCTTCGCATGGGCCTTGAACGACAGGCAGGGCGGGCAGTAGCGGGTTTGGGTTCGATCTGCAAGAATGCACCCCGAAAGCGCCTGCCTTGCGCGCGCTGAAATCGACCGACCGCAGGACATGCCGCAGATGAGCCAGCAACGTGCCACCACCATCGACGAGGGCGAGGTCGAGCGCTTCTCGCGTCTGTCGGCCGAATGGTGGAACCCCGAGGGCAAGTTCAAGCCGCTTCACAAGTTCAACCCGGTGCGCCTCGCCTATGTGCGCGAGGAGATCTCGGGCAATTTCGGCCGCGACCTGACCTCCACGCGCCCCTTCGAGGGCCTGCGCATTCTCGATGTCGGCTGCGGCGGCGGGCTGATCTGCGAACCGCTCTCGCGCCTCGGCGCCGACGTCGTGGGCGTCGATGCTTCGACGACGAATATCGAGGTGGCCCGGATCCATGCCGAACAAGGTGGGCTGGCGATCGACTACCGTGCCGAGACGGCCGAGGCGCTGGACGCGGCGGGCGAGCGGTTCGACGTGGTGCTCGCGCTGGAAGTGGTGGAACACGTCGCCAACGTCGATCTCTTCCTGTCGTCCGTCGCCAACATGGTGAAGCCGGGTGGGCTGCTCTTCGTCGCCACGATCAACCGCACAATGAAGGCGCTGGCCTTTGCGATCGTCGGCGCGGAATACGTTCTCGGCTGGCTGCCGAAAGGCACGCACCAGTACTCCAAGCTTGTGACCCCGTCCGAGATCGAGGGGCCGGTCAAGCGTTCCGGTCTTTCGATGATCGACGAGACCGGCGTCGTCTACCACCCGCTCGCCGACGAATGGCGCCGCTCGAAGGACATGGACGTCAACTACATGGTGCTCGCACGCCGGCCATAACGCAGCCCATCGACGCGCTCGTCCTCAACTTGGGCGTTGTCGGCCGAGATCGCAGGGCACTCGGCCACTGCCCCGGAAGCAGTGGCGCAGTTATCGCCTTGCGGACGGTGGACGCCGGCCCGTCGCTGCGGTCTTCGATGCGTCCGGCAACGAGGCATCGGCGGGAAATACAGATCTTAGCCTCCTCCTGGGTGCGTGAGCGTCATGCCCTTTGCACCTGAGCGCATGGCTTGCTAATACCTGCCGATTGCAGTCAACATTTTTCGGGGGTCGCGCGCGATTCCCGTAATTGAAGGCTTGTCCATGACCGCATCCCAGTGCCTTCAGATGCCGGCCGCGCAGGATCGCACGGTGCTTGCCTTCCCGCGCTGCCCGACGGCCGGGCGCTTCGCGCAGACCCACGCCCTCAGCGAGGATGAGCGCATCGACCTGGATCGGCTGCGCTGGCTGGCACTGCGCTCGCGTCTTGCCCCGCGCCCCGATCTCGAACGCGCCTGCTTCCTGCTCGCAGCCGGCACCGGCGCCTCGCTCGAGCGCTATTCCATCGCCTTCTTCCGCGGCCTTGCCGACTACGCCTCGCGGGAAATGACGGTCTATCGCCCAGGCGCCCGGAGCGCGAGCGACGACGAGATCTGGATGCTGCGCCTTATCGCAGCATGGCGACGTGGTGAGGAAAGCGCGGCTGCCGCGCTCGTTGCCTGGCGAGTCGAGAAACCCCATCGCCGCTGGATGCGTTTCCTGTCCGCCGGCCTCGTCCGGGCCCTGGACGAAAAGCCAGTTTAGAATGATTCAAAAGAGGGTTGATTGAACGACCCTCGCGATCTACATTGGACCTATTCCAAACTAGGACGGTCGGCAGCGCGCCGGCGAGACGCAGGAGATGATGATGGGACTGGTTGCCGCGAAGATCGAGCCGAGCGCGAAGGAAGACATCGTCGGCGGCCTTACCCAGGCTCTCGCCGAGACTGCGATCGAAACGCTGAAGGCGCAGAACTTCCACTGGAACGTGACGGGCATGTCCTTTGGGCCGCTGCACGAGCTGTTCCAGAAGATCTACGAGGATCACTTCGAGGGGCAGGATACGCTCGCCGAGCGCATCAAGCAGTTCGACATGCATGCGGAGGGCCGGTACTCGGTCTATCTCGAGCGCTCTGCGATCGAAGAGCATGACGGCCATGCCGACGCCAGGACGATGATCGAGATCCTGATGAAGGATCAGGAGACGCTGTCCTCGACGCTCTCGGCGCTGGCGCAGGTTGCAGAAGAGCACGGCGACTGGGCGACCAACGATCTGGCCACCGCGCGCATCGAAGTCCACGACAAGTTCGCCTGGATGCTGCGCGCGCACCTCAAGTAGGCCATGCCGAACGACGAGACGAACGGGCCCGCCGGAGCGATCCGGCGGGCTTTTTTCTTACTGAATGGAAGCTTTGCCGGTCGGCTTGCGACATTCGGCCTCCGGCCGATCGCGGTACGGCCGAGGCAAATGGCTGCGGGTCTGGCCGGTTCGTCGGTGTTGAGCTGCCGAGTGCGGGGGACGCTTTCCGCTCCCGCTCGCCCGGATTCCAGCCGTGAAAGCGACCGGGCGTTGCAGCACGTCGCCGACTGGCTGCCAGCGCTCCACCGCTGAGCGGCCCGCTGCTGGTCTGCGTTCTCCCGGTGCGCCGTGCCCTCCTCAGCCCGCGTCCTCAAGGTCCAGCGGACATGGCACACCCTCGCGCTCGCACTTGCGGCGGTAGGCGATCGCCCAGAAGGCCGGGTTCTTGTGTTCGGCCTGCAGGCGAGCAAGCAGCGCCTCGAAGAAGGCGCGCTTGGCCTCGGCGCCGCCACTTGCGGGAAACGTATCCTTCTCGAGCTTGGTCATGGAGCAGCCGACGCAGCGGCCCTGCCGCTTGTACTTGCACACGTCGACGCAGGGGCTCGGGGCTGCCGCCCATGCCTGCCTGATCGGATCGTCCACCGCCGCACCTCGCACCCTGTCTGGAATGCCTCCAGTTAGGCGGGGACGCTCTCCTTTTCCACTGGTGATGCGGAACGCGGAAGCTTGTCGAGCGGACAAGGCCGCTCGCGCCGCTCGCAGCGGCGACGGTACATGCGCGTCCAGTAGGCGAGCCGCCCGGCCTCTTCGAGCCGTTCGGTGAGTTGCAGGAAAAACGCCTTCTTCTCGGCCTTGCGCTTCATGCGTTTAAAGGCCTTCTTTTCCGGCTTGGTCATCCGGCACCCGATGCAATGGCCGCGATCGCGGAACTTGCACACGCCGATGCAGGGGCTCGGCGCCTTGCGCCAGACCTTGCCCGGCGGCTGAAGGCGGGCCGGCGCCTCGCCAGCGCTCAATGCTTGTCCTCCGGCAGCGCCGGCAGCGGGAAGGCCGGCACGCCATCTTCCACAAGGCCCCTGATCTCCTCCGGCGAAGCCTCGCCATAGATGCGTCGCTCCTCGGCCTCGCCGAAATGGATGCGCCGGGCCTCCTCCGCGAAACCGCGGCCGACATTGTCGGCATTGGCCCGGACTTCACGAGCGATCTCGACCATTTTCGCATGGAGCGCGGCGAGCTTTTCCGACGCCGGGCCGCCCGCGACAGGTTCGGCCTGAGCCCGCAAAGGAGCGGACGTCTCGCGCCCGGCCTTGACGGCCGGCGCCATCAGCGCCTTCGCGACATGGGTCGCGCCGCATGCAGGGCACTCCACGAGCCCGGCCTTCGCCTGGCGCTCGAAATCGTCTCCGGACCGGAACCAGCCATCGAAGGTGTGCCCCGCCGGCTCGCAGCGCAGATTGAAGTGGATCATGCGGGCAGGGCCGGGAAATCCGCCTGGAAATCGCGTCGATTCTTCAGGTTCGGGATCTTGCCGCGCGTCGCGGCGACCGACGAGGGATCGATATCGGCAAACGCGACGCCCGGCTCGTTGCCGTTGACTTCCGCGAGGATACGGCCCCAGGGGTCGATGATGATCGAGTGGCCGTAGGTCTCGCGGCCGTCTTCGTGGACGCCGCCCTGCGCGGCGGCGATCATGAAGGCACCGTTCTCGATGGCGCGCGCGCGCAGGAGCACGTGCCAATGCGCCTCGCCCGTCTGCCGGGTGAAGGCGGCAGGCGCCGTCAACACCTGAGCACCCGCCAGCGCCTGAGCACGGAAGAGCTCCGCAAAGCGCATGTCGTAGCAGACGGCGAGGCCGAACCTGACGTTCTCCCCGCCGAGCGGCAGATCCGCCACGCCCGCCGCGGTGCCCGGCTCGTAGGTCCGCGATTCGCGCCAGCTCTCGCCATTGTCGAGATCGACGTCGAACATGTGGATCTTGTCGTAGGTCGCGATCCGCCCCCCGTCCGGGCCGAAGAGGAACGCGCGGTTGGCGGCCATGCCGCCCGGCGCACCCACGGCCGTCGAGCCGATATGCAGGACGATGCCGTGATCGGCCGCCAGCGCGCTCGCGGCCGCGACCACCGGGTCCTCCGCCTCGGGCTTGAGCTCGGCCATCAGCTGCGCGCGGTCGCGGCAGAGCATCCCCGTCATCTCGGGCGTCTGCACATAATGCGCACCGCCGGCGGCCGCCTCCGCGACGAGTTCCCTCAGGGCGCTGACGTTCGCTTCCGGCGAGATGCCCGAGCGCATCTGGACGACGGCGGCCTTGAAACCGGCCATGGCGCTCAAGCCGCCAGCAGCGGGTCGAGCCCGCCTTCGCGGTCGAGAGCGTAAAGCTCGTCGCACCCGCCGACATGCGTTTCGCCGATGAAGATCTGCGGGAAGGTCGCGCGACCGGAGCGCTGCATCATCTCCTGGCGCAGCTCTGGCTGGTAGGTCGCGTCACGCTCCTCGTAAGTCGCGCCCTTGGCGTCGAGCAGGCTCTTGGCACGTGCGCAATAGCCACAAAACTGGCGCGTGTAGATCACGATCTCGGGCATGCCATCCTCTCGGAAAATCAAGCCCTCCATATGCTTCGGGCAATCGTCGGGCGCAAGCCTGCCGCCGGTCGCGCGGCCGAATCAGGGGGCGCGGGAGAAGGTGAGGACATCGACCTCCCGCGCCCCAGCGCGGCGAAGGGCCCGCGAAGCGCTGGCGATGGTGGAGCCCGTGGTAAAGACGTCGTCGACGAGGAGGACGCGCCGGCCCTCGATTTCGCCCCGCCGTTCTGGCTGCACGGCGAAGGCCCCGCGCACGTTGCGCCGACGCGCCTCGGCGCCGAGGCCGACCTGCGTGCGCGTCGCCTTCACGCGCTGGAGAGCGAGCGGGCGATACGGCACGCCGGACGCCTTTGCGATGGCCCGCGAGAGTTCCGCGGCCTGGTTAAACCGGCGACGAAACAGGCGCCCACGATGCAGGGGCACGGGTACGATGGCCTCGGCATCGGCCAAGAGCTCCATCCCGGCGCGCAGCATCCAGCGCGACATCAGGACGGCGAGTTCGGTGCGGTCCGAATACTTCAGCGCAGAGACGAGGCGGGCCGCGAGATCGTGGTGGATCACCGCCGCACGTGCCCGCGCAAAGGGCGGCGGCTCGGCGATCGCGGCCGGGGAGACGGCGCCCTCCCCCATCTCGTGCGCGAACGGCGTGCCGAGAATTTCGCAGAAAGGGCGCTCGATGAAGACGAGGCCGGACCAGCAACGCGCGCAAAGCGCCGAGGCCTGCCCCACCGCGCTCTGGCATCCGGCACAGACAGGCGGATAGAAGAAGCGTTCGACCGGCGCGAGCGCCACACGCCAGACCGACAAGACTTCGCCCTTTCCCTCGCCTGCCGCGCACCCCAACTGAGCTGCGGGGCCCCGACGATAGCCGAACGCCCGGCCCCGACAAGCCCGGAGACCTCCTTGAGCCAGCAGGACACCCAAGCCGCCCCTCTCGATCGCGCGCTGCTCGACCGGCAACGCCGCCGTCATTGGCGCGGACCCGAGGCGCCACCCGCCTTCCTCGCCGAGTCCGTGGCGCAAGAACTGACCGAGCGTCTGTCGCTCGTCCAGCGCCGCTTCGACATCGGGATGGACCTCGCCGGCCATCGCGGCGAACTGGCGGGGCACATCGCGGCCGGCGGACAAGTGGAGTGGCTGGTGCGCGTCGAGCGCGACCCGCTCTGGCTCGAAGGGTCGGCGCTTGCGATCGTCGCGGACGAGGAGGCGCTGCCGCTGGCGGACGAAAGCGTCGATCTCGTTCTGTCCAACCTCTCGCTGCACCTCACCAACGACACGCCCGGCACCTTCGTGCAGATCCGCCGCGCCCTGAAGCCGGACGGGCTGTTCCTCGCGGCGATGCTCGGCGGCGAAACGCTCACCGAGCTTCGCCAGTCGCTGATCGTCGCGGAGGCCGAGATCGCGGGCGGCGCCGCGCCGCGCGTTCTGCCCTTCGTGGAACTGCGCGATGCCGGCGCCCTTCTCCAGCGCACGGGGTTCGCGCTGCCGGTGATCGACCAGGACCGGCTGACGGTGCGTTACGACACGATGTTCGAGTTGATGGCGGACCTGCGAGCGATGGGCATGGCGAACATCCTGACCGCTCGCTCACGCCGGCCCGCGACGCGCAAGCTCTTCCTGCGCGCTGCCGAAATCTATGCCGAGCGCTTCGCCGACGCGGACGGGCGCATCCGCGCCACCTTCGATGTCGTGTATCTTTCGGGATGGCGACCGCATGACAGCCAGCAGAAGCCGTTGCGGCCCGGCAGCGCCAAGGCGAGCCTCGCCGAGGCTCTCACCAGGAAGTAACGGGGCTCAGCAGGCGCCGCGGCGCGATCCGTCCGGGAAGTAGAGGCAGGGCCCGGCACCCGGCGCCTGAAGAACCGACCGGCTCACCGTGTATCGCTCAGCGCCCGTGTCGATGGAGCCCGTCATCATCTCATCGATGCCTGCCTCGGCCATGCGGGCCGAGCGGTGCTCGAAGCCGTTGGTAATCGCCATGACGAAGACGAGAGCGAGCGAGCCGAAGATCACAGAGGCGCGCAGGAGAGCGCGGCGCAGTTCCCGCAGCGCCATCGTTCCGCTGTCCTGCCTCGTCTCGCGTGCCGCCATCGTCTCTTTCCGTCCGGTGCAAAGCTCGTCCGGGCGCGAGAATGGCGCGCGATCGGTAAGATTCGATTAAAAGCGCCTGCCTTCGGTCAGAAGAGATCGACGAGATGCGGGATCAGCGGAATGTCGGCAGGCGGCATCGGGTAGTCGCGCAGTTCGCGCCGCTTGACCCATTTCACCCTCTGCCCTTCGCGCCCCTGTGCAATACCCTCGTAGCGCCGGCAGACATAGAGCGGCATCAGGAGGTGAAAGTCCTCGTAGGTGTGGCTCGCGAAGGTGAGCGGCGCGAGGCAATCGACCTTCGTGGTGATGCCGATTTCCTCGTCGAGTTCGCGGATCAGCGTCTCCTCCGGCGTCTCGCCCGGCTCCACCTTGCCGCCCGGGAACTCCCACAGGCCGGCCAGCGACTTCCCCTCCGGCCGCTGCGCCAGAAGCACACGGCCGTCGGCGTCAAGAAGCGCGCAGGCCGCGACGAGAAGGATGGGATGGGGCATGGAAACCTTGCTATTCAGAGGAGAGCACCGGGAACGAAAGGATCGAGGACATCGACGCCCATCGCCTGGAAATTCTTCGCGTTGCGAGTAAGGAGCTTAAGGTCGTGGGCACGGGCGATCGCGGCGATCTGCGTGTCCGCCCAGGCCGGCGCGTGACCGGCGCTGGCAGCAATGTCGAACAGGACTCCGGAGAGCTTCCCCACCGCGACTTCCACCGGCAGGAGACGGTCCCCATAGAATTCGACGAGGAGTGCCAGCCGGCGAAATGCCGGTCACCGGAGCCTACCTTCAGCGGCGACGATGCGGAAACGACAAAGGTATCAAGCAGGAAGCCTTTCACAGATCGACGAAGCGCGCCCTGACCACTCAGGTCAGATAAGCGGCAGAGAGGTTTGCGATCAACCGCCGCCGGGCGGCATTCGGTAGACGTAGCGATAGGCCTCGGTGAACCCGAGCCCGCGATAGAGCGCGAGGCCGCCCTCGTTCACCGCCTCCACCTGAAGCCAGCCGGTGCGCGCGCCACGATGGAGCGTATGGCGCAGCGCCGTGCGGATCATGTCGCGCGCCACGCCCTTGCGGCGCATGGACGGCGTCACCGCGACATCGAGGATGCCGGCGAGATCGTTGTCGGTGATGGCGAGCGCCGTCGCGATCGCGAGGCCGCGACGGTTCTCCTGCACGAAGAATGCGGCCGCGGGGCGGATCGAGGAGAGAACCTCCCACAGCCCCGCCCGCATCTCGGCCGGGCGTTCGTGCACGACAAGGCTCGCTTCCAGATAGCGCTCGCCGTCGCGGATCGGGATGCGGTCGATCGCGTCGGACAAATCGAGCGCCGTCAGGTCAGCCGTGAAGACAATCGATTCCGCCTCGCGCGACCAGCCCTGCGCATCGAGTTCGGCGACGAGTTCGGGTGGCGCCAGCGGCGACTGACGGAAGATCAGCGGCCGGCCGGCTTGCGCAAAGCGTTTCCGCGCCCTGTCGATGCGCGCGGGAATGTCGCTCCTGTCGCCCGGATCGAGCGGATTGACCGAGTTCAGCCGCTTGGCCGGAAAGCTCGGCGTGATCCGCACCGCCCACGTGCCGTCATAGACAGTCGACTGAGCCGGCCAGGCGCGAAAGCCGGCCGCCTCCAGGCGTCGGACGATCGCGAACTGGCGCAGCCTCTCAGCTTCGATAGTCTCCATTGATCGCGACGTACTCCTTGGTCAGGTCGCAGGCATAGACCGTCCAGCGTCCCGAGCCGAGCCCGAGCGACACCCGGATCGCGATTTCGTCGGCCTTCATTGCCGCGGAAGCCTCGGCCTCCGAGTAGGCCGGGTCGCGCTCGCCGTCCACGGCCACGCGCACATCCCCGAACCAGATGGCCAGGCGGTCGCGGTCGGCGGGCTCGCCCGCCTTGCCGACGGCCATGACGACGCGGCCCCAATTGGCGTCTTCGCCAGCGACGGCCGTCTTCACCAACGGCGAATTGGCGATCGACATGGCGATGCGCTTGGCGGACGCGTCATTCTCGGCGCCCTCCACCGTCACCTGGATTTCCTTGCGCGCGCCTTCGCCGTCACGCGCCACCTGCCGCGCGAGATCGAGGAGCACTTCGTCGAGGGCGTCGGCGAAGCCCGCAAGACGCGGATCGGCCGCATCCGTGATCTCCTCGTTACCAGCCTTGCCGGTGGCGAAGAGGAGCAGGGTGTCGGAGGTCGAGGTGTCGCTGTCGACCGTCACGGAATTGAAGGACGGCGCGGTCGCTTTCGCCAACAGGGCCTGCAGCGCGGCAGGGGCGATGGCCGCATCCGTCGCGACGAAGGAGAGCATCGTGGCCATATCCGGCGCGATCATGCCGGCGCCCTTGGCGATGCCGTTGATGCGCACGGCCGTGCCCGCGACCTCGGCTTGGCGCGTCGCGACCTTCGGAAAGGTGTCGGTCGTCATGATCGCCTCGGCGGCCTCGCGCCACAACGCCGGCTCGGCCCTTTGCGCCATTCCCGCTAGAAGGCCGGAGAACCGGGCAGCGTCGAGCGGCTCGCCGATGACGCCGGTCGAGGCGAGGAAGACCTCGCTCGTCCGGCAGCCGACCGCCGCCGCTGCCGCCTCGGCCGTCAGCCGCGTCGTCTCGCGGCCCTTCCTGCCGGTGAAGGCATTGGCGTTTCCGGAGTTGACGACCACGGCGCGCGCACGCCCGCCCCTCAAACTCTCGCGGCAGAAGTCGACCGGCGCCGACGGGCATTTCGAGGTCGTGAAGACGCCCGCAACCGACGTGCCCTCGTCCAGCGTGACGAGAAGGAGGTCGGTGCGGTTCCGGTACTTGATGCCGGCCTCGGCCGTGGCGATCGCGACACCGTCGATCGGCGAGAGTTCGGGATAGGTCCGGGGCGCGAGGGGCGAGATTGCAGCGCTCATGTCGGGATGCGGCCTTGGCTTGGGTGCTGTTGACGAACGCGAAAACGGCGGGCCCTTTCGAGCCCGCCGCCGGAACATGTCGCGCCTTACTGCGCAGGCTGCTCGGCCGGCGCCTCGCCGTCGGGCGCGGCCTCGGCTGGCGCGGGAGCGGCCTCGTCGGCAGCGGCGTCCTCGGCCGCTTCCGGCTCGCCGGACATCATCGCCTCCATCGCCTCGATCTGCGCCTGCACGGCCGGGTCGACATACTCGACCTCCAGATCGGCGCGGGCCGCCTGCACGACCTCGATGTATTTCTCGCGCATGACGATCTGCATGACCTCCTCGCGCACGTCCTCGAAGGCGGGCGGCTGGGATTCACGCTTCTCGACGAGCTGGATGACGTGCCAGCCGAACTGCGTCTCGACCGGCTCTTCCGTGTAGCTGCCGGGCTCGAGTTCGAAGGCGGCTTCCTCGAAGGCCGGGACCATCTGACCGGCGCGGAAGAAGCCGAGATCGCCTCCCTGCTGGCCGGAGCCGGGGTCGTTGGAGCGCTCGGTCGCGATCGCCTCGAAATCGGCTCCGCCGTCGAGCTCGGCGATCACCTCGCGCGCCTCCTCCTCGGTCTCGAGCAGGATATGGCGGGCATGAATCTCCTCGACCGGCTCGAGCGCCGCGATCTCCTGCTCGTAGCGGGCGCGAAGCTCATCGTCGGTGATGGCGTCGACGCCCTCGCGCTCGAAATAGGCGTTGTGGAGAGCCCGGTCGCGCAGAAAGGCGACGCGACGCTCGACCATCGGGTCCTGATCGAGCCCGGCCTCGGCGGCCTCCAGGCTCAGCGAGCGGATGTCGATAAGCGCTGCGAGGATCGCGATGCGGCGCTGCTCGGGCGGGAGTTGGCCGAACTGGGGACCGAGATCGGCGGCCGCCGCCGCGATGTCGCTTTCGGTGATCTCGGAGGTGCCGACGCGCGCGACGACGGTCTCCGGCGCCGGGGCCTCGGCGGGCGCCTCGGCCGCAGGCGCGGCTCCCTCAGGTGTCTCCGCGGCAGGGGCCTCGACGGCCGGCGTCTGCGCGGGCGCGGCGTCCTGCGCGAGCGCGGGCCAGGCCACGGAAGAAAGGAGCAGGGCGCCGGCGCAGGCACGCGCGAGGGGCTGAAGGGTCATGCAGTCGTCCTTAAAACGGTCAAGTCGATGGTTCTCCAGCCCTAAAAGGACGCAGGAGGCCCACGCGTTCCCGCCTTGCCGGAGCCGACGGGGCGGCGTTGACATCGCATGGGGGCCCTCTTATCTCTCGCCCGTTCCGAAAGTCCAGCCGCATCCGGTCAGTTTCACAGGGTCGAAACCGAACCCGCCGGGCGCGGCGGGCGAAGAGCCGACCCTCCGGTCGTGCCCGTGATCTTCTAGCGGAAGGACCCATCGATGGTCAGTCTCGGCGGCCTCGCAGCCAAGTTGTTCGGTTCGTCGAACTCGCGAGTGGTCAAGCGCTACGATGCCACCGTAAAGAAGATCAATGCGCTGGAAGAAGAGTATGCGGCGCTCTCCGACGAGGAGCTGCGCGCAAACACCCAACGGATGAAGGACGAGATCGCCGCCGGCAAGCCGGTGGAGGATCTCCTCGTCCCGGCCTTTGCCAATGTGCGCGAGGGCGCCAAGCGCGCGCTCGGCATGCGCCACTTCGACGTTCAGTTGATCGGCGGCATGGTGCTGGTGGGCGGCGCCATCGCTGAAATGCGCACCGGCGAGGGCAAGACTCTCGTGGCCACCCTGCCCGTCTATCTGAACGCGCTCGCCGGCAAGGGCGTCCACGTCGTCACGGTCAACGACTATCTCGCGACGCGCGATTCCGCCTGGATGGCGAAGGTCTACAACTTCCTCGGCCTCACCGTCGGCGTCATCACCCATGGCCTGTCCGACCAGCAGCGCCGCGAGGCCTATGCCTGCGACATCACCTACGCGACGAACAACGAGCTCGGCTTCGACTACCTGCGCGACAACATGAAGTATGAGCGCGGCCAGATGGTCCAGCGCGGCCACCACTTCGCGATCATCGACGAGGTGGACTCCATCCTCATCGATGAGGCGCGCACGCCGCTCATCATTTCCGGCCCGCTCGACGACCGTTCGGACCTTTACAAGACCATCGACGCGTTCATCCCGCAGCTCGACAAGGAAGACTACGAGGTCGACGAGAAGCAGCGCCAGGTCTCCTTCACGGAAGACGGCACGGAGAAGCTGGAGGGCCTTCTGAAGGCCGCCGGCCATCTGCAGGGCGAGTCTCTGTACGACATCGAGAACGTGGCGATCGTCCACCACGTCAACAACGCGCTGAAGGCCCACACGCTCTTCCAGCGCGACAAGGACTACATCGTCCGCAACGACGAGATCGTCATCATCGACGAGTTCACCGGCCGCATGATGCCGGGGCGTCGCTTCTCCGAAGGCCTCCATCAGGCGCTCGAGGCCAAGGAGAACGTGACGATCCAGCCCGAGAACCAGACGCTGGCCTCGATCACGTTCCAGAACTACTTCCGCATGTACAAGCGCCTCGCCGGAATGACCGGCACCGCCTCTACCGAGGCGGCCGAATTCGGCGACATCTACAAGCTCGACGTCATCGAGATCCCGACCAATCTTCCCGTGCAGCGCAAAGACGAGGATGACGAAGTCTACCGGACCGTCGAGGAGAAGTTCAAGGCGATCGCCGCCGAGATCGCGGATGCCAAGAAGCGTGGCCAGCCGATCCTCGTCGGCACGACGTCGATCGAGAAGTCCGAATATCTCGCCGAGCGCCTGCGCAAGGAAGGCATGACGGACTTCCAGGTTCTGAACGCGCGCTATCACGAGCAGGAGGCCTACATCGTCTCCCAGGCCGGCAAGCCCGGCGCCGTGACGATCGCCACCAACATGGCCGGACGCGGCACCGACATCCAGCTCGGCGGCAATCTCGACATGCGCATCGAACACGAGCTGAAGGACGTGCCGGAAGGTCCGGAGCGCGAGGCGAAGATCGAGGAGATCAAGGCCGACGTCGCCCGGCTGAAGGCTGAAGCCCTGGCGGCCGGCGGCCTCTATGTCCTCGCCACCGAGCGCCATGAATCGCGGCGCATCGACAACCAGCTTCGCGGCCGCTCCGGCCGCCAGGGCGATCCGGGCCGGTCCAAGTTCTACCTGTCGCTCCAGGACGATCTGATGCGGATCTTCGGGTCCGAACGCATGGACACGATGCTCACGCGCCTCGGCCTCAAGGAAGACGAGGCGATCGTCCACCCGTGGATCAACAAGGCGCTGGAGAAGGCGCAGAAGAAGGTCGAGGCGCGCAACTTCGACATCCGCAAGAACCTGCTCAAATACGACGACGTGATGAACGACCAGCGCAAGGTCATCTTCGAGCAGCGCATCGAGCTGATGGACGCGACGGCGCTCGACGACGAAATCGACGACATGCGCACCGAGACGGTGGAGGCGCTCGTCGCCCGCCGCATCCCGGAGAACGCCTATCCCGAGCAGTGGGAGTCGCAGGCCCTGCAAGAGGACGTGCGCGAAATCCTCAATCTCGATCTGCCCGTCGTGGCCTGGGCCGATGAAGAGGGCATCGACGACACCGATATTCGCCAGCGCCTCAACGAAGCGGCCGACAAGGCAGCGGCCGAGAAGCGCGAGCGCTTCGGCCCCGAGGTCTCGGCCTATGTCCAGCGTTCGGTCGTCCTGCAGACGCTCGATGCGCTCTGGCGCGAGCATCTGGTCAATCTCGACCATCTGCGCTCGGTGGTGGGTTTCCGCGGCTATGCGCAGCGCGACCCGCTGAACGAGTACAAGTCGGAATCCTTCGAGCTCTTCCAGTCGATGCTGGAGAACCTCCGCGAGCGCGTCACTTCGCAGCTTTCGCGCGTCGAGATCGTGCGGCCCGACCAGCAGGAGCAGCCTGCGCCGCCCCAGATGCAGGCGCACCACGTGGATGCGACAACGGGCGAGGACGAAATAGGCGGTCAGCCGGCCGAGCCGCGCGCCGCTTCGATCTTCCACACGCGGCCGACCGACCGCGACCCGCAGAACCCCGCGACCTGGGGCGCCGTGGCCCGCAACGAGGCGTGCCCCTGCGGCTCGGGCAAGAAGTTCAAGCACTGCCACGGCGCCTTCGCCGAGGCTTGAGCCCAAAAAAAGGCCGCCGGATCGCTCCGGCGGCCTTTTTCGTGTCTCTTGATCAGTAGGCGACCGAGAAGCGCTTGCGGCTGTGGGCGGGCCGCTCGATCTCGTCGGCAATCGCGATCGCATAGTCTTCATACGAAATCTGCGAGTTGCCGTTCGCATCGGCCATGAGTTCGTCGCCGCCGAGGCGGAACTGGCCTGTCCGCTCGCCCGGCACGAAGAGCGCGGCCGGCGACAGGAAAGTCCAGTCGAGATCGTCGACGGTTTTGAGGTGGTCGAGGAAGGCTGTGCCGGCGCTCGCTTCGGCGTGGTAGGCGGCAGGAAAGTCCGGCTGGTCGACAAGCCGCTTGCCCGGCGCGACCTCGAGGCTGCCCGCACCGCCGACGACGAGGTAGCGCCCGACGCCTGCTTCCTTCACGATGGAAACGAGCCGCGACGCGCTGATGTCTGCGAAGCGCACCGCGCTGACGGCGACATCGTGGCCGCGCAGGAGTGCGACGATACCCTCACGGTCGTCCAGATCGCCAGCGGCCTTCGTCACGCCCGGCAGTTCGGGGATTTTGTCGACGTTGCGCGCGATCGCGGTCACCTGATGGCCCCGGCCGGACAGTTCCTGCAGGATACGGCGGCCGACATTGCCGGATGCGCCAATGAGAGCGATTTTCGCCATCTGCTCATCTCCATTTGGTCTGCGATGCAGACATGGTCTATCTTACAGACCTAGCTAGCCGGCACCGTCGGCCCCTCGCAAGACGGCATCGCTGGGTGACACGGTCACGCGCTGCTGACCGAAGATCTGGATGATGATGTCGCAAGTTGCCGCCGCCCCCTTCTCTTCGCTTTCCGGGCGCCATTTCGAGCAGCCGTGCCCGATCCGCGACGTTCTCGACCGGATCGGCGATCAGTGGACCTTCCTTGTCCTCGGTGCGCTCGGCGGCGGAACGAAGCGCTTCAGCGAACTCGCCCGCGAGATCGACGACATCTCGCGGCAGATGCTTTCGCGCACGCTGCGTCGTCTCGAGCAGGACGGACTGGTGAAACGCACCGTCTTCGCGCAGGTGCCCCCGCGCGTCGACTACGAGCTCACCCCTCTCGGGCGTTCCTTCCTGGGCCCGCTGGAGGCGCTGGTGAATTGGGCCGATGAGAACCACGGCGCCATCGTGGACGCCCGGCAGCACTTCGCCGAGCGCGGATAGCTGCGCCTACATCTTGTTCAGATGCAGGATGTTGCCGTCCGGGTCCTTGAACCACACCATCTTCATGTCGCCGGCCACATGGATGTCGCCCTGAAGCGTCACCCCATCCATGTCGGTGTAGTGCTCGAACGCGACGCCCTTGCCCTTCAGGTCTGCGACGATCGCATCGATCTCCTCGCCGCAGTCCCAGACGACCGAATTGGCCCGGTTGGTTCCGGCCTCGGCCGAGACATAGACCACGAGCGTCGTCACGCCGGTGTTGAAGACGAGGACACCTTCCTCGCCTTCCTCCGCGAGGGTCAGTCCGAGCGTGTCGCCGTAGAAGCTGCGGGCGCGGTCGATATCGCTCACCGCGACGATGGCCGACGACGTTTTGTCCTTCAGCATGGCGGATCCTCCCATTGCTATCCGCCTCAACGGCCTGGCGACAGGGCCGTTCCACGCCAGACGACACCGTCATGCATCCGTCACTACGTCTTCGCAGAAGACATCAAATTAAGCCGAGACTACATTTTGAATACATGACAATATAAAAATAATGGAATTGTTCGACTTTAATATTCGATTGACTTCTCCTCGGCGGATTGTAGAAGACTTCGTATCGGGGAGTAGTCGCTGCAAGTTGCAGGGGTCGGTCAACATGCTCGCGCAAATGCGCGTGGCCGGCCCAGCCGAAGGATTCGGCCTGACAAGACCGTGCACCGCCCGTCATGGGCGGCCCGCTCACACGCTCTGCAGGTGCCCGCCATGTCTCCGCTTTCGATTGTCATCCTCGCCTTAGGCATGTCCGTCGACGCGCTGATCGCCTCGACCAGCAGAGGCGCCGCGCTGAAGCGGCCTTCAGTCGTGGAGGCGGTGCGCACCGGCATGGTGTTTGGCGTCGTCGAGGCCATCACGCCGCTGATCGGCTGGGCCGCGGGCGTTGCCGCATCGGCCTATATCGCGCAGGTCGATCACTGGATCGCCTTCGGGCTTCTGGGCGCGGTCGGCGGGCGCATGGTCTTCCACGCTCTGACACGGGCTGCGGAGGAAGACGCCCCGGCGCCGAACCGCTCGGCCTGGCTCCTGGTCGCGACCGCTGTCGGCACCAGTCTCGACGCGATGGCCGTCGGCGTGTCGCTCGCCTTCCTCGACGTCAACATCCTCGTCATCGCCGCGGCGATCGGCCTTGCCACCATGCTGATGTCGACCGGCGGCATGCTGGCCGGCCGCCTCATCGGCGCGCGCTTCGGCCGCTACGCCGAGATCGTCGGCGGTCTGGCGCTGATCGCGATCGGCGCCACGATCCTCGTCGAGCACCTGAGCGCCTGAGATCCGGCTTCAGCCGCGCCGCAGGCATAGCCTCAGGGCGATCATGCAGGCCGTTGCGAGCACTGCGCTGTCATCAGATCCTTGAGTTCGATGCGCCCGCATGTCCGGGGCATTCGACACAAGCTCGACACCGCGTGCGGCGGAGCCGCAATGTTCGGGAAGCGCAGACCTCGACCAAGCGAGGATGCGAAGGGTCGCAATGCACAGCCGCGTTCGTAAGACCATGAACGGCACCGAACGAGCGCGGGGGCCTAAAGTCGCGTGCGAGCGCGTCGCGACTCTAGCCGGCGAATTGACCGGTGATACGGCCGACCTGGAGCGCAGCCGTCAGCGTAGAGTGAAAGACAGAACCGCTCAGCAGCCGGCGACGCGGACAGGCCAAAGATCGCAGTGCCGCGCAGTCTTCCCTACCGGGGACCAAGGAGCGACCGGAACACCGAGGTCTGAGCGTCGACCTTGTTGCCCAGCCGGTCGTAGCCGACGCGGCGGTTCTGCTCGCGCGCATAGGCCTCGGCCGTGATCGGATCGCCAGTGCGGTAGGAGAATGAAGACGCGACCGCAAAGTCGCTCGGCTTCATCTGTGCGATGAGTTCCGCTTCCTTGGCCTCATCGGCGATGCGGCGGGCGGCGACGGCCTCGGGCTCTTCCATGACCGGGCACTCACCGGTTGCCGAAAGGGTCGTTCCGTCCTCGAGCTTGGCGTCGAAGACGTAGCGTTTCTCGCAGACGGCCGTCGAGACAGGGCGCTTCGACAGCTCGAAGCGGTCGTAGCCCTGTTTGAGGTTGCGCCAGAAGGCCATGTGCTCGTTGTTGCGGTGACGCGCCATGTTCTCGGGCGTCATGCGGAACGGATAGGCCTGAATCTGGAAATTGCGCTGGCCACCCTCGAAGGCGTGCCGGGCGAGCGCGTAGATCTCCTCGATCTGATGGTTGTCCATCGCGTAGCAACCCGAGGAGTTGCACGAGCCGTGGATCATCAGGTTGGAGCCGGTAAAGCCGTTCGCCTGATCATAGGCGTTCGGATAGCCCATGTTGACGGCCAGGTGATGCGCCGAGTTCGGGTTCAGGTGGCCGCGCGTGATGTTGTAGAAGCCCTCAGGGGCCTGACGGTCGCCTTCGGCCGTCTTGGGCCCGAGCTTTCCGGACCAGGCGCACATCGGATAGGTCTTCAGGAGCGCGTAGGAGCCGTCGGTCGTCTGCTTCCAGACCTCCAGCTCGGACTCCTCCTTGAACAGGCGCACCAGAACGGGCGAGTTCACGCCCATGTTCTTTTCGCCGATCATTCGAACCAGCGTGGGCGGGAGCGGCGCGTTGGCGCCCATCAGATCTTCGAGGCCTGTTCCGGGCTGGCAACCTGCCAGAACGGTCAATCCGAGCGCGGCAACGGCGGCAAGGCCAAGACGTCTCGCGGACATGGTCGATCCCCTCGATGCCTCCAGCGGAACCGCGGAGGCGAGATGCGTCGAACCCGGCGGTGCCGGACCTTTCATCGTCGAGACCATGCCCCGCGAAGCTCGCGAAGGGCCCAGCCTCCATCCCCTCTTTTCACGCCGTCAACCTTTCCCGGCGGTTAACGGCATGCAGCCAATCGAAAGCAAATTTCCAAAGGACCGCGACGACGCGCGACCACTTCGCGCGCGAATGTGGCAAAATCGCCGCGCCTTGAGAACCTTAAAATGCGGGAAGGCGGACAGAAGACGCGCGCCTGTGGCCGCTGGGCCGCGCTCAGACCTTGAGGTCGCGCCCCATGGCGAGGAATTTCTGTCGCCGCTCGCGTTTCAGCGCCGGCCCGTCGAGGCCCGCAAGTTCGGCGAAGGCCGCGCTCACCGCCCGGCCCGCCGCGTCGATCGCGGCCTCGGGGTCGCGATGCGCGCCACCGGTCGGCTCCTCGACCACCGTGTCGATGACGCCGAAGCTCTTGAGGTCCTGCGCGGTGATCTTCATGGCCTGGGCCACGTCCTTAGCGCGCGCAGCGTCCCTCCACAGGATCGAGGCGCCAGCCTCGGGCGAGATCACCGAATAGATGGCATGCTCGAGCATCAGGACGCGGTTGGCCGCCGCAATCGCGATCGCGCCGCCCGAGCCGCCCTCGCCGATCACCAGCGAGACCAGCGGCACCGAAAGGCGCAGGCACGTCTCGGTCGAACGGGCGATGGCCTCAGCCTGCCCGCGCTCCTCCGCGCCGATGCCCGGATAGGCGCCGGCCGTGTCAACGAGCGTGAGGACGGGAATGCCGAAGCGGTCCGCCATCTCCATGATGCGCACGGCCTTGCGGTAGCCCTCGGGCCGCGCCATGCCGAAATTGTGCTTCAGGCGCGTCTGCGTGTCGGCGCCCTTCTCCTGCCCGATGACCGCGATCGCCTCGCCGTTGAAGCGGCCGAAACCGGCGATCACGGCATGATCCTCAGCGAAGTAGCGGTCGCCCGCCAGCGGCGTGAAATCGGTGATCAGCCGCGAGAGATAGTCGACGCAATGCGGCCGGTCGGGATGGCGCGCGACGAGCGTCTTCTGCCAGGGGTTCAGCTTCTTGTAGAGGTCGATCAGCGCATCCCTGGAGCGCTTCTCGAGGCGGGCGATGTCGTCGGAGACGTCGAGTGAGCCCTCGTCCCCGCTGATCCGCTTCAGTTCGATGATCTGGCTGTCGAGATCGGCGACGGGCTTTTCGAAGTCGAGATAATTGTGCATCCGTCAGCGGCTCAGAGGCCGTCCTTTGGGCAGGGCAAAAGATCGCAGCAGGCGCCCCGCGTCGATTGGCGCGCAAACTGACGATCCAGCCCCGCGATGTCAAGAAACCGGCGTTCGGCGATCAATCCTCCGCAAGCTCGCTCAGCGGGTGATGGTCGGTGACGAGACGCACCAGCCGCTCCTCCAGAACATGCGTGTAGATCTGCGTGGTCGAGATGTCGGAATGGCCGAGGAGCTCCTGCACGGCCCGCAGATCCGCGCCGTTCTGCAGAAGGTGGCTCGCGAAGGCGTGACGCAGGACGTGGGGCGAAATCTTTGTCGGAGAAAGCCCGGCGCGCGCCGCGAGCTCCTTCAGATCGCGCGCGAAGGCCTGCCGCGTCATGTGCCCGCTTTCGGACAGCGCCGGAAACAGCCAGGTCGGCTCCGCCCCGCCATGAGCGCTGCGCGCCGCGCGCGCAGCCTCGGCGAAGGCCGCCATCGCATCGCGAGCGCGCTCTCCGATCGGCACCATGCGCTCCTTGCCGCCCTTGCCGCGCACGATGATCGCCCCGCCCCGCGCGCGCAGAACCGAACGCGGCAGGGCGACGAGTTCGGAAACGCGCAGGCCCGTCGCATAGAGAAGCTCGACCAACGCATGCAGCCGGCGGGCACGGGCGAGCGCCGTCGGCTCCAGCGAGGCGTCGCCCGCCTCTTCCTCGGCCCGGTCGAGAAGCCGCCCGGCCTCGTCCTCGCTCATGATCTTGGGAAGCGCGCGGGCGCGGCGGGCGCCCTCGATCGGCGTCGTCGGATCGTCGGCGCGGTGCTTCTCGACATAGAGGAAGCGATAGAACTGGCGCAGCGCCGAAAGCCGGCGAGAGCGGCTGGCAGGCGCGAAGCCGCGACGGTCGAGATCGGCGAGATAGTCGCGCAGCGCCGCCGTCGAGGCCCCCGCGAGCGTCGTGCCTTCGCCGGCAAGGAAC
Organism: Aureimonas mangrovi; assembly: GCF_014058705.1. NCBI lineage: Bacteria > Pseudomonadati > Pseudomonadota > Alphaproteobacteria > Hyphomicrobiales > Aurantimonadaceae > Aureimonas > Aureimonas mangrovi. The sequence goes on from NZ_CP059692.1 coordinate 3,185,975, forward strand.
TGCCCCGCATCGTCGAGGTCCCGGCGATAGGCGGCGAGCGTGTTGAGCGCGGCCCCTCGCTCCACCGCGACCATCTCCAGGAAGAGCTCGGCCTCGCGCAACGCGTCAGTCCGGCACGGGGCCGATCGGGCGCTGGCGTATCGGCTGGCGACCGAGCCCCTCCAGCGGCACGGACTGCACGATCGTGCCCTGGCGCGGTTCGACGAAATGGATGAGCGCGGCCATCGCCGCGACGACGAGGCCGGCGACCAGGGCAAGAACCGTGAGGAGGCGGACGAGGGTCGGCATCGTATGGCGTTCGAGGTCCGGGCCGGTTGCGGTGTCCCTCCCGTAGCGTATCGCGCGGCTGGGCGACAAGCGCGGCGCCGCGCCTTGACGCCGCAGAGCCTTTGCTGTTTGCCCGCACAGACCCTTTGCGAACAGGATGGACTTGTCCTTCGGCGATGACGACGATCGGCCCCGCGACACGCACGGTGGAAGGTGAGGCGCTCGCGCGTCTGGCCGGCCGCTCGCTCGCGCTCGTCGGACTGATGGGCGCGGGCAAGACGACCATCGGGCGGCGCGTCGCGGGGCGCCTCGGCCTGCCCTTCTTCGACAGCGACCACGAGATCGAGGCGGCGGCCCGCATGAGCGTCCCGGAACTCTTCGCCGCCTATGGCGAGCCCGAGTTCCGCGCGCTCGAGCAGCGCGTCATCGCGCGGCTCTGCGAAAGCGGCCAGGCCGTCATCTCGACAGGCGGCGGCGCTTACATGCGGCCGGAGACGCGTGAGGTTCTGAGCCAGCGCGCCGTCACCGTGTGGCTACGCGCCGAACTCGACGTCCTGATGGACCGCGTCGGGCGGCGCCCCGGGCGGCCGCTTCTGCAGGCCGCAGATCCGCGCGCCGTCATGCGCAAGCTGATGGACGAGCGTTATCCGATCTACGCGCAGGCGCAGATCACCGTGGATTCGCGCGACGTGAAACGGGACGTGATCGCCGAGGAGATCGTGACGGCGCTCGCGGACGGCACATTCGGAAAGGAAGAGCGGGCATGAGCGAAGCGGCCTCCAGCCAGACCGGCGCCATGCGCCGCGTGCGAGTCGATCTCGGGCCGCGCTCCTACGATATCCTCGTCGGACCGGGCCTTCTGGAGCGGACGGGCGAGGAGATCGCCGCCCGCCTGCCCCGTGTTCGCGCCGCCATCGTCAGCGATGCGCATGTCGCCGCACTTCATCTGGACGCGCTCCTCGCCTCGTTCGACACCGTCGGCATCGAGGCGGTGCCGATCGTTCTGCCGGCCGGAGAAACGACGAAGAGCTTCTATCACCTGACCGAACTCGTCGATCGCATCATCGAGGCGAAGCTCGAGCGCGGCGACGTGGTGCTCGCGCTCGGCGGCGGCGTGATCGGGGATCTGGCGGGCTTTGCCGCCGGCATCGTGCGGCGTGGCATGCGCTTCGTGCAGGTGCCGACGTCGCTTCTGGCGCAGGTCGATTCCTCCGTCGGCGGCAAGACGGGCATCAACTCGCAGCGCGGCAAGAACCTCGTCGGCGTCTTCCACCAGCCGGCGCTCGTCGTTGCCGACACCGCCGTCCTCGACACATTGAGCACGCGCGAATTCGCGGCCGGCTATGCCGAGGTCGTCAAATACGGGCTGATCGACCGGCCCGGCTTCTTCGCGTGGCTCGAAACCAACCGCGAGGCGATCTTCACCGGCAGCGACGCGGCCCGCACGGAAGCCGTCGCGCGCTGCTGCGAGGCCAAGGCCGAGGTGGTGGCCGGTGACGAGCGCGAGGACGGTGCGCGCGCGCTTCTCAATCTCGGCCACACCTTCGGCCATGCGCTGGAATCGGCGGTCGCCTACGATCCGGCCCGCCTCGTCCACGGCGAAGGGGTATCGATCGGCATGGCCCTCGCGCATCGCTTCTCCGTGCGGCTCGGCCTTTGCCCGGAGGAGGACGCCGCACGCATCGAGGCGCATCTGCGCGCCGCGGGCCTGCCGACGCGCATCGCTCAGATCCACGGTCCCGCGCTCGACCCGGCGGTGCTGATGGACAAGATCGCGCAGGACAAGAAGGTCAGCCGGGGGCAGCTGACCTTCATCCTGACGCGCGGCATCGGCAAGGCGTTCATCGCCCGCGATGTGGAGCCGGACGCCGTGCTCGAATTCCTCGGCGCCGAAGGACGCGCCTGACGCTGATTCAGCGAGCCGCGCGACCGCGCGCCGGCAGCGCGAAGCGCCGCCGCCAGTGCAGCGGCACGAAATGGATGAGAAGCGCGAGAACGAGCGCCCAGAGGGCGGCGGCGGCCAGTGCGTTCCGCCCGAGTGCGCCGTAGGCGAACGCGCCCGCCACCGCACCAGCCAGCATGCCGAGCCACGGCACGATCTGATATCCCCAGCGCCGTCCCGGCTCCCCCATCAAGGCCCGGCCGAGGGCACGCCCGAAGCGCGACAGCGCACCGGTGACGAAGGTGACCGAGAAGGAGAGGCCGTCGATCTGCTCCAACCCGGCATTGAGCATCCCCATGCCGAGGACGGCCGGCAAAATGCTCCACGGCAGGGGCCCGACGACAAGCGGGGCCGCCGTCAGCCCCGCTGCGACCAGAAGCAGCGGCGGATGGCGGCGCCCGGTCAAACGCATGATGATCTCGCCGAAGGCGTTCCCCGCGACGAAGGTGGCGAGCAGCGCGGCCAGCAGGACGATCTCGCCGCCATCACCGCGCGCCAGCGCGAGGCCGAACTGCGTCGTGTTGCCGCTCATGAAGGAGACGTACTGGCCGACGAGGATGAGGCCGACGACGTCCGTCATCCCCGCCAGCGCGGCGAGCGCGAAGGTGAAGCCGATGCCGATCGCAAAGCGCGCCCGCCGCGCCTTGCGATAGCGCTGCCGCCGCGCGCTCACCGACGAGAGGGCTCGCCGGGCGCCTTCGCCTCGATGGCCAGCGCATGGACACCGGCGGCGAGTTCGGCCGACAGCGCCGCGTTCACCGCGCGATGCCTGTCGAGGCGGCTCTTGCCCTCGAAGGCCTGCGAGACGAGGCGCACGCGAAAATGGGTTTCGCCCGCACCGTCGAAGGGCGCGTGGTGGCTGGTGTCGTGGTGATGGCCGGCATGCAGGTGGCTCTCGTTGACCACTTCGAGAGCCGTCGGCGCGAAGGCCGATTGCAGCTTGTCGCGGATGGCGGCTTCGACGGACATGAAAACGACCCTTTCGGCAGTTCGAAAAGCGGTGGCGAGGCTCCTCGCCTCCAGCCGGTCTAGAGACCGCTTTTCCCGCCTGTCAATTCTTGTTCGCACCCTTTCGCAGCCCCATAATCGACGCCTGATGAAGCTCGACAGCAAATATTTCGACCGCATCCGCGTAAGGCCGGAGGGCAAGACCGCCGCTCCCACGCCCGAGACGCATGTCTGCGCCTGGGCTGACTGCGTGGAGCCCGGCACCCACAAGGCGCCGATGGGCCGCGACCAGGAAGGCGCCTACTATCATTTCTGCGTCGATCACGTGCGGCTCTACAACAAGAGCTACAACTACTTCTCCGGCCTTGGAGACCAGGACATCCAAGCCTATCTGAAGGCTTCGCTGACGGGCAACCGGCCGACCTGGAAGATGGGGTCCAACTCGTCGGGCGCGATGCCGTCTTCCGCGCCGAGCGGCAAGCCTCGTCGCTGGAGCAGGCACACGCGCGACACCTACAACCTCTTCGAGGGCGAAACCGGCGACAAGCGGCCCGAGCGCGCGCCGCGCAAGGCCCGTTCGCTCGAGCTGAAGGCGCTTCAGACGCTCGATCTGCCGGAGAATGCGGGTGGTGAGAAGATACGAGTGCGCTATAAGGCGTTGGTGAAGCAATATCATCCCGACGCCAACGGTGGTGATCGCGGGTCGGAGGACCGGCTGCGCGAGGTCATCCAGGCCTACAAGCTGCTGCGACAGTCGGGTTTCTGTTAACCGCCGCGCATCGTTCGCGCGGCCGGCCGGGCGTGCATCAGGTTCCCCGCGTCGAAGCATGACAATCGAGCCGGGTCCTTGCGCCTCGGCCGCCTGGAGGTGTGATGAGTGCAGCGGAAGCGATAGCGGATACGGCCGGCCTGCCCGACACGATGGTTTCGGTCCGCGAGACCTTCGGCATCGACAGCGACATGAAGGTGCCGGCCTTCTCGGCCCCCGACGCGCACGTGCCCGAGATCGACCCGGACTATCTGTTCGACAAACAGACGACGCTCGCCATCCTCGCGGGCTTCGCCCGCAACCGCCGCGTCATGGTTTCCGGCTTCCACGGCACCGGCAAGTCCACCCATATCGAGCAGGTCGCCGCGCGCCTCAACTGGCCCTGCGTGCGCGTCAATCTCGACAGCCATGTCAGCCGCATCGACCTCGTCGGCAAGGACGCCATCACCGTGCGCGACGGCAAGCAGGTGACGGAGTTCCGCGACGGCATCCTGCCCTGGGCCTACCAGAACAACGTCGCGCTCGTCTTCGACGAGTACGATGCGGGCCGCCCGGACGTCATGTTCGTGATCCAGCGCGTGCTCGAATCCTCAGGCCGCCTGACGCTGCTCGACCAGAGCCGCGTGGTGCGCCCACATCCGGCCTTCCGCCTCTTCGCCACCGCCAACACGGTCGGTCTCGGCGACACGACGGGCCTCTATCACGGCACGCAGCAGATCAATCAGGCGCAGATGGACCGCTGGTCCATCGTCACCGTCCTCAACTATCTGCCGCACGACAACGAGGTCGGCATCGTTCTTGCCAAGGCCAAGCATTTCGACACCAAGGAAGGACGGCATACCGTCTCGAAGATGGTGCGTGTCGCAGACCTCACTCGCGCCGCCTTCGTCAACGGTGACCTGTCCACGGTGATGAGCCCGCGCACCGTCATCACCTGGGCCGAGAACGCCGAGATCTTCGGCGATGTCGGCTTCGCCTTCCGCCTGACCTTCCTCAACAAGTGCGACGATCTCGAGCGCCCGCTTGTCGCTGAGTTCTACCAGCGCGCCTTCGGTCAGGAGTTGCCGGAGAGCGCCGCCAACGTGGCTCTGGACTAGGCGAACGATGGCAGGGCGTATCGGCGACAACACCAAGCCGGCCAAGGGCGCGGCAGTGGACCGCGAGCCGTTCAGGCGCGCGGTCGCCGGCTGCATGCGCGCCATCGCCGGCGAAGCCGAACTCGAGGTCGCCTTCGCCAACGAGCGCCCCGGTCTTTCGGGCGGGCGTGCTCGCCTGCCCGACCTTCCCAAGCGCGCCACCCGGAACGACATCGCCGTCACGCGCGGCATGGCCGATGCGATGGCGCTTCGCCGCGCACGCCACGATGCGCGCGTCCACGCCACGCTCTCGCCGGACGGGCGCGAGGCGCGCGCCGTCTTCGACGCCGTCGAGCAGGCGCGCTGCGAGGCGATCGGTGCCAATGCGATGGCCGGCGTCGGCGACAATCTCGCCTCCATGCTGGAGGACAAGTATTTCCGCTCCAACCTTGCGGATGTGACCGACCGCGCCGAAGCCCCGCTGGAAGACGCCGTGGCGCTGATGGTGCGCGAACGCCTGACCGGACGCGGCGCGCCAGCGAGCGCGCGCGCCGTAGTCGATGTCTGGCGTGACTTCGTGGAGGAGAAGGCCGGCCCTTCGCTCGACAGGCTTTCCGGCGCCATCGAAAGCCAGGAGGCGTTCGCGCGCGCCGTTCGAGACCTCCTCGTCTCCATGAACATGGCCGAGGAACTCGCCCAGAGCGACCCCGAGGAGGAGAGCGAGGACGAGGAAGCCGGTGACCGCCAGAACCGCGACAACGAGGACGGCGGCGAGGAGAAGGAAGCGGGCCAGGACGAGGCGCAGGCCGAAAGCCGCGAGGCCGAGGGCGCCAACGAGGAAGCCGCCGAGGCCGAAGGCGCCGAGATGAGCGCGGACGAACCGGTGGACGAAGAAGACGGCCCGGATTCGCACACGCCGAACGAATCCCGCCGCCCCGACCAGCCGTTGACCAGCCAGCCGGGCGACAGCGACTACACGATCTTCACGCAGGGCTTCGACGAGGAGGTCGGCGCCGAGGAACTGTGCGACGAGGCCGAGCTCGACCGGCTGCGCGCTTTCCTCGACAAGCAACTCACCGCCCTGCAGGGCGCCGTCGGGCGTCTGGCAAACCGGCTGCAGCGACGCCTGATGGCGCAGCAGAACCGAGCCTGGGACTTCGATCTTGAGGAGGGCTATCTCGACACGGCGCGCCTGACCCGCATCGTGACGGACCCGATGCAGCCGCTTTCCTTCAAGATGGAGCGCGACACGGACTTCCGCGACACGATCGTCACGCTTCTCATCGACAATTCCGGATCGATGCGCGGGCGGCCGATCACAGTCGCGGCCACCTGTGCCGACATTCTCGCCCGCACGCTGGAGCGTTGCGGCGTCAAGGTCGAAGTTCTCGGCTTTACGACCCGCGCCTGGAAGGGCGGCCAGTCGCGCGAGGCGTGGCTGCGGGCCGGCAAGCCGGCGCGGCCGGGCCGGCTGAACGACATCCGCCACATCGTCTACAAGAGCGCCGACGCGCCCTGGCGCCGCGCGAGGCGCAATCTCGGCCTGATGATGCGCGAGGGGCTCCTGAAGGAGAACATCGACGGCGAGGCCCTGATCTGGGCGCACAACCGCCTTCTCGCGCGCCCCGAGCAGCGGCGCATCCTGATGATGATCTCGGACGGTGCGCCGGTCGACGATTCGACGCTTTCGGTAAACCCCGGCAACTATCTGGAACGGCATCTGCGCGCGGTGATCGAGGAGATCGAGACCCGCTCGCCCGTCGAACTTCTGGCGATCGGCATCGGCCACGACGTGACGCGGTATTACCGCCGCGCGGTGACGTTGACCGACGCCGAGGAACTGGCCGGCGCGATGACCGAGCAGCTTGCGGCACTCTTCGAGGAGGAGACCGTCAAGGGGCCGGTTCGTCGCATGGCCGGCGGCCGCCGATGAGGCATCGCTTCGTCGCCGCGCTCCTTGCCGGCGGCCTTCTCCTACCCCAATCCGTGCTGGCTCAGGACGCGAAGACGCCCGTGGAGATCACCGCGCGCGCCATCCCCTCCTTCGACGCGCGTTCGGGCGAGACGCGCTTCGGCGCGCTCGAATATCGCGGCGGCTTCACCTATCGCGGCTCGGATCGCCGCCTCGCCGGCGTTTCCGCCTTCCGGTTTCGCGAGGCGGGCTCAGGCTTTCTCGCCGTCACCGATACCGGCCTCTGGTTCGAGGGTAGAATATCGCGCGACAGCGCGGGCCGGCCGACCGGCTTCGAAGACGCGAGGATCGCTCCGATCCTCGACGTGAACGGCCGCGCGCAGACCCGAAAGGGAGATGCGGACGCGGAAGGTCTCGCGATCGACGGCGGTCGCGTCCTCGTCTCCTTCGAGCGCGACCATCGGATCGAGGCCTTCGATCCAGGAAATCCTCTGGAAAGCCGGCCGACGCCGGTGCCGCAGCCGATCCCGCTTCGCGAGCTTCGCTCCAACGCCGCGCTCGAGACGGTCGCCGTTTCGCCGAACGGAATGACGATCACCATCGCCGAACAGTCGATCGACATGGACGGGAACCTCTTCGCCGCGATCCTCGGCTCCTCGGGCGGCATCTTCAAGGTCCGCCGCGAGGTGCCTTGGCACGCGACGGACGGTGCTTTCCTGCCGGGCGGCGACTTTCTGCTGCTGGAACGGCGCTACGAGGGTTTCGGCCGCGTCGGCATGCGCATCCGGCGAATCGACGGCGAGACGATCGAGGTCGGCGCCATCGTCGACGGCCCGGTGATCATGGAGGCCGATCTTTCCCAGGAGATCGACAACATGGAAGGGCTCGACGTCTTCGTGAACGAGACGGGCGAGACGATCCTCGGCCTCGTCTCCGACGACAACGGCTCGTTCTTCCAGCGCAATCTCTATCTGGAATTCCGGTTGGTTGAGGACGACGCCGGCGCATCGGGCTAAGGCCTTTCATAAACGGCCTTCAAAGCACCACCGGGAAAGGCCGATCTATTCCCCGTAGTCGTTGAGGAAGAGCCGGTTGCCCGCCGGATCGAGCAGCGTCAGCGTACGCGCGCCCCAGGGAGCGCTTTCGATTCCTGGCCGCAGGAACGGATAATCCTTCGCTGAGAGCTCCGCGTGCAACGCCTCGACACCGCGCATCCGCACGAACACCGCCGAACCCGGCGTCGCATCGCCATGATGCTGCGAGAGATGCAATGTCAGCCCGCCCCGCACGATCTGCATGTAGAGCGGCAGGGCGGCCGCGAAGCGATGCTCCCACTCGATCGCGAAGCCAAGATAGCCCTCGTAGAACCGGCGTGTCGCGGCCTCGTCATAGAAGCGCAGGATGGGGATCGCCTCCTGTAGCTCGACCCCGCTCATGCCATCCTCCCAGGACGTTTAGAGAGATGCGCGCGCCGCCTCTTCGCGCATCGGCAGGACGGCGCCGACCACGAGACGATAGGGCACCAGTCCGAAAAGGGCGATCGCAAGCTTCACCGCGAAGTCACCCAGCGCCCATGAGATCCAACGCGGAGCATCGGCTGCGAGAACGCCGAGAAGCGGCGCGGCCTCCAGCGCGAAGGGCTCGTTCGGGCCGAGGATGACGAAAAGCGGCGCGAAGGCCAGCGCGAAGAACATCGCGGTGTCGAAGATCGAGCCGACGACGCCCGCCAGGAACGGCGCCTTCCACCAGGATTGCCGGCGCAGGCGGTTGAAAACGAGGATGTCCATCAGTTGTGCGGCGAGGAAGGCCGAGCCCGACGCCAGCGCCAGCCGCACGAGGCGCGCGCCGGAAATCTCGAAGGGCATCCAGCCGAGCGCGTAGAGGAGCGGCGGGAAGACGACCGACGAGGCAATCGCCGTCGCAAAGCCGAGATACACGACGCGCCGCGCCATGCGCGGGCCGAACAGGCGATTGTTGATGTCCGTGACCACGAAGGCGAACGGGTAGACGAACGCGCCCCACGTCAGGATGTCGGCGAGTTGCAGCGCGCCGAGTTGCCCTTCCAGCGGAAACTGGACGGCGATGTTGGCCATCAGGACGATGATCGTCATCGCGACGACGGGCAGGATGTAAGCGCGCCAGGACGCGGTCGGGCTCATGCCGGGGCTCCATTTTTTTAGGCTGGGGTATGGCACCAGCGCGAGAAGCTTACGCTCTCCAGAAAAAAGGCCCCGCGAAAGACCGCGAGGCCGTCGATTTCACACCATGATCGGCCGATCAGGCCGCGGCGGCGGTCTCCGAGACCTTCTTGGCGATCTGGCGCTTCAGGAGACGGGCGCGCTGCGACAGCTCCTTCTCGTCGGCCTTGGCGAGGAAGGCGTCGAGGCCGCCGCGGTGCTCGACCGAACGCAGAGCGTAAGCCGAGATGCGCAGACGGTAGCGCTGGCCGAGCGCGTCGGAGATCAGCGTGACGTTGCACAGGTTCGGCAGAAAGCGACGACGCGTCTTGTTGTTCGCGTGGCTGACATTGTTGCCGCTCTGGACGGCCTTGCCGGTCAATTCGCAAGCGCGCGACATGGACTTCACCTTTCAACTGCGACAAACCCCGGCGATGCGCCGCCGCTTCTCGAAAGCGGCGCGATCAGCGACCGGGGGACGTGATCTTGGAATTCGAGGGCTGCCTATAGTCGCTGGTGCGCGAAGCGTCAAGCTATGGGCGACGCGGCAGCCCGAAGGCCTGCCGGAATTCGGCCCCATGCTTGCCGCATGAAGCATTCCGACGCAACCTGTCGGCGACGAACACCCGGAACCCGCCCTCGATGATTCGCCGCCCGCTTCTAGCCGCCCTCGCCATCCTGATGCTGGTGCCCTTTCCGGGCCGCGCGCAGGAGACGCCGCTGACGACGCGCTACTCCGTTTCGCTGATCGGCCTGCCGGTCGGGCGCGCGCACTTTCGCACGACCATCTCGGGCGATCGCTATTCGGTGTCGGGGGACCTCGCCTCCGCCGGGCTCGCCGCCCTCGTCTCGCGCGTCGACGGCACGAGCTCGGTTTCCGGCCGCATCCGGCGCTCAGGGCTCGCGGCCGATCGCTACAGTCTCGCCTACACGGCGGACGGAAAGTCGTGGTCGAGCGACGTTGCCATGCGCAACGGCGCGGTAACGTCCTCGCAGGTCGCCCCGCGACGCGAGGAAACCCCGCCGGCCGACTTTGTCCCGGTGTCTCGCGGCCAGCTCCGCTCGGTGGTTGATCCGTTAAGTGGCCTGATGATCCGCGCCGAGCCCGAGAACATCTGCAACCGGACCCTGCCGCTCTACGATGGCTGGTCGCGGCTCGACCTTCGCATGAGCGACGGGGGCCGCCGCGCCTTCTCCGCCACGGGCTTCTCGGGCGATGCCGTGGTCTGCAACGTCACGATCAGCCCGGTTTCCGGCTATCGGCGCGGCTCGCGCGGGCTGCGCTTCCTGGAAGGGCAGACGTTGCAGATCTGGTTCGCGCCCGTGCGCCAGACGGGCATCCATGCACCCGTCTACGCGCGTATACCGACGCAGGTCGGCCCACTGACCCTCACCGCGACGGTCTTCGCCGCGCCCTGACCCTCAGGCGCCTTTCGGCGCACGCGGCGTCGGGCGCCAGTCCGGCGGCGCCATCTCGAAGCTCTCGAAGAGAAAGCCCGGCGCCACCGTGCAGCCGACGAGCGTGTACGCGCCGAGGCTCGTCGCCGTCTGCCACCAGCCGGCAGGGACGGTGAACTGCGGCGCCTCGCCCGCGCTGATATTCGGCCCGAGACGGTGGCTCGAGGCATCGTGCCCGTTCGACGACACGGTGATCACGAGCGGCGCCCCGGCGTAGAAGTGCCAGGTCTCGGCGGCATCGCGTACGCGGTGCCATTCCGATGTCTCGCCGACCTCGAGAAGATAGTAGATCGCGGTCGAGCGGGCGCGGCCGTTCCCATCAACCGCCTCGTCGCGAAAGGTCTCGCGATACCAGCCGCCCTCGGGATGCGGCTCGAGGGCGAGGCTTTCGATCAGACGGCGCGCCTCGCTCAAAACACGTCCCGCCGCTTGCGCAGTTCGGTGAAGATCGCGACCGGATCACTCACATCCATGCCGAGTTCTGCGGCGAGATCCTCGTCGTCGACGCGCAGGAAAGGATTGGTGCGCTTCTCCTTCTTGAGACTGACAGGGAGCGTCGGCTTGTGCGCGACGCGCTCCTCCTCCACCTGCCGCACGCGTTCGCGCAGCCGCGTGTTGGCCGGGTCGACCTCAACCGCGAAGGCGGCATTCTTGGCGGTGTATTCGTGGCCGCAGTAGAGCATCGTCTCTTCGGGCAGGGCGCGCAGTTTCTGCAGGCTCTCCCACAGCATCGCCGCATCGCCTTCCAGCAGCCGACCGCAGCCCATCGAGAACAGCGCATCCCCGGCGAAGACCGCCTCGGCCTGCGGCATGTAGTAGGAGACCGAGCCGAGCGTGTGGCCGGGCGTGTCGATCACCTCGATGTCGATCGCGCCGATGGCAAACCCGTCGCCGCCCGACACCGTACGGTCGATGCCGGGGATGCGATCCGCCTCGCCCTTCGGCCCGATGATCTCCACACCGAAGCGCTGTTTCAGCGCCGTGTTCGCCTCCACGTGATCGCCGTGGTGATGGGTCGTCAGGATGTGGGTGAGCGTCCAGCCTTCCTTTTCGAGAGCGGCGACGATCGGGCCCTCCTCCGGCGCGTCGATCGCGATCGTCTGGCCGCCGGCCGCATCGTGGACGAGCACGCCGAAATTGTCGCTGCGGCACATGAACTGGCGGATCTCGATGGCACCCATGACGCCTCTCCCCTTCCTGATGGATCGAAGCGGCAAGATAGGGCCGCGCGAGCGGTTCGGCACGCCCCTTCGCGCGTCTTGCGGGTTCCGGCCCCGCTTCCGCACCTATAAGATCGGCACGGAGTGGCCGCCGGGAGCATCATGAACGCCGACATCGTCGATCTGCGGGACTTCTACGCGACCCGCCTCGGGCAGGCGGCCGCGCGCTCGGTCACGATGGCGCTCGCGCCGCTGTGGCGCCCTGTCCATCAGGAGCGGCTGGTCGGCTTCGGCTACACGCTGCCCTATCTCGACAGGGTGGGCCGGGACGCCGAGACCGTCTTGGCGCTCATGCCGGCCTCGCAAGGCGCCCTCTCCTGGCCGCCCGACGCGCTCTCGCGCACCGCGCTGGTGGAGGGTGACGAACTGCCCCTGGCCGATTCGTCGATCGACCGCGTGCTCATGGTCCATGCGCTGGAGTTCGCCGAGGACCCGGCGCGCACCTTGCGCGAGGTCTGGCGCGTGTTGGCGCCCGGCGGGCGGCTCGTCCTCGTGGTGCCGAACCGCACGGGCGTCTGGACGCGCTTCGACCGCACGCCCTTCGGCTCCGGCCGCCCGTGGTCGCGCAGGCAGGCGGGCCAGCTCCTGCGCGAGGCGATGTTCACGACCTCGGGCTTCTCGGAAGCGCTGCTCTTTCCGCCCTTCCGCCGCGCCGGGCTTCTGAACTTCGCGGCCCCGCTGGAGGCGACGGGACGGCGTTTCTGGCCCCTCTTTGCCGGCGTCATCGCCTTCGAGGCGACGAAGCTCGTCTATCGCGGCCTGCCTGTCACGAAGAACGAACGCGCGAGGATCCGCGCCACGCGCCCCGTGCTCGTGCCGCAGGGCGCCGCGACGCGGTAGGCATCGTGCTTGCCACGCGGCGCGCACCCGTTCAAAAGACCGGAAAAGACAATGGGGAGGGACGCCCGAAGGGCGCCGATGCCATGCCGAAGCTTTTGATCGCAGCCCTGACGACGCTCGCCCTCCTCCTGCCCGGCGCCGCGCTGGCGCAAGGCACCTATCCCGAGCAGACGATCACGCTGGTCGTCCCCTTTCCGCCGGGCGGCACGCTGGACACGGCAGCCCGCCTCATCGCCAGCGAACTCGAAGGCTCGCTCGGCCAGACCGTCCTCATCGACAATCGCTCCGGCGCGGGCGGCAATATCGGCGCCGACGTCGTCGCCAAGGCCGAGCCCGACGGCTACACGCTTTTGATGGGCGCGCTCTCGACGCACGCGGTCAATGTCAGCCTGTATCCCGACATTCCGTTCGATCCGATCGCCGACTTCACGCCGATCACCCTCGTCGCGACGACCCCCAACGTTCTCGTCCTCAACAGGGACGTGCCCGCGACGAACCTCGCCGAATTCCTCGAACTCGCGCGAGCCGAGCCGGACGGCTTCGCCTTCGCCTCGGGATCGAGCGGCAGCGCGGGGCATCTGGCGGGCGAACTCCTGAACGAGGTCGCGGGTATCCAGACGGTCCACGTGCCCTATCGCGGCTCGGCACAGGCCATGCAGGCGGTGCTGGCGGGCGAGGTGCAGTTCATCTTCGACAACCTCGCCTCGGCCTCGAGCCATATCGATGCCGGCGTGGTGACGCCTCTCGCGGTGACGACGGCCGAGCGCTCGCCCTTCCAGCCGGACCTTCCCACGATGGCCGAGGCCGGCGTCGAGGGCTTCGACCTCACCACCTGGTTCGGCATCTTGGCGCCCGCCGGCACGCCCGAGCCGATCGTCGAGACGCTCAACGGCGCGATCCGCGACGCGCTCGCGACGCCGCGCCTGACGCAGGCGCTGGCCGCGCAGGGCACGGAGGCCGCGCCGTCGACCCCGCAGGAGTTCGCCGACTTCATCTCGGCCGAGATCGAGAAATACGCCGCGATCATCCAGAACGCGAACATCACGCTGGAGTAGGCGCTTAGAGAAAGCTGACCCAATGCTCTTCGGAAACGATCGAGATAGGTACGCCTCGGCTTCGATAGTCGGACGCCTTCTCGATCTTCCGGCCGAAAGAGGAATGCTTCCATGATTCGGTCGCATACACCCCGACAACGAGAACATCGGTCTTCCGCGTCAGCGAGGCGACACTGGCGCCCTTCCTCTCGACTGCCGCCTCGCAGGCTTTGCGATTGCCGTAGTTGAACGTTCCGGTGAAGGTGTAGACCTTCGTGGGGAACCAGAGGCTTGGCGCGGGCGAGCACAAGGGTAGCGTCGTTGATTTCAGGACCTCACCGAGTTCGAAGTCTCGAGCCGACAACGCCGACAGGGTCTCCAGCAACTCGTGAGCCTCTTCTTCGTCGAGAATGCCATCGTCAAGGACATCGGCAACGCGGTGGTAGAGTGTTGCGATGACGGGGTGATCGCTAACGCCCCGATTGGCCGCGAGCCACTTCTGCAGAAATTCCACCTCGGGCTGGTTGAGCGCACCGTCCGCCGTAAGACCACGGCAAATACCGATCAATTCATCAATCTGGCGATCGCTGATCCGTTCTCGTCCAAAGTGGACCAACTCGGCTTGGGTCTTCACGATCACGGCTCCCGATGTTTTGCACACCATGCCACGCTGCACTACAAGCGCAAGGGTTGCGCCCTCACCGCTTCAGCACGAACACGCCCTGGCTGCCGAGGAGGTTCCACATCGCCCAGGGCAGGCGCATGCCCATCTTCTGCCCCTGCGAGTTGAGCGCGACGGCGGTCTCGACCGAGGCGCCGAGTTCACCGGCCAGCGCCACGAAATCCTCGATCGTGCAGAAGTGGATGTTCGGGGTGTCGTACCAGGAATAGGCGAGGCTGCGCGTCACCGGCATCCGCCCCTTCACCAGGAGCGACAGCCGCACCGGCCAGTAGCCGAAATTCGGGAAGGACACGATCGCCCTACGCCCGATACGCAGAAGCTCGGAGAGCACGAGCTTGGGGTTCTGCGTCGCCTGGATGGTCTGCGACAGGATCACGTAGTCGAAGGCGTGGTCCGGGTAGTGGACAAGGTCGCGGTCGGCGTCGCCCTGCACCACCGAAAGGCCGCGCGCCACGCATTCGTTGACGCCCGGCTGGCTGAGCTCCATGCCCCGCGCGTCAACGCCGCGGCGGCGCTCCAGAAGCTCCATCAGCGAGCCGTCGCCGCAGCCCACGTCCAGGACGCGGCTCCCGGGCTCGACGAGGTCTGCGATGATCTTCAGATCGACGCGGTCCGTCTCGGGCGCGGCCAGACGGCTCGTCGGCAGGGGCTCGGCCGCGATCTTCTCGTCCATCGGGTGAGCGCTCATGCCAGCCCCCGCGCCCGCGCGGCCGAAGCGATGAAGCCCTTGATGGCGCCGAAGAACTGCGGTTCGTCGAGCAGGAACGCGTCGTGGCCCTTGTCGGTCTCGATCTCGACGAAGGAAACCGAGGCGGCGGCGGCGTTCAGCGCATGAACGACGGCGCGGCTCTCCTCGGTCGGGAACAACCAGTCGGACGAGAAGGACACGAGGCAGAAACGCGTCGTCGTGCCGCGAAAGGCTTCGGCGAGCCGGCCGCCATGCTCGGCTGCGATGTCGAAATAGTCCATCGCGCGCGTGAGATAGAGATAGGCGTTGGCGTCGAACCGGTCGACGAAGCTGGTGCCCTGGTGGCGCAGATAGCTCTCGATCTGGAAGTCGGCGTCGAAGCCGAAGCCGAGCTGGTCGCGATCCTGCAGGTTGCGCCCGAACTTGCGATGCAGCGCGGCCTCCGAAAGATAGGTGACGTGCGCGGCCATGCGCGCGACGGCGAGCCCTTTGTGGGGGCGCACGCCCGCCTCGATGTAGCGCCCGCCGCGCCAGTCCGGGTCGGCCATCACCGCCTGACGGCCCACTTCGTGGAAGGCGATGTTCTGCGAGGAATGGCGCGCGCCGGTGGCGACCGGCAGCGCGGCGAAGACGCGCTCGGCGTGGGCGGAAGCCCATTGCAGCACCTGCATCCCGCCCATCGAGCCGCCGATGACGGCGAAGAGCTGGTCGATGCCGAAGCGATCCACCAGCATCGTCTGCGCGCGCACCATGTCGGCGATGGTGAGCACGGGCAGGTCGATGGCGTAGGGCTTGCCGCTCTGCGGGTCGATCGAGGCCGGACCGGTCGAGCCCATGCACGAACCGATGACGTTGGAGCAGATGACGAAGAAGCGGTCGGTGTCGACCGGCTTGCCGGGGCCGACGATGGAGGACCACCAGCCGGGCTTGCCGGTCACCGGGTGGCGGCTCGCCACATACTGGTCGCCCGTCAGCGCGTGGCAGACATAGACCGCGTTCGACTTGTCGGCGTTCAGCTCGCCATAGGTCTCGTAGGCGATCTCGAAGGGTGAGAGCGTATAACCGGAATCGAGTCGCAACGGGGTATCCGGGCCGAACCGCATCACGGCGGAGGTCGGCTCCAGTGCCTCCCTGCGACCCAGGACGGCCTCCTCCTGCGGGGTTTTCGCGCTCGCGCTCATCACGTTCCCTGGGGCCTCTCGGCTCGCCCGACAGTTGAACCCCTTCTGCTATCGCCGGGCGCCCGCCAGATCAACGCTTCTTTGCAAGCCGCGCCGCGCGCCGCTAAAGCAACGGCGACGACAGGTAAGCGAGGGGAGAGGACGGGCATGGCAGGCAACGACGCGACGCGCCTCGGCGAATTGCGCGCGCAGATCGACGCGGTGGACGAGAGCGTCCACCGCCTCCTGATGCAGCGCGCGAGCGTGATCGACGAGCTGATCCGCGTGAAGGGCGCCGCGCGCGGCGGCGCCGCCTTTCGCCCGGCGCGCGAGGCCGACATGATGCGCCGGCTCGCCGCACGCCATTCCGGGCCGCTGCCGCTTACGGCTCTCGAGCATCTGTGGCGCGAGATCATCTCCACCTTCACGGCGCTGCAGGCACCCTTCGAGGTCTTCGTCTCCGCCGGGCCGGACATGGTGGCGGCCGTCGAGGCAGCGCGCTTCACGGTCGGCTTCTCCGTTCCGATGACCGTCTTGCCCGATGCGGCCTCCGTCGTCGCGCGCATCGAGGAGGGCGGGGACCGGCTCGGAATCGTCCTGCTGTCCGAGACCGGAACCGACTGGTGGGCCGCGATGGACGGTGCGCGCGTCGTCGCGAAACTCCCCTTCTTCGAGGCAGAGACGCGGCAGGCCGGCACGCCCGCCCTCGTGATCTCGCCGGCGCTCGCAGACCCCACCCCGTTCGAGGTGGAGTGCTTCGTCCTGACGGGCGGGCCGGACGAGCTGCTTCCCGGCGGTGCCGAACTCCTGGCGGCTACCAAGACGAGCCGACTGATCGCGTTGCCGGCCGGTGCCGAAAGGCCGGCGGGCCTCGACATGCGCCCCGCCGGGGGCTATGCGGCACCGCTGACGGCGAAGGGCTGAACGCCACTTTCGCGTGAAGGATCGACAAGCCATGCAGACCCTCGACAAGGGCCCCGTACCCAAGCCCGGCGTGATGGACATCGAGGCCTATCAGCCCGGCAAGAGCCACGCGCCCGAAGGCGTCGAGCTGCACAAGCTGTCCTCCAACGAGACGCCGCTCGGCGCTTCGCCGAAGGCACGCGCCGCCGTGGCGGCCGCCGCCGAGACGCTCGAGCTCTACCCCGACGGCCAGTCCACCGCGCTGCGCAACGCGATTGCGGCCGCCCACGGCCTGAACGCGCGCAACATCCTCGTCGGCAACGGCTCAGACGAGCTGCTGGGGCTTCTCGCGCAGGCCTATCTCTCGCCGGGCGACGAAGCGATCCACACCGAGCACGGCTTCCTCGTCTACGACATCTATATCCGCGCGGCGGGTGCGAGCCCGGTCGTGGCGAAGGAGAGAGACGAGCGCGCCGATGTCGATGCCATCCTCGCCTGCCTCTCGGAGCGCACGAAGATCGTCTTCCTCGCCAACCCGAACAATCCGACGGGCACCTACCTGCCCTTCGACGAGGTGCGGCGCCTGCATGCCGGCCTGCCGGCGCACGTTCTTCTCGTCCTCGACGCTGCCTATGCCGAATATGTGCGCCGCAACGACTACGAGGCCGGCGTCGAGCTCGTCTCGCAGTCGGCGAACGTCGTGATGACGCGCACCTTCTCGAAGATCCACGGCCTCGCGGCGCTGCGCATCGGCTGGATGTACGCGCCCAAAACCATCCTCGACCCCTTGAACCGCATCCGCGGGCCGTTCAACGTCAATGCCGCTGCGATCGCGGCGGGCACGGCGGCGATCGCCGACCGGGGCCATGTCGAAGCCGCCGTTTCGCACAACGCGAAATGGCTGGAGCGGTTGACGGAAGACTTCGCGCGCCTCGGTCTGCGGGTGACGCCGTCCGTCGGCAACTTCCTGCTCGTCCACTTCCCGGACGAGGCGGGACGGACGGCGGCCGACGCCGACGCGTTCCTGACGCAGCGCGGCTTCATCCTGCGGCGCGTCACCGGATACGGCTTCCCGAACGCGCTGCGCATGACGGTCGGTTCCGAGAAAGCCAATCTCGGCGTCGTCGCCGCGCTCGAAGACTTCCTGCGGACATGAGCGAGCCGCTCTTTCCGCGCGTCGCGCTACTCGGCATCGGCCTCATCGGCTCCTCGATCGCCATCAATCTGCGCGATCGGGGCCTGGCCGGAGAGATCGCCATTTCGACGCGCAGCCAGGCGACGCTCGCCCGCGCCGAGGAAATCGGGCTCGGCACCTCGTATCACACCGACGCAGGCGAGGCAGTGCGCGGCGCGGACCTCGTGATCCTGTGCGTGCCGGTCGGCGCCTGCGGCCCGCTTGCGGCGCAGATCGCGGGCGATCTGGCCGAGGGCGCGATCGTCACCGATGTCGGCTCGGTGAAGGGCTCGGTCGTCGCCGACATGGCGCCGCATCTGCCGCCGCACGTCCATTTCGTGCCCGGCCACCCGATCGCGGGCACCGAGCAGTCCGGCCCGGACGCCGGCTTCCTCGAACTCTTCGAGAACCGCTGGACGATCCTGACGCCCGTGCCCGGCACCGCCGAGGACGCGACAGCCCGCCTCACCGCGCTGTGGGAGGCGATGGGCGCGCGCGTCGAGACGATGACGCCCGAGCACCACGACCTCGTGCTCGCGATCGTCTCCCATGTGCCGCATCTCATCGCCTACAACATCGTGGGCACGGCGGCCGATCTCGAGACGGTCACACAGTCGGAGGTCATCAAGTTCTCGGCCTCCGGTTTCCGCGACTTCACGCGCATCGCTGCGTCAGACCCGACGATGTGGCGCGACATCTTCCTGACCAACCGCGAGGCGGTGCTGGAGATGCTGTCGCGCTTTTCGGAGGACCTCGCCTCCCTGCAGCGGGCGATCCGCTGGGGTGACGGCGATGCGTTGTTCGACCTCTTCACCCGCACGCGGGCGATCCGGCGCTCGATCGTCGAGGCCGGCCAGGACACGGCGGAAGCCAATTTCGGCCGCCAGCCGCCACGCAAGGACGCCTGGAACGAACCCGGCGAATAGGATCAGATCGGCGGGATGCGCCCGAGCGGGATGAAGCCGAGCTGCGCGCGCCCGTTCTGAACCTGGATCTCGACGATCGTGCGCCCGTCCTCCTGGCGACCGACGAGGTTGAGTGCCCCCACAAGCGTTCCCGCGATCGCCTCCGAGCCGGGAATCAGCCGCCCGACGAGCGCGGCGATGGCTTCCGGCTGCCCGAGGGAAAGCGTGAAGTCGCCCGAGATTTCCCCCGTGTCCGCGATCGAGAAGGGCCCGCTCGCCTCGGCGACGGCGCCGCCCGGGACCACCAGATAAAGCGAATGCACCGTGCCCGAACGGCCCCGTAGCGCCGTTTCGATCCGCCCGCCCGGCAGGCCGTCGGAGAGCCACGAGGCCGCGCCCGCGACCGTCATGTTCGCGGAAGCGGTGAAGGTCGGCAGTTCGCCGATGCCGGGCGTCGTCACCGTGACCCCCCAATCCTCGACGTAAAGGTCGAGATCGTCGCCGTTGCGGCGCGAATGAATCTCCAGCGCGTCGGAGCGTGCGAACTCCGCACCCGCGCCGCCCTCGGGCGTGCGCAGCGCCATCGACGGGGCCTCGATGGCGACGGAGAGCTGCGAGAGCCCGTCGTTTTCGAAGCGCGCCGAGGCCTGGCCGAGCGTCCAGTCGAGAAGGAGCGGCGGCAGGTCCGGCGCGTCGACCGCCACCGGTGCGGTGAACTCGCCGACGATATGGCGCGGATCGTAGACCTGCGCCGCGGTGCGCAGCGAACCGCCGCTGGCGCGCACGCCACTCTCTGGCGCATCCACCGCGACGGTGTCGCAGGCGAGGCCGATGCGGAACGGATAGCCGAAGACCTCGCGATTCTCGCAGGTGACCGCGACACCGTCGCCCGCGGCCGCCTCGATGGCCGCGACGACACGCCGGTCGAGTTCGCCGGCGAGATAGTACCATGCCACCGTGAGCGCGGCGGCGAGCAGCACGACGACGAGGATGACGCCGATGAAGACGCGACTTGCGCCCGAGCGCCGCTTGGTGCTTGACCCTGCCATCCTGTTGCCCTTTCCCGGCGGTTCGTCACGAGCGACCGTGTTGACCAGCAGAGCCCGAGGAACACAAGCTTCATGACCGATCTATGGGTGTTCGGATACGGATCGCTGATCTGGCGCCCCGGCTTCGAATACGAGGAGCGGGCCAAGGCGCGCCTGTCCGGCTACCACCGCTCCCTGTGCGTGCGCTCCCACGTCCATCGCGGCACGCCGGAGCGTCCCGGCCTCGTCTTCGGGCTGGATCGCGGCGGCTCCTGCGTCGGCATGGCGTTCCGTGTGGCGGGAGCGAGAGCCGAAGAGACGATCGACTATCTGCGCGGGCGCGAGCTCGTCACCCATGTCTATCGTGAAACGACGCTGCCGGTTCGCCTTCTCGACGGACGCGGCGTCAGGGCGCTGGTCTACATCGTTGATCGCGGCCATGCGCAATATGCCGGGCGTCTCTCGGCGAGCGACGCAGCGGCGATGGTGGCGCGCTCGCACGGGCAGTCCGGGTCGAACGACGAGTACGTCACCGCCGCACTGACCGAGATTCATCGAATGGGGCTTAAAGACCGCTGGCTGGAGGATGTCGTCGCCAGGCTTTGACGTTCAGCCCTCTGCAAGGCGGTCGCGCACGAGTTCGCTCATCGGCAGATCCGGTCTTTCCGCGTAGGCTTGGCGCATCAGATCGTTCGAGCCGGCCTCGATCTCCTCGCGCAGTTGCGCGATGAAGGGCTCGCGCGGCAGGCCTGGCCCGATCGCCGGCATGAAGCGGGCGCGGATGGTGCCCGGTTCGCGCTTGAAGGCCTTGCGGGGCCAGAAAAGACCCGAATTGACGGCCACGGGCACGATCGTCAGGTCGAGCTGCGAATAAAGGTAGTGGACGCCCGGTCGGTAGTTCGGCGCGGCGCCCGGCGCCACGCGGGTGCCTTCGGGGAAGATGACGATGTGCCGTCCCTGCTCAACGGCTGCGTGCACGGAACCTAGAAGCGAGGGCAGCACTGCGCCGCGCTTGGAACGGTCTACCGGGATCATTCGCATCCGCTTGGCGTACCAGCCGAAGATCGGGATCGCCATCAACTCCTTCTTCAGGATGAAGGCCGGCCTCGTCAGTTCCGGGATGAGCGCGAACGTCTCCCAGAAGGACTGGTGCTTGGAAGCGATGATCGCCCCGCCCGCCGGGATGTTCTCCTGCCCGCCGATTTCCGTGCGCGTACCGGCGACGACGCGCAGGATCCACAGGCTGGAGCGCGCCCAGTTGCTAACGATACGCCAGCAGACCCGCTCGGGGACGACGAAGAACACCGGCAGAAAGAACAGCATCTGGCCGACGAGATTGGCGTAGAAGGCCAGATGGAATGCGAGCGATCGCAGGATGATCATGCCGGTCGTGCTTGTCTCCGCAGTGAAGGCGGGCCGAAGGGCCGCCCCCGCGAGGGCGCCTTCTACAGCATTGGCCGGCAAACCGGAATCGCTTTTCCGGGCGGCCTACGGTTCCGGCGTGCCTGCATGCCCCGCGCTGCTGTGCTGGGCGATCTGGCGCGCGCGCATATGGGCATAGTCGACGCCGAGCGCGATCCGCGCCTTCACCGCCAGCACCTTGGCATATTCGGTGGCCAGAAGCCGCAGCCCTAGTCGCGTCGGGGCACCGTCCGGCCGCCACAGCTTCTCCAGCGAGACCGGATAGGGCACCACGGCCGGCGCGTCCGGCACGCTCGCCAGCTCGATCATCGAGCGCGGCATGTGATAGTCGGAGGTCACGAGGATGAGGCGCCGCAGCCCATGCTCGCGCGCCCAACTCACCGTCGCCTCTGCGTTGCCGACCGTATCGAGCGCGGCGTAGTCGAGATCGACGCAGCACTCGAAGAGAGCCGGATCGGCAGAGGTCAGGCGCGAGAGGCTCAGCGGGCCGGTGCCCGGATTGACTCCGCTGATGAGGAGCCGCTGGCCCTCGCCGCGCTCCAGAAGACGAACGGCGCGCTCCACGCGTTGCGATCCGCCGGTTAGGACGACGATCCCGTCCGCCCCGCTGATCGAGGCCGGGGTGCTGAGCGCCGCCACCTCCTGTGCGAAGCGCATGAAGCCGCCGGCGAGATAAGCGCCGCCGGCCACGAGCACCAGAAGGGCGAGTACAAGGGCGAGCTTCGCGCGCCCGCGCCTCTTCCCGCCTGTCTTGCCGCCACTCTTGCGCATTTGCCGTTTCGTCCAGACCCGTGCTGCCGAAGGCGCCCTTTCGCATGCCGAGGATGCCCCGGCCTTGAACGGGCGAGCCGAAGGTTCGTTCATCGCTCCACAGGCGACAGCATGTCGATGGCCGCAAGCTGGCGCATCACCGTCAGGCGCGAGGTCAGCGCCGTCACGAGCCCGATCGCGAGAACCAGCGCGAAGATCGAGAGATAGCCTGTCCAGCCAACAGCGAAGGAGCCGAAAAGCGCGGTGATCTGGTCGGCCTGCGGCGTCGCGCTGTTAGCGCTCGCCCACCAGCCGACGCCGGCGAAGACGAGGAGCGCCGCCGCACCGCCCGCGAGCGAGCCGGCGAGCCCGAGCCGCAGGAAATGGCGCTGGAACTCGCCCGCGATGAACCCCGAGCGTGCGCCGACGAAATGCAGCACCTCGATGATCTGCCGGTTGCCGGACATCGCGCCACGCGTGGCGAAGACGACCGTCAGGATCGTCGCCACGAGGACCAGCGAGAGGATCGCGACGCCGGCCACCACCGTGGCGCGCGCCATCGAGACGAGCCGCGAAATCCAGGCGCGGTGATCGTCGAGGCTCGCCTGCGGCACCGCGTTCTCGATGTCGGCACGAAGGGCCGCGAAGTCGGGCGGCGCCTCCTCGTCGATCCCGAGGATCAGGAGCCGAGGCACCGGGAGTTCCGACAGGTCCGTGCCGGCGCCGAGCCAGGGCTCGAGGAGGCGGCTCGTCGCGTCGTCACCAAGGACATCGACCGAGACGACGCCCGGCATCCCGGAGAGCCGATCGCGCAGGAGCGCAAGGGCCCCCGCCATGTCGAAGCCCTCCTCCGGCTCGACCTGCACGGTGATCTCGCGCGAAATCTCGCTCTCCCAGTCGGACGCCGTGTCGGAGACGAGGATGACGGCGCCGAGCGTCAGGGCGGCGAGGAAGGTCATGATGGCGATCACCGTCATCAGCGCGCGGCCCGCGACGTTGCCGGGCGGCACGATCGGCGTCAGCCGCCGGCGCTCGGCGCGGCGCTCGAGGATCGCTGCAAGACGCGCAGGAAGGCGCGCGCGAAGGCGTGCGGCGAGCTCAGTCATAGATCTGAAGCCGCCCGTCGGCGAGGATGAGCCGGCGCGCCTCCACCTGATCCATCAGGGCGAGGTCGTGCGTGGCGATGACGACGGCAGTACCGGTGCGGTTCAGCTCCATGAACAGGCGTAGAAGGCGGCGGGCGAGCGGCGGATCGACATTGCCGGTCGGCTCATCGGCGAGGAGAATGTCGGGCCGGTCGATCAGCGCGCGGGCGATCGCGGCGCGCTGCTTCTCGCCGCCCGAAAGAACGACCGGCGGCGCGTTCATGCGCTCGCCCAGGCCCACCCAGCGGATGAGGTCCACGACGTCCTGGCGGTAGGTGGTCTCCTCGAGGCCGCGCACGCGCAGCGGCAGCGCGACGTTCTCGTAGGTGGAGAGATGGTCGAGCAGGCGGAAGTCCTGGAAGACGACACCGATGCGCCGGCGAATGGCCGGCAGATCGGTGCGCGAGAGCGTCGAGGCGTCCTTGCCGAGCACGGTGATGAGGCCGCGCGTCGGCTTGATCGCGAGGAACAGCATGCGCAGGAGGCTCGTCTTGCCGGCGCCCGAAGGCCCCGTCAGGAACTGGAAGGACTGGCGCCCGATCTCGAAGGACAGGTCTCGCAACACTTCCGGGCCCATGTCGTAGCGCAGGCCGACATTCTCGAATCGAATCACAGCCGTCCCCCGGCCACAGTACCGCGCTCCCGTCCGATGCCGCGCCCGTCGCGGCCCACCCTGATGGATACGCCTTTGTGTCGCTTTGATGCCCGCGTCCCGTCAACCAAAGCCCTTGCCGGGTCTTCGCATGGGCTTCATCCTTCGTTAACCATGAAGACCTTACCCATTCCTGAACAGGCAGACAGAGGCCTGGACAGGCAGAGAATGAAAGGACGGCCGCATGACGCATCCGGCGGATTTTGAGCGACGGACCATGCGACGCAGCGCACCGCGCGGCCTCATCATCGAGGGCGTAGCCCATTCTGACCGCCGCCCGTCCGGCATTGACAGTGCTGCGCCGGCGCCGCTCACCGACCTTGCCGCGCGCGCCAACACGCGCCCCTACCAGTCGCTCCTCGACGATGCGGTGCGCCTCGCGCGCCGCTGCGGGCCGGACGCCGCCTCGCTCCTGCGCGCGCTGCCCTCCTCCTGACGCCGGTATCCTGACCCCATGATCACCGTGCGCGGCCGCAGCATCGAGACGCTCTATTCGCGCGAGGAGATCGCAGAGACAGTCTCGCGCCTTGCGGCCGAGATCGCCAGGACGGCGCGAGAGGACATCCTCGTCGTCGCCGTCCTCAAGGGCTCCTTCGTCTTCGCCGCGGACCTGATCCGCGCCATGCACGCGGTCGGCCTTGCGCCAGAGGTCGAGTTCATCTCGCTGTCGAGCTACGGGGCGGGCACGGAGGGTGGCGAGGTTCGCATCCTGCGCGACGTGGAGAGCGACGTTTCGGGCCGCCAGGTGCTTCTCGTCGACGACATCCTCGAATCGGGCCGCACGCTGCTCTTTGCGCGCGACCTGATGCTGGAGCGCGGTGCCGCCCGCGCCGAGGTCGCCGTCCTTCTCGACAAGGCGATGCGCCGCAAGGCGAAGATCGAGGCCGACCATGTCGGCTTTGACTGCCCGGATCATTTCGTCGTCGGCTACGGCATGGATGTCGGCCACGCCTTCCGGGAACTGCCTTTCGTCGGCCGGGTGATCGACGGCGTGTAAAGCTCCGCGAAAGGATTGGCGGTCAGACTGGCGACAGGCCGGCTCTTTATGCTGGCCGAAGGAGTTTGAGGCGATGGCCAGGATTCTCGTTGCGGAGGACGATGCAGGCGTGCGGCTTCTGACCGCGCGGGCCTTACGCCTCGACGGGCATCAGGTGGACGTCGCCGAGGACGGCGAGGACGCGCTCGAGCGCATCGTCGAGGCTGACGGCGCCTACGATCTGGTCCTGTCCGATATCCGCATGCCGGCCATGACCGGCATCGAGCTCGCCCATGCCGCCCATGCCGGCTTCCCCGGCCTGCCAGTGCTCCTCATGACGGGCTTTGCCGAGCAGCGCGAGGCGGCTGACGATCTTGTCTCGATCATCTGCGGCGTCGTCGATAAGCCATTCACGGTCGCCGACATCCGCCTTCGTGTCGCGCAGGCGCTCCTGTCCGCTGCGAACCGGCCGCACCCGCAGGGTGAGCCGCGCTCCGAG
Organism: Aureimonas mangrovi; assembly: GCF_014058705.1. Lineage (NCBI taxonomy): Bacteria > Pseudomonadati > Pseudomonadota > Alphaproteobacteria > Hyphomicrobiales > Aurantimonadaceae > Aureimonas > Aureimonas mangrovi. The sequence goes on from NZ_CP059692.1 coordinate 3,211,602, forward strand.
GCCAGCCCCCAGCCCGAGCGGCTTCGCCGCTACGGCTGATCCTGATCAGGCAGGCTGGCGCGCGACGAAGAACAGCCGCGGAAAGGCCAGAAGACGCTTGCCGTCGGCCCGCTCGGGATAGCCCGTTTCCATCGCCTGCGTGTAGCGCTCAAGGAAAAGCGGCTTCAGATCGTCCGGCAACGGGTCGACGAAGGGCTTGAGCCCTGTCGAGCGGAACCAGTCGGTGATCGCGGCGGCGTCCGTCATCGGGTGCTGGTAGTGCGTCATCCAGATCTCGACGGCAGCGCCCGCACCGGCCAGCCAATCATAATATTGCGCCAGCGGGGCGATGGGCTCGCGCGCTTCGCCCGCGCCGGTCAGATGCTTCGCGAAAGGGGCTTCGCGGGCGATATCATGCATCGCGGTCTGGCTCGGATCGGCGAGGTTGTCGGGCACCTGCGCCGCGAGCAGGCCGCCCGGCACAACGGCATCGAGAAGGCGCGGGATCAGCGTCTCGTGGCCGCGCACCCATTGCAGCGCGGCGTTGGAATAGACGAGGTCGAAGGGCCGTGCGGGCCGGAAGTCGGCAATGTCGGCCGTCTCGAAGCGCGCGCCCGGCACGCGGCGCCGCGCCTCCTCCAGCATGGCCGGAGACAGATCGAAGCCGGTGATCTCAGCCTTCGGAAAGCGCTCAACCAGAAGCTCGGTCGAATTACCGGGCCCGCAACCGAGATCGGCGATGCGCAACGCCTCGCCCTCGGGGCGACCGGGAAAGCTGCACCGCGCGAGGAGATCGCGCGCGGGGCGCGTCCGCTCGTCCTCGAAGCGAGTGTAGAGCGTGGGGTTCCAGTCGGCCATCGGCGTCGTTCCTCCATCGGACGCCGCCTGCATAACGCGCTCCGCACGCCTTGTCAGGGCGTGCGGAGCAGGCACTTCAACACTTTGGATCTGCGCATCAGGCTTTCCGAAAACCGATGACGGTCTTCGGGCCGATGCTGGGCGCGCCTTGTCAGGGCGTGCGCAGGAGGCGTTCGAGATAGTCGCGCTCGAGCTGCGGCGAGAGGCTGTCGCCCAGCCGCTCACGAATCTCGTCGAGAATGCGTCGAGCGCGCTGGACGTCGATCTCATCCGGAACTTCGACGTCCTGCCCGAAGTCGGGACCCTGCGTCTGACGCTGGCGGCCGAGCGGGTCACGCCCGGAATTGCGCTGGCCGGGGCCGAAGCCGGGTCCCGGCTGGCCCATGCCGGGCTGCGGCTGGCCGCCCTGCCCCTCGCCCATCGCCTGCTGGAGCTGCTGCATCATCTCGCCGGCACCGCGACGAAGCGCCTCCATCGCCTGCCCCTGCCGTCCGACGGCCTCGCCGTCCTGCCCTTCGCCGAGCGCCTCGGCGGCGCCACCCATCGCCTCGCCGGCCTCGCCGAGCCCTTCGCTCGGCTCCAGCCCCATACCTTCCATCGCCTCCTGCAGCGCCTGCAGGCGCTCCTGCAAAGCGTTCTGCTCGCCCTGCAGGCCTTCCATCGCCTCGCGCAGTTCCTCCTCGGTCATGGTCGAGGGCTCTCCTGGCGAGCCGGGCATGCCCTCCTCACCCATCTGGCGGCGCGCCTGCTCGCGGCCGAGCGCGAAGGTCTGGTCCATCAGCTCCTGCTGGCGCTGGAGCATCTCGCCCAGCTCGTTCATCTGGCGCTGGGCCTCGCTCTCGCCCTGCTGTTGCTGGCCGCCGCCCTGCTGCTGCATAGCCTGAAGGTTGTTCATCATCGACTGAAGTTCGGAGAGGAGCTGCTGCGCCGCCTCGCGCGAGCCCGAGCGCGCAAGGTCCTCGATCCGGTCGAGCATGCGGTCGAGGTCCTGCGGGCGCAGCTCCTGCGCGTCGCCCATCTGCATCTGGTTCTGCGGCGGCGCATTGCGCATCGCCTCGGCCATCGCCTGCATGAACTCCTGCATGGCGGCGCGAAGCTCGTCCATCAGTTCGGCGATCTCCTCCTCGGAAGCGCCATCACGAAGCGCTTCGGCAAGGTTCTCCTGCGCATCGCGCAGCCGCCGCTCGGCGAGCGAGAGATTGCCGTCCTCGATGCCAAGCGCGATTTCCCAGAGGAAATCCACCGCCGACAAAAGTGCCGCGTCGTCGTAGGCGCCCGCGATGCGCTCGCGCACCGCGCGAAGGGCGAGATAGTCGCCGGAGCGCTCGATGAAGCGATCACCGTGGAGCGTGACGGCGTCGAGCATGTCGACGACGCGTGGCGCGGCGTTGGCGTCGAGCGCGAGAATGCGGCGCTGCTCCACGACGGCGCGCGCGAGCGGGTTGGTGAAACGCCGCTCCGGCAGCGTCATTTCCAACGGATCGGACGCGCTCTCGCGGCCTGCGTCGTCCCGCGCGTGGAGCGTCATCGCCACACGCGCCCCGGCGTAGGGACTCTCGACGAGGTTGACGGTGGTCCGCCCGCGCGCCTCGCCCCGTGCACGGCGCGGCAGCGTCAGATCGAAGGCGGGCGCGGCGACGAGCGGGCGCGCATCGCCCGGCCCCTGGCCCGGAATGGATATCGTGGCACGGGCCTGCGCCACGCCGTAATCGTCGGTGACGACGAAGGGAATTTCGAGAGCGCCGTTGCGGGCCTCGGCCGGCTCGCCGTCGAACTCGATCGTCGGCGCAAGATCAGGCACGACGGCAAATTCCCACGCTCCGAGATCGCGCAGCCGCGTCCCAAGCGTGACGATGCCGCTCGCCTCCAGCGGCAGCTCGTACTCCGCCGCCCCCTCGGCGATGGCTTCCTCGCCCTCGCCGCTCGGCGCGATCTCGCGTTGGGGCTCGCCGCTGGAGGGCGTGAAGAGGAGGCTGGCGCCCGCGCGGTCCGAGATGCGCACGGACACGACGCTGCCCTCAGGCACCTGATGCGGCCCCGGCGCCGACGCGCCCGCTTCCGTCAGGTAGACCGGGGCGCGGCCGGTGTAGCCAGGCGGCGTCACCCACGCATCGACGCGGGCGGAAGCGACCTGAACGGCTTCCGGCGCGCGGAATGCATCGGCGATCCGGCCGCCGTTCGGGCCATGTGAGAAGGCGAAGGCCGTGACGAGGAGCATGGCGACGAGCGCGCGCAGCCCCTTCGGGTCCAGCCGTTCGGTATGCCCGGACGGCCGACCGCCGCGCAGGGCACGCAGTCGTTCGGCCATACGGCGCTGGTGCGCACGCCACAGGGCCGCCGCCATTGGGTCCGCGCCGAGCTGACGCTCGTCCTGCACGGCGAGCGGCTGATGGGCGAGATGGCTCTCGGCCTCCACGCGGGCGGTGATCTCCCCGCGCGTCGGCAGGACGATCCGGCCGAACCGCCAGACGATGAAGGCGAGCGCGGCGACGAAGACCCCGAGGATCGCAAAACGCACCAGGCCTGGAACGGCCGCGAAGATGCCGAACCAGGAGACGGCTAAAAAAAGCGCGGCCAGACCGGCGATGTAGAAGAGCGGCGGCCAGCAGCGTTCGGCGAGGATCGACAGGAAGGCGGTGGCGCGCACGCGGCGCAGCCGCATGCCGTTCATCCCGCCGCCGGGCGCCGCGCTGTCTGCCATGAGGTCGCCGATCCGCTTCAAGTCGCCACGAACCTTACCGGCTTTTGCGGCGAAGGCGAGACGGGGTGCCCCACCTCACCGTTTCGTCAAAGCCAGGGCGGCAGCTTGTCGAGGGCGATGAGCTCCTCGATCGTCTGGCGCGGACGCACGGCGAAGAAGGCATCGTCCTTGACCATCACCTCGGCGATCAGCGGCCGGGAGTTGTAGGTGCCGGACTGCACCGCGCCATAGGCACCCGCGGAGGCGACGGCGATCAGATCACCGGCCTTCAACGGCGGCAGCGCCCTGTCCTTGGCCAGATAGTCGCCGCTCTCGCAGACCGGCCCGACGACGTCGGCGACGACGCGCGCTGGCTCGGCCGCTTCCACAACCGGGCGGATGTCGTGCCAGGCTTCATAAAGCGTCGGGCGGATGAGATCGTTCATCGCGGCATCCACGATCACGAAGGTGCGGCCCGCCTCCTCCTTCACGTAGAGGACGCGCGAGACGAGGATGCCGGCGTTCGCCGCGATGAGGCGGCCCGGCTCGAAGACGACCTTGCAGCCGAGGTCGCGCACGTGCCGCTTGACGATCTGCGCATAGGCCGGCGGTTCGGGCGGCGCGTCCATGTCTGAGCGATAGGGCACGCCGAGGCCCCCGCCGAGATCCACGTGGTCGATGCGGTGCCCGGCCGCGCGAAGCCGGCCGACCAGCTCGGCGAGCTTGGCGAAGGCGAGATCGAAGGGCTCCAGATCGGTGATCTGCGAGCCGATATGCATGTCGATGCCCGTCACTGCGATGCCCGGCAGCGCCGCGCCCCGCGCATAGATCTCCTCGGCGCGCGCGAAGGCGACGCCGAACTTGTCGCCCTTCTTGCCGGTCGAGATCTTGGCGTGCGTGCGCGCGTCGACATCCGGGTTGATGCGAAAGGAGACATGCGCGGTGCGGCCGAGTGCGACGGCGCGCGCCGAAACGGCTTCCAGCTCGGGCTCCGATTCGACGTTGAAGCAGAAGATGCCGGCTTCGAGCGCGGCGTCGATCTCCTGCGCCGTCTTGCCGACGCCGGAGAACATGATCTTCTGCGCCGGGATGCCGGCGCTAAGCGCACGCGCGAGCTCACCGCCCGAGACGACATCGGCGCCCGCGCCGAGCGCGGCCAGCGTCGACAGGACGGCCTGATTGGAGTTCGCCTTCATCGCATAGCAGACGAGCGCGTCGATATCGGCGAAGGCCTCCGCGAACACGCGGTAGTGGCGCGTCAGCGTGGCGGTCGAATAGCAGTAGAACGGTGTGCCGACAGCTTCGGCGATCCGCGCGATGTCGACGCCTTCAGCGTGGAGGCGGCCGTCGACATACTGGAAGTGGTTCATGAAAGCGGCTCGGCGAAAGGCGCGGCGGCACCGGAACGGTTCAGTTGAGCAGGCCGTCGAGGATGAAGGGTCGCGGCTCGGCCCGCGGATTGGTGGTGATCTCGGCCGGCGAGACGTCCGTGTTGCCACCGGTGATGCCTGTCACGCGACCGAGCGCGGCGTCCTGCGGCTCGATGGCCGCCGGTCGCGGCTCCTGGCCCTCGGGCGTCGGCGGCACCGGCAGGTTCTTGCGACCGCACCCGGCCAGCGCCAGCGCGCCGGCGAGCACAATGACCATCATCCGCATCGTTCGCATGGAACCCCCGAGCAGTCCGGACAGGCCGCCCGGCGACCGTCCCGCAATTCCATAGACGCCTTTGGGGGCGAAATCACCCCTTCGCGCCGGCCTCGCGCGAAAGGCGTTCCCGCCAGTCGGCGACCTGGGCGCGCACATTGGCAGGCGCCGTGCCGCCGAAGGAGGTGCGGCTGGCGACCGAGGCATCGACCGACAGGACCGAATAGACCGCGTCGGTCAGGCGCGAATCGACGGCCTGGAGGTCGGCGAGCGGCAGGTCCTCCAGCGCCACGCGCCGCTCCTCGGCCAGCGCCACGATGCGGCCGGTGACGTGATGGGCCTCGCGGAAGGGCAGGCCCGCCTCGCGCACCAGGAAATCGGCGAGGTCGGTGGCGGTGGAGAAGCCGGCGCCGGCGGCGGCGCGCATCTTCGACGCGTTGACCTCTAGGTCACGCACCATGCCGGTGATCGCGGCGAGCGCCAAAGCCAGGCTGTCCACCGCGTCGAAGACCTGTTCCTTGTCCTCCTGCATGTCCTTCGAATAGGACAGCGGAAGCCCCTTCATCACCGTCAGCAAGGCGACCAGCGAGCCGTTCACGCGGCCTGTCTTGGCGCGCACGAGTTCGGCCGCATCCGGGTTCTTCTTCTGCGGCATGATGGAGGAGCCGGTGGAAAACGAATCGGACAGGCGCACGAAGTCGAACTGCGGCGTCGACCAGATGACGATCTCTTCGGCGAGGCGTGAAAGATGGGTCGCGCAGATCGAGGCGGTGGCGAGGAAGTCGAGCGCGAAGTCGCGGTCCGACACCGAATCGAGCGAGTTGCGCGTCGGGCCGGAGAAGCCGAGCGCGGCGGCCGTCGCGTGCCGGTCGATCGCAAAGCCCGTGCCGGCGAGCGCCGCAGCCCCGAGCGGGCACTCGTCGAGGCGCTCCAGCGCGCCCTTCACGCGCGAGCGGTCGCGTCCCGCCATCTCGGCATAGGCGAGGCAATGGTGCCCGAAGGTGACGGGCTGTGCGGCCTGCAGATGTGTGAAGCCCGGCATCACTGTGTCGGCGTGCTCCTCGGCACGCGCCACCAGTGCCTCGACCAGCCCCAGGAGCGCGCGGTCGAGATCGTTCAGCGCCGAGCGCACATACATGCGGAAGTCGACGGCCACCTGGTCGTTGCGCGAGCGCGCGGTGTGCAGGCGCCCGGCCGCCGGGCCGATCAGTTCGGCGAGGCGCGCCTCCACGTTCATGTGGATGTCCTCGCGGTCGCGGCGGAACTCGAAACGGCCCGCCTCGATCTCCTCACGGATGGTTGCGAGACCCTGCCTTATCTTGGCCGCGTCCTCCGCCGACAAGATGCCGGTATCGGCCAGCATGGTTGCGTGGGCGATCGAGCCTTCGATATCCTGGGCGTAGAGGCGCTTGTCGAAATCGATCGAGGCGTTGATCGCCTCCATCACCGCATCGGGGCCGCTGGCGAACCGGCCGCCCCACATTTCGTTGCCCGCACTCTTGTCCATGCTGTTCCCCGAAAGGTCTGTCCGCCAATGTCCGAGCCGCAGCGAAAGCCCGCCCGCCCCCTCGCCCGCCTGGCGGCGCTGGTCGCGGCAGGCGCCGTGGCGGGCGTTGTCGGCGTATACGTGATGGAGACGCGCTCTGGCAACGAAGCCTCGGCGCAGGGCGCGAGCTGTCCGGCGAGCGCCACCTACGCGGCGGCCGTCAGCGAGAACGCCCGCGGCGAAGTGGCGGCGATCGCGCCGCTGGACCGGCCCTTCGCGATGGGCTCGCTTTCCTTCACCGACACGGACGGCCAGCCCGCGAGCTTCGCAGACTTCACGGGCCGCACCATGCTGGTGAACCTCTGGGCGACATGGTGTGCGCCATGCCGCGCGGAAATGCCGGCGCTCGACGAACTGGAGCGGGAGGCCGGCGGCGAGGACTTCGCCGTGGTTCCCGTCAGCGTCGACATGGGCGAGGACGAAAAGCCCAAGGCCTTCTACGAGGAAATCGGCCTCACGGACCTGCCCTTCTTCCACGACGGGTCGATGGCTCTCTTCAACGATCTGAAGCGGGAGGGGCTGGCCTTCGGCCTGCCCGTGACCATCCTCGTGGACGAGGCGGGGTGCGCGCGCGCGGTGATGAACGGGCCGGCCGAGTGGGCGAGCCCGGACGCGCTGCGCCTCATCGACGCCGTCAAGGGCGCGAGCGTTTGAAACGAGACAACTTCCGAGGAACGATCATGATCCCGCAGGCCAGGCCCGCGACCCTTCCCGTTCTCTTCGGCTTGTGCGCCACCATCGTGACCGCGGGCTGTGTCGGCATGGAGAACGAGACCGACGCCTCCGCGTCTCTGGCACCCTTGACAGCCGAGGACGTCCAGTCGGCCGCGTTGCCGGGCGAACTCGGCTGCAGTTTCTCGACGCCTCAGGAAGGTCCTTTCCTTCTGGCGATGGGCGTCGTCGCATCCGACGAGCCGGCTGCCGGGCTCATCAAACCAGGGGAGACGGCAACGCGGATCTCGGCGCCGGGCGGTTTCGACGCCATGCTCGGCGGCGCCGCCTTCTCGGGCGAAGCAGGGACTGTGCGCGTGGTGCTTTCGGGGCCGGCGACGGGCGGCGGCGAATCGCCGCCGCGCCCCGCGAGCCTCACCTACGAGCCGGCGGGCGGCGCGCCGCAGACACTCGCTGGCCGCTGGGAATGCGGGCCGTAAGGCCGCTCACGCGGCGACATCGGCGAGTTCCGCCAACGGCTTCGGCTTGGCGAAGTGATAGCCCTGGAACAGCTTGCACCCGGCGGCGCGGGCGAGCACCCATTCTTCTTCCGTCTCGATACCCTCCGCCAGAATGGGGAGATCGAGAAGCCGGCCCGTCTGGGCGATCGCGCTGACGAAGACGTTGGCGACGGGGTCGACCGCAAGGCTCGATATGTAGCTGCGATCGACCTTGATGACGTCCACCGGCAGCTCGCGAAGCGCGCTGAACGAACAATGCCCTGTCCCGAAGTCATCGAGCGCGACGCGGAAGCCCATCGCCCGCAGCGTCTTCAGACGTTCCATCACCTCCACGCTCGCGCCGACGGCGAGATTCTCGGTGATCTCGATCACGAAGCTGGATGCGTCGAGCCCATGTTCGACGATCGCCTCGCGCAGCATTTCGACCAGTTCGTTGCGGCGAAGCTGGGCTGCCGAGACGTTGAACGACACATACTCGCCGGGAAGGCTCTCGAAGTCGCGGCAGATACGCCGGAACACCCACTTCCCGAGAAGATCGATCAGGGTCGATGCCTCGGCGACCGGGATGAAGTCGCCCGGCGGGATCATGCCGAGGCTCGGATGACGCCAGCGCGCCAGGGCCTCGACGCCGACACAGGTGCCGTTGGCATCGACCAGCGGCTGGTAATGCACGTCGAGATGATCGAGCAGGATCGCGGCACGGAGCTCGCGTTCGATGAAGCGGCGGTGCCGCTCTTCCTTGAGAAGCGCATCGTCGAAGATGGTCACGCGAGCGCGGCCGTTGCGCTTGCTCTCGTACAAAGCGAGATCTGCGAGAAGGATCAGGTCCTCAGCGAAGACGCTGTGCTCGGGCGAACGCGCGATGCCGATCGACACCGAAAGGTGGATCTGGCGCTCGAAGGCCTGCGCTGGGTGGCGCAGCGAAGTCAGAAGCATCTCGGCGCGCTCGACGCAGCGCCGAGCGCTGTCGTCGCGCACAAGGACGGCGAACTCGTCGCCGCCGAGCCGGCCGACCGTCGCGCCCGGAAAGATCGTCTCGACAGTCGAGACGAGATGCGTCAGCGCATAGTCACCGACATTGTGGCCGTAGCTGTCGTTCAGCTTCTTGAAATGGTCGAGGTCGATCAAGAGCAGCGCGACGGGTCGCGCCTTCTCGCTCGGCAGGCGCTGGTTGAGACGCATGGCCTGCTTCAGCTCGTCCACGAAGAAGCGCCGGGCAAGCGCGCCCGTCAACGCATCGCGCTGGAGGTCGGCGAAGCGCGCATCGTGCGCCAGAGCGTTCAAGGCAATACCGGCGACCATGCGGTCCCGGCTCCAGACGAGAAGGGCCAGCGATGCGATCGTCGCTACGGCGAGGATCGCGGCCGTCGTCGCCGAACTGATTGGCCGAGCCTCCGGCGGGAGAACCCAGAGCATCAGCGACAGAAGTAAAACGGTCGCCTGACATAAAACTGTCACGCGAAACCAGTGCGACGTATTCTCGATCATCGATCCCGGCTGAGACACGAAACTATCCTGCGCGACGTGACAGCGCGGTTTTAGGCAGCGGCTCTTAAGAAAGCTTCTCCGCCTACTGAATTTCCGGGCGTCTACCCCGAGGGAAGGCGCCCGGAAAGAAAGGTCAGACGGCGATCGCGCCCTGCCCCTCGTGCATTACGACGATGGGGCTTCCGTCACGAACATTGGCGTGGAGGTGAATCACGTCGTGGTTGAGGAGGCGGATGCAGCCTGACGAGACTTCGCGCCCAATCGACCAGGGTTGGTGCGTGCCGTGAACGCGATAGAGCGTGTCGACATTGCCCTGATGGATGTAGTGGGCGCGCGCACCGAGTGGATTGGTCGCGCTCGGTGCCATCCCGCCATTGGCGATGGAGTAGGGCTCGAGCTCGGGCTGGCGCGCGACCATGGAGTCCGGCGGTGTCCAGCGAGGCCACTCGCGCTTGTAGGCGACGCGCGCGCGACCCTGCCAGGCGAAGCCCTCGCGGCCGACGCCGATGCCGTAGCGCGTCGCCGTGTCGGGCCCAGTCACATGGTAGAGATACTTCGCCGCCGTATCGACGACGAGCGTGCCGGGCTGTTCGCCGCCTGAATAGAACACGCCCTCCTCGCGCCAGAAGGCCGGGTCTACCTCCCCCGGCTCGATCGCCGGGATCGGGAAGGGCTCGTCGTAGATGGCCTGGTACATCAGCGGCACGGCCGGTGGCGGCGGTGGCGCGGGTGGCTGGACGGGCACGGGCTCGGGCCGCGTCGAGACGCAGCCGGTGAGCGCGAGAGCGCCCAGACCGGCGATGAAGCCGCGGCGCGGCAGGAAGGGCCCGGATGCGGCGGCACGGCGCGCCCCGCTGTCCGGTCTGTCGATGACTGTCATGGCGATCCCCTCGGCGCGGGGCTCGCAATCAAGCGGAGATGGCCCGGCGCCTTGTCAGGCGTTGGTTCGGAAGATGGAGGACGTGCGGAGCATCGGCTTCGGCGGCTCGTCTATGCCGAGGATGCGCCAGAAGCCGCGATCAGCGTCCCTCACCCTGGTCAGCGAACGTTGTGCCGTGGGCGCGGAGAGGTCGTGGTCGACACCGTCGACGGAGACCATGGACTTGCAGGAGGGCCATGGCGTTTCCGGTGTGAGGACGCCGGCACTGCCTTCGGCCTCGCTCGAGAGGGTAACACAGACCTTCTGCCATCCGCCGAACTTGACGGCGGATGCAGCCGAGGTCGCGATACCGGCCTGGAAGCCGAGCGCGATGAAAAAGACCACGAAGAGATAGAGTCCGCCCCTCATCATCTCGCGACTAGCTCATGAACCGGGCGTAAATGGGGCTCAACGCGTCGGCACCGGCGTCTCCCCGCGATAGTCGTAGAAGCCGCGGCCGGCCTTTCGCCCGAGCCAGCCGGCCTCGACATACTTCACCAGGAGCGGGCACGGCCGATACTTGGAATCCGACAGCCCGTCATGCAGCACCTGCATGATCGAAAGACACGTATCGAGGCCGATGAAGTCGGCGAGTTGAAGCGGGCCCATCGGATGGTTGGCGCCGAGCTTCATCGCCGTATCGATGTTATCGACCGAGCCGACGCCCTCGTAGAGCGTGTAGATCGCCTCGTTGATCATCGGCATCAGGATGCGGTTGACGATGAAGGCGGGGAAATCCTCCGAGACGGTCATCGCCTTGCCGAGCCGCTCGACATAGGCGCGGGCGGCTTCGTAGGTTTCGTCGGAGGTCGCAATGCCGCGCACGAGCTCGACGAGCTTCATCACCGGCACCGGGTTCATGAAGTGGATGCCGAGGAAGCGCTCCGGCCGGTCGGTGGAGGCCGCGAGCCGGGTGATCGAGATCGACGACGTGTTGGTGGCGAGAAGTGCGTCGGGCCGCAGGACCGCGCAGATCTGCGCGAAGATGCGCCGCTTGATCGCCTCGTCTTCGTTCGCCGCCTCGATGACGAGATCGGCGTCGCCGAGGGCGCCCGCTCCGTCCGCCGCGATGATGCGCGAGAGGGCCGCTTCCTTGTCGGCCTCGGCGATCTTTCCCCCGGCAAGCTGGCGGTCGAGATTGGCCGCGATCGTTTCGACGCCCTTCTGGGCGCGCTCGTGGCTGACGTCGAAGATCGTCACCTCGTATCCAGCGAGCGCGGATACATGGGCGATGCCCGCCCCCATCTGCCCTGCACCGACGACGCCGATCTTCCTGATCTCGACCATGCCGTTTCCTCCCCGCTGTCCGTCAAACGGAAAGGGCGGCCAACGCCGCCCTTTCGATCTTCGCTGTCGTTCTCAGAGCTTGCCCTGCATCTCCGGCAGGATGGCAAAGAGATCGCCGACGAGCGAGTAGTCCGCGATCTGGAAGATCGGGGCGTCCTCGTCCTTGTTGATCGCGACGATGACCCTCGAATCCTTCATGCCCGCGAGGTGCTGGATCGCGCCGGAGATGCCGACCGCGATGTAGAGGTCCGGTGCGACGACCTTGCCGGTCTGTCCGACCTGCCAGTCGTTCGGCGCGTAGCCCGCGTCCACCGCCGCGCGCGAGGCGCCGACCGCCGCGCCGATCTTGTCGGCGAAGGGCAGGATCACCTCCTCGAACTTCTCCTTCGAGCCGAGCGCGCGACCGCCCGAGACGATGATCTTCGCGCCCGCCAGTTCCGGACGCTCGGAGGCCGCGACCTCCTCGCCGACGAAGCTCGACAGGCCGGGATCGCCGGCCGCCTCGACCGTCTCGACCGGTGCCGAACCGCCCTCGCCGGCCGCCTGGAAAGAGGCGGTTCGCACGGTGACGACCTTCTTGGCGTCGTTCGACTTCACCGTCTGCACGGCATTGCCGGCATAGATCGGCCGCGTGAAGGTGTCGGCGCCCTCCACCGCGATGACGTCAGAGATCTGCATGACATCGAGGAGCGCGGCGACGCGCGGCATGATGTTCTTGCCGTTGGTGGTCGAGGGGGCGACGATCGCGTCGTAGCCGCCCGCGAGCTTCACGACGAGGTCGGCCACCGGCTCTGCGAGCTGATGCGCATAGGCCTCGCCGTCGGCGAGAAGCACCTTGGCGACGCCCTCGAGCTTGGCGGCCGCATCGGCCGCGGACTGCGCGCCGTGGCCGGCGACCAGCACATGCACCTCGCCGCCCATGGCGGTCGCGGCCGAGAGCGCCTTGGCCGTCTGCTCGTTCAGAGTGGAATTGTCGTGTTCGGCCAGAAGAAGAGTGGTCATGATCGTAATCTCCCTTTCGGCCCTTTAGAGGACACCCGCTTCGTTCTTCAGCTTGCCGATGAGGTCATCGACGCTCGCGACCTTCACGCCGGCCTGGCGCTTGGCCGGCTCGGCGGTCTTGAGCACCTCCAGGCGCGGCGCTGTATCGACGCCGTAGTCGCCGGCCGCCTTCTCGTCGAGCGGCTTCTTCTTGGCCTTCATGATGTTGGGCAGCGAGGCGTAGCGCGGCTCGTTGAGGCGCAGGTCCGTGGTCACGATAGCCGGCATCTTGAGGTCCACGGTCTGCAACCCGCCATCGACCTCGCGCGTGACCTTGGCGCGCCCATCGGCGAGTTCCAGCTTCGAGGCGAAGGTACCCTGCGACCAGCCGAGAAGCGCGGCCAGCATCTGACCTGTCTGGTTCGCGTCGTCGTCGATCGCCTGCTTGCCGAGAATCACGAGGTCCGGGCTCTCGGCCTCGACGACGCCCTTGAGGATCTTGGCGACGGCCAGCGGCTCGACGGTGCCTTCGGCCTTCACGAGAATGCCGCGATCCGCGCCCATCGCGAGGGCCGTGCGGATGGTCTCGGCGGCCTGCGCCGGCCCGACCGAGACGACGACGATCTCCTCGACGCCGCCCTTTTCCTTCAGACGCAGGGCTTCCTCGACCGCGATCTCGTCGAACGGGTTCATGCTCATCTTGACGTTGGCAAGATCGACGCCCGTGCCGTCCGGCTTCACCCGGATCTTCACGTTGTAGTCGACCACCCGCTTGACTGCGACAAGGATCTTCATGCTCGCTCCCTTGCGGGCCGCACTTCGGACGCGGCCCCTGCTTCAACTCACCGGCCGGCAGGACGCCAGCCCGCAAACGGTTTTCAGCCTGCAAGGTGTTTTGCGCGCCGCGCCCTCAGATGCAAGCGGCCGCGTCATGAAATCATCGCACGCTCCGCCAAATCCCATCCGCCACAGGAAAGAGAGGCGACAGCCAGCACCCTGCGATCAGCGGTTCTGGCCCGGCACCCAGAGCACCTCGGCCTCCCCGCGGCCGTTGGCGTGGCGCGCGGCCACGAAGAGGAAGTCCGAGAGCCGATTGACGTAGCGCAGCGCCGGTGTCGCGACGGACTCCTGGCGAGCGAGCGTCACCATCACGCGCTCGGCGCGCCGGGCGACGGTGCGCGCCAGATGCAGATGGCTCGACAGGGGCGAGCCGGCCGGCAGCACAAAGGAGCGCAAGGGCGAAAGCTCCGCGTTCAGCGCATCGATCCGGGCCTCAAGCCAGTCCACCTGGGAGGGCGCCACGGTCAGAGGCTCGAAGGGCAGCGGCTCGTCGCCGGCGGGCGTTGCGAGTTCGGCCCCGAGATCGAAGAGATCGTTCTGGATGCGCGAGAGCGAGGTGTCCATCGCGTCGTCGGCGTAGAGCCGGGCGAGGCCGATCGCGGCATTCAGCTCGTCCACCGTGCCCACCGCCTCGAGGCGCGGATCGTCCTTCGGGCGCCGCTCACCGGTGACGAGCCCCGTCGTGCCGCCATCGCCCGTGCGGGTGTAGATCTTGTTGAGCTTGACCAATGCGCGCCTCCCAGCGGTCGCTCAACGCGAGAAGTAGAGGACGGCGACGATGACGGCGACGGCGATCGCCTGGAGCATGATGCGCATGCGCATCAGCTTCTGCGAGGTGTTGCCCGGTCCCCCGACCATCATGTTGCGCAGGCCCGCAAGGAGCACGCCTGCGGTTGCGATCATGAAGATGACGGCGAGGATAGAGAGGAAGGTCGACATGGCGTCCATCGCATTCGTGACGGCCGGAACGGGCCGCCGACACCGTTTCATATAACGACGCGCGAGCCCGCAGGCGAGGCCGGAAGCGGCGGCGGCTGGTCGCAAGTCCTTGTCTGAAGCCCTTCTCCCAAGCGCTCGTAACCTTTTCGTTCGCGCCGCAACTTCGTAGAAGCGGGAGACGCCATTGCCGGCATCAGACGGCGGAAGCTTCTCTTGCAGACCATCCTTCTCATCATCGCCCCGATCTTCGGCCTCATCGCGCTCGGTTACGCGGCTGCGAAGTCCGGCTACCTGCCCGCGTCGAGCGCCGACGGCCTCGCGCAGTTCGTCTTCGGCATCGCGATGCCGGCGCTCCTCTTACGCACAGTCGCCACGGCCGACTTCGGCGGCGTACAGCCGGCACCGCTCTGGCTGGCCTACTTCGCCGGCGTCATCGTCACCTACGGGCTCGCCATGATCCTCACCCGGCGCCTCGGGCGCGTCGACAGGCGATCGAGCGTCGTCGCCGGAGTGGCGACCAGCTTCTCCAACCTTGTCTTCATCACCATCCCCGTGGTCGATCGCATCTACGGTACGGCCGGGCTCGGCGTCCTCGCACTCCTGTTGACGATCCACCTGCCGATCATGGTGACGGCCTCCACCCTCCTGATCGAGCGCGCCGCGCTGCAGGATACGCGTGACGGCCTCGTCACAGGGGGTGCGGCCTTCGACATGCACGCCGCGCTGCGCCGTATCTGGCGCTCCCTGTCGCGCAACGCCCTCATCATCGGCATCCTGTGCGGCAGCATCTTCCAGGTGCTGGGCCTGCCGGTCGCGGGGCCGTTCGGCGAGATCGTCAATACCGTCGCAAGCACTGCCGGACCCCTCGCGCTCATTGCGCTCGGCCTCTCGCTGCCGCGCTACAAGATTGGCAGCGACCTCAAGCTGCCGCTCGTCCTCGCCTCACTCACCCTCGTGCTGCAGCCGGCGATCGTCTGGCTGGCAGGCCAGGCCCTCGGCCTGTCGCCGCTCTGGCTCCAGGTCGCCGTTCTCGGGGCCGCCGCGCCCCCCGGCGTCAACGCCTATCTCCTGGCGGTCCACTTCAAGTCCGGGGAGCACCTCGCCGCGACGCTGACGGTTGTCGCGACAGTTATCTCGGCCGTGACGCTCAGCCTCTGGATCCTCGTCCTCGTTCCCTGAGCTTCAGAGCCCGACCATGCGCCGAATGTCGCGCGGGCTCATGCCGGCAGCGCGTGCGGTCGCGAGGGACGTGTCCCCCGCGCTTTTGGAGAGCTTGCGCCCGTCGCCTCCGAGCACGAGACGGTGGTGATGATAGACCGGCGCGGGCAGGCCGAGGAGGAATTGGAGGACGCGGTGGACGGATGTGGCGGGCAGGAGATCCCGTCCGCGCACGACGTCCGTGATGCCCTGCAAGGCATCGTCGACGACGACGGCGAGATGATAGCTCGTCGGCACGTCCTTGCGCCCGAGGACGACGTCGCCCCACAAGGCGGGCTCCGCCGCGACATCGACGACGCCGCCTTCGTCGCCGCCCGCCTCGGTCCAGACGAGATCGCCGGTCCGCCCGAGGGCGCGTTCCATGTCGAGACGCCATGCGAAGGGCTCGCCGCCGGCGATCCGTGCAGCGCGCTCGCCTTCCGGAAGATTGCGGTCGAGCGCGGGATAAAGGAGCGCGCCGTCCGGGTCTCGAGGCCAGGGCGTGCCCGTCGCCTCCTCGTGACGCGCGGCATAGGCCCGAACCTCGCCGCGCGTCATAAAGCCCGGATAGACGAGCCCCTCGCCCGCCAGTGCCTCGATGACCTCGAGATAATCCTCGAAATGCTCCGACTGCCGTCGCACCGACCGGGCATATTCGACGCCGAGCCACTCGAGATCCTGCACGATAGCCGTCTCGAAGGCGCGCGAGCAGCGCGCGCGGTCGATGTCCTCCATGCGTAGAAGAAGGCGCCCGCCCGCTTCGCGGGAGAGATCATGGTTGAGAAGCGCGGAATAGGCGTGGCCGAGATGCAGCGCGCCGTTCGGGCTTGGCGCGAACCGGAAGACGCGGTTGCCGGGCTCGGTCATCGTCTCTCCTTTCGACGCGTGAGCTATAGTGATTCGATGAGCCGATGACGAGGACCGCATGATCGAGACCGAGGACGACATCGAGCGCGCGCTCGACGCGCTACGGGCCGCCGACCCGCGCCTCGTGAAGGTCGTCGAAATTGCCGGAATCGTCCCTCTGCGCCGATCCGAGGCGGGCCTGCCCGGCTTCGTGTCCACCATCGTCGCCCAGCAGGTATCGAGGGCGAGCGCGGCCGCGATCTTCGGCCGGCTGGCCGCCCTCGTTGCGCTCGACGACGCCGCCGCACTCCTCGCCGCCACCGACGATGACTTCCGCATCGCCGGCCTCTCGCGCCCGAAGCAACGGACGATCCGCGCCATCGCGGCCGCCATCGCCGATGGACGGCTCGATCTGGGGCGAATCGCCCGCGCTGATGCCCCCGAAGCGATCGCGGAGATGACTGCCGTCCACGGCATCGGCGTCTGGACGGCCGAATGCCATCTCCTCTTCGCGCACGGTCACGAGGACGTCTTTCCAGCCGGCGATCTCGCCCTGCAGGTGGCCGTCGCGCACGCATTCGACATGCCAGAACGTCCAAAGGAGAAGGCGCTGCGGGCCATCGCCGCGCTCTGGTCGCCGCATCGTGCCGTCGCGGCACGTCTCTTCTGGGCCTACTATCACGCGATCACCAGACGCGACGCGGCCCCTGCGCAGCCCAAGGTCGCGCCCGGCACGCAAGCTGTGGGTGAAAAAGTCGCGGGCGCTCGAGCATCTTCACAAAGGCGACGTGATAGCGGAAGATAAGGAACTGCAAGCATTGGACTGTACGGAAGCTTCGCCTTCGTCTGGACCGATCACGATCCTCGCGCAGGCACCGCTTTCGGATAAGGAGACGCTCCTTGACGATCGCAGTGCATTCCGGGTTGTCGCCTGCGCTCGTGCTGAACGCGGACTTCAGGCCCCTCAGCTACTATCCCCTGTCGCTCTGGTCGTGGCAGGACGCCATCAAGGCCGTGTTCCTCGACCGGGTCACCATTCTCGCCGAATACGACCACGCGGTCCGCTCGCCGTCCTTTTCCATGCGGCTGCCCTCGGTGGTCTGCCTGAAGGCCTACGTGAAGCCGGCCAAATATCCGGCGTTCACGCGCTTCAACGTCTTCCTGCGGGATCGGTTCGAATGCCAGTACTGCGGCTCGCCGCACGACCTCACCTTCGACCACGTGGTCCCGCGCTCGCGCGGCGGCCTGACGACGTGGGAGAACGTCGTGGCAGCCTGCTCACCCTGCAACCTCAAGAAGGGTGGGCTAATGCCGAAGGCGGCGGGCATGATCCCGCACCAGACTCCCTACCAGCCGTCGATGCACGATCTGCACAATAACGGCCGGCTCTTCCCGCCGAACTACCTGCACGAGAGCTGGCTCGACTATCTCTACTGGGACAGCGAGCTCGACCCCGAATAGGTCCTCGCCGGCGGATCAGTGCGCGGAGAACCGGTCTCCGCGCGACAGGCCGGCCCGCAGCGAGATCCCCGCGAGGATCAGTGCCGCGATGGCGTTCCAGCCGGCAAGCGAGACGCCGAAGATCCGCAGCGCCGCATCCTCGCAGGACGGCCCACGCACCGTATCGAGCTGCGAGAGAAGATCGCCGCCCATGTCGAAGCCCGCGACGGCGCCGCAATCGGTCGGCCCCGCCCACCAGCGCCATTCGACGCCCGCATGGAAGATGCCGAGATAGGCCGCGTAGAGCATCGCTACGCCGACCGCGACGAGAAGCAGGCGCGTGAGGATCGCGGGCCCGCTTCGCAGAGCCGAGATGAGCGCAACGAAGGCGATCGGGATCGCCACGTAGTAAGGGGTGCGCTGTTCGAGGCAGAGCGCGCAAGGGATGTATCCGCCGATATGCTGGAAGGCGAGTGCGCCACCCACCGTCGCCGCCATGCCGACCATGGAAAGCGCCGCGCCGAGGGTTTGCCGGCCGCCGGTCGGTTGCTTGAGTACGAAGGTATCGGGCATGGCAGTGCGTCTCGTTGGATGCGTCGGCTGGCGATAGCACGGATCGCGCAGCCGACGCTCGCTCTTTCGAGAGGGAAAAAGCCGACGCTGTCGCCGTTAGTTGGCCTCCACCGCTGCAGCGTAGTTCTGCGAGACCTGCTCCCAGTTCACCACGTCCCACCACGCCGACAGATAGTCCGGCCGCGCGTTGCGATAGGTGATGTAATAGGCATGCTCCCACACGTCGTTGCCCATGATCGGCGTGCCGGGTTCCTCGGCCACGTCCATCAGCGGATTGTCCTGGTTGGGCGTCGAAGTGACGGCGAGATTTCCGTCCGGATCGACGATCAACCACGCCCAGCCCGAGCCGAACTGCCCGGCGCCCGCCTCCTCGAAGGCGGTCTGGAACTCCTCCATCGAGCCGAAGGCGGTGTCGATCGCCTCTGCGAGTTCGGGCGAGGCTTCGCCCCGTTCGCCCTCGGGCGCCATGAGCTGCCAGAAGAAGCTGTGGTTCCAATGGCCGCCGGCATTGTTGCGCACCGCGTCCGGCAGCGTGCCGGCACCGGCGACCAGTTCCTCCAGCGTCATTGCGGAGAGCGCGTCATCGGTCTCGACGGCCTCGTTGAGATTGTCGACATAGGCCTGATGGTGGCGGCCGTGATGGATCTCCATCGTCTCCGCGTCGATCGCCGGGACGAGCGCGTCCGTGGCGTAGGGCAGGTCCGGCAGGGTGAAAGGCGCCGTGGTCGCGCCGACATCCTCGGCCTCCTGCGCGGAGGCGGGCGCGGCCGTGAGGGCGGCGGTGGCGAAAAGCGCCGAGAGCGCTGCTTTGCGGAACATCGGGTGTCCTTCCTTGTACCGATCGTCTCCGCCCCAATGCGCGAGAGGCCGGGACGTATCCCTGACGCTCGCGTGATCGAGGCATGCGCTGCGCTTCGCTGGCGGGTGGTGACAGCGAAACGGTTTCCTGCCATTGGCATGGAGATGAAGGTCATTCGGCAGATTTTGGGAGACAGGCTTTCCGGAGGCGCCGCCGCCGCCCTCGCCGGCTACTTCCTGCTGCTGCAGGCCTTCCTCGCCGCCTTCACCTGCGGCATGACGATGGACGCGGTTGCCGCTCCGCATTTCGTCTTCTGCCAGCCGGGCACGCCCGAGGCGGCCGCGTCCACTCAGACGGACGGCACCACAAACGATCCGTTGTGCCGTGACTGCCCCTGCATCGTGACGCATGGCGCCGAGTTCGAAGCTCCGCCAGTCGTATTCGGCGGGGACATCGGCCCGGCCTTCGCAAGGGACGACCCGCATTTTGCGCTGACGTCCCTCGATCCTCGACGCGAGGACGACTTCCATCTGCGTGATCCCGCCCGCACGCGCGGCCCGCCGCCCCTCTCCGTCTGACGCCCAGCATCCCCGAGGCACACGCGACACGTCGCGCCCTCATGATCACGGACATCCGGAGAGATTCCATGCGTATTCTTCACGCGGCCTCGCTTGCCGCCGCCCTCCTCACCGCCGGCTCGGCCCTCGCGCACGATTATCGCGCGGGCTCCGTCGAGATCGACCATCCCTGGTCGCGCGCGACGCCGCCCAACGCCAATGTCGGCGGCGGCTATCTGACCCTTCGCAACGACGGCGAGGAACCCGATCGCCTGATCGGCGGCTCGAGCCCGGCGGCCGAGCGCGTCGAGATCCACACGATGGAGATGGAAGGCGACGTCATGCGCATGCGCCAGCTTCCCGACGGCGTGGAGATTCCTGCCGGCGGCACCGCCGAGCTCGCGCCCGGCGGCATGCATTTGATGCTGATCGGGCTAGCCGCGCCGCTGGTCGAGGGCGAGCGCGTGCCGTTGACCCTCGAGTTCGAGAAGGCCGGCTCGGTCGAGGTCGAGCTCGCCATCGATGCGATAGGTGCGGGCGGGGCGGCCGACGCCCATTCGGGCCACTGATGCGCCGCGCGCGCATCGTGCTTCTGGCGGGGGCCGCGATCGCGGTCCTCGCCTCCGCCTATGCGGCTTCGCTGGTCGTCTCGCGCGGGCCGGTAGCCGGCAGCGGAGGGCTTGTTTCCTCCACCGGGACGGCTGCGATCGGCGGGCCATTCTCGATGATCGACGACCGGGGCGAGCGCGTGACGGAGGCCGACCTGACCGGGAAGCCCTCGGTGATCTTCTTCGGCTTCACCTACTGTCCGGACGTCTGCCCCACGACACTGTTCGAGCTGACGGCACTAATGGAGCGGCTCGGAAGCTCCGCCGACGACGTCAACTTCGTGATGGTCAGCGTCGATCCCGAGCGCGATACGCCCGAGATCCTGCACGAATACGTCAAGGCGTTCGACCAGCGTTTCCGCGGCTTCACCGGAACGCAGGAAGAGGTCGATCGCATCACCGAGGCCTACAAGGTGCAGGTGGAGCGCGTGGAGACCGAGCAGAGCTACACAATGAACCACACGGCATCCGTCTACCTGATGGACTCAGACAACCGGTTCTTCGGCACGATCAGCTACCACGAGGATCAGAATGCGGCCCTCGCCAAGCTGGAACGGCTCGCAGGCGCTTAAGGCTTCAAGACCAGAGCGGGCGCGAAGCCATCTCCGCACCGAGCAGAAGAAGACCGACGAGGAAGACGCGCCGGAAGGCGGCGGGCGAGATGCGATTTCGGATCGCCTGCCCCGCTGCCATCCCTGCGAGGGCGGGTGCGACGAGAAGCAGGGACGCGACCATCTGGTCCTGCGGAATCGCACCGCGCCCGGCGAGCCCGGCGGCCAGCGCCAGCGTCGAGACCGTGAAGGAAAGGCCGAGCGCCTGCACCAGCTCGTCCCGCTCCAGCCGCAAAGCCTGAAGGTAAGGCACGGCCGGGATCACGAAGACGCCTGTCGCGCCCGTCACGAGACCCGTCACGAGGCCGACGAGGGGCGAAGCCCAGCGTTCCCACGCGCCGGGCACGGCGAAGGGGCGCGCTGCCAGCGTGTAGCCCGCGTAGATCACCAGCGCGATGCCGAGCGCCGTCGTCGTCAATGCGCCGTCACCGCTTGCAAGGAGGCCGGTGCCGGCGAGCGTCCCGGCGACGAGCGCGGCCATCATCGGCCAGAGGCGCCTCGCCAGAAGGCCGAAGGACGGCCCTGCCAAAAGCTGCCAGACGTTGGTGACGAAGGACGGCACAAGCAGGAGCGCCGCGGCGGCGAGCGGCGCGATGAGCGCGCCGAGAATGCCCATGGCGACCGTCGGCAGGCCCATGCCGGTGACGCCCTTCACCAGCCCTGCGAGGACGAAGGTAGCCGCAACGAGGATGATTTGAGCGGTGTCCATCCGGCCATCGCAACCCATCGCGCGCGCCAAGGCAATGCGGAAGCGCCGTTCTCAGCCTTCGGTCAGGCCGAACGCTGGCATGTCTTCGTCGGCTGCCTTACCATCGCGCAATGCGCTACGACCTGCCCGACCTGCGCCTCTTCCTCGCCGTCGTGGATGCCGGCAGCATCACGCATGGCGCGAGCGCCATGAACCTCTCGCTCGGGGCGGCCAGCGAACGCCTGCGCGAGATGGAGATTTCGGGCGGCGCGCCGCTTCTGGAACGACACAGGCGCGGCGCGCGCCCCACCCGCGCCGGCGACGCGCTTGCCCATCATGCGCGGTTGATCCTGCGACAGGTGGGCGCCATGCAGGCCGAGCTCGCCGAACACATGCGCGGATTTCGCGGCTCGGTACGCCTCCTTGCCAATTCGGCGGCGATGACGCAGGTGCTGCCCGAACGTCTCGGGTGTTTCCTCGCGGCCCATCCGACGATCGACATCGATCTCGGGGAGCGCGAGAGCACCGAGATCGTCAAGGCGGTGGCCGGCGATCTGGCGGAAATCGGGATCGTGGCCGATACCGTCGCCACGGGTGAGCTCGAGACGCTCCCCTTCGCGGATGACGCGCTGGTCGTGGTGATGGCGCGCGATCATGTCCTGGCCGGCACGCGCCGCCTGTCCTTCGCACAGATCGCCGGCGAGCCGCAGATCGGGTTCGACGGCGCGCTTCAACGGCATCTCGCCGAGCACGCCGCACGCGCCGGCCTTCGGCTTCGCCCGCGCCTCGTCCTTCGCAGCTTCGAGGCCGTCTGCCGGGCCGCCTCGACGGGAGCGGGCGTCGGTATCGTGCCGAAGGCGGCCGCGCGACATGCCGCACGGACTGCGCGGCTTGCGGCGGTGCCCCTGACCGACCCGTGGGCGCAGCGGCGGCTCATGATCTGCGTCAAGGACCCGGCGACGCTCGCGCCGACCGCCCGCCTTCTGTTCGACCACCTGAGCACGCAATCGGCACACGAGCGATCTGGCGCTCGCCTCGCTTCGCCTTTATAGGAGCGGCAGGCGAGACCGAGCGTCTTGCCGATGCGGGCGTGGTGGAATGGTAGACGCGGCGGCCTCAAAAGCCGCTTCCGCAAGGAGTGTCGGTTCGAGTCCGACCGCCCGCACCACCGACTGACACAGATCTCAAAATCCGGTTCCGCAAGGAGTGTCGGTTCGAGCCCGACCGCCCGCACCACCGTTCGGCCTTCCGCCAACCTATGGGGTTTGCGGGCGCACCGCCACCCAGCCGCGGAAGCTGAACCCTGCGTAGAAGAGGTCCACGTCTTCGAACCCCGCAGCTCTCAGGAGAGCTTCGTCCTCGTCCGGCGATAGCACGGGCAGCGCGAGCATGCCGTGCGGGTACGGGACGCCGGCATAGGCTGCGTAACGCGCGAGCCATGTCGAAGCCTCTCCGCGATCGAAGCTGTGATGGACCAGAACGAGGCGCGCGCCCGGTCGAAGGCGCGCATGGACGCCGGCGAGCGTTTCGCGGCGCGTGTCCTCGTCGAGAAAATGCATGACGAGGATGCAAGTGGCGCCATCGAACGGCTCGAGCGGCAATTCTTCGACGGTGCCGTGGACGAGATCGACAGCACGGGGACCCTCGCCCAGTGTCTTGCGCGCCAGGTCCAGCATGACGGCGGATGGATCGACACCAGTCATCCGCCACGCCGGCTGCAGTTCCGCGAGCGCCTTCAGTTCCAGCCCGCCGCCTGCCCCGACGATGAGGACGCGTCCGTCCGGCGGTGCGTGCTCGGCGAGCAGAAGCGCTGCCATGCGGTGGAGATCGGCAAAGCCCGGCACCTGTCGCGGTGGCCGCTCGGCATAGCCGGCGACACTTGCAGCGTCCGCGAAGGGATCGCACGGAGCGGGCCGCGCCGCCTTCCTGAAACGGTCCTCCATCGGATCAACCGAAAACGAGGCTGCGGTGAGCGGCCGTACCGGCGGTGACGCCGTCGGCGACAGCCCAGCTCACACTGTGCGGGGCGCGCGCGATGTCACCGGCCGCGAAGACGCCGGACACCGTCGTCATCCGGTCGGCGTCGGTACGGATCACCGGCCCCATCGGCCCCTCGTCGACGATGCAGCCGAGTTGCGCGGCAAGCGGGCTCGAGAGCGTGGAACGCGGTGCGACGTAGAGCGCGTCGATCGGCACCGTCCGGCCTTCGAGCCGCACTGCTTCGAGGGACCGATCCGCGCCCCCGAGAGCAACGACAGGCTCAGGCTCGATCGCGATGCCGAGCGCGGCAAGGGCCGCGCGTTCCGCGTCGTCGATGGGATGGCCGTTGAGAAAGAGTGTCACCGGGCCCCATTCACGCACGATCCGCGCCTGGTGAAGCGATCCGGGTGCGCTGTAAAGGACGCCCAATTCGCGATCGGAGAACTCGAAGCCGTGGCAATAGGGGCAATGGATCACGCTTCGACCCCAGCGCTCTGCAAGACCCGGCACCTGCGGCAGCGTATCGTTAAGGCCGAAGGCAAGGATGAGACGCCGTGCCGTTGCTTCCGTCCCATCGGCCGCGCGCACGAAGAATCCGCCTTCAGTCGTTCCGGCCTCGATGGCGTTGCTGGTCGAGAGCGCGACCGTCGGATAACTCGCGAGCTGTTCGCGCGCGGCAGCGAGGATGGCCAGCGGCGGCTTTCCGTCGTGGCCGAGAAAGCCATGCGAAGTCTGCGCGAAGCGGTTGCGCGGGGCGCCGGTGTCGAAAACCAGCACGTCGGCCCGCGCCCGTCCGAGATAGGTCGCGGCGGCCAGTCCGGCGAAGCCGCCTCCCACGATGATCGCGTCATGCATCTGCGCTCTCCTACAAAGTCCAGTTAGGTAACTTCATATGTTACTTATTGGACCGCCGATCAAGCGGCGGTGGCGCGCGGGGGCAGATTGGCAGATCAGTTTCAGCGCGTCGGCGCATGGACCTTTTCGAGATCGGCGGCTCCACCTCCGGCGCCGAGCTTGCGGCGTGCATCGGCCAGAAGCTCTTCCAGCGTGACCTCGCCGAAACGTTCGAGGAGAAGGGCTTCGGCCGCGTCGAAGGCACCGTCGAGCGTGGTGTTCACTGCCTGCTCGACAAGGCATTCCGGTGCTTCCACGCGGTTGCCGATCGCCAGAAGCCGCGGCTCGCCGACGGCTCGGTAGATGTCGAGGAGGGTGACGCGGGAGAAGTCGCAGGCGATCGACCAGCCGCCGCCAGGCCCTTTGCCAGCCGCGACGTAGCCGCGTTCGCGCAGGCCCGCCATGATGCGGCGCACGACCACCGGGTTTGTCTGCATGGCGAGCGCCAGCCTCTCCGAGGTGACAGGTTCCTTCCGGTCGGCCAGATGAAGCAGAACGTGGAGGACGCCGGACAGGCGGCTGTCGGTTCTCATGGCTCCGAGGTGTCCTCGCGCACTCCGGCCGTCAAGCGTCGGCGGCGAACCGGCGAAAATCGATCGCGCCTGCCATCTCGTCGATCATGCCGCGATAGACCGCGTTCAGCCGCTCCGAAGGTTGCTGCCCGTCGAGCCGGCGAGTCAGCGGATCCTCGGCGTGGATCGCGCTGCCCGAAAGCACCTCCAGCACGGCATGGCCGCAGAAGGGCACATGCGCCTCCGAGTAGCCGCCCTCGTGGACGAGGACGAGCCGGCCGCCGCACAGGGCTTCGGCCCGCTCCTTCACCATCTGCGCCATCCGCGCGAAGGTCTTCGACGATGCCAGCATGCGCGACAGCGGGTCGACGCCCGAAGCGTCGTAGCCGCAGGCGACGATCACGATGTCCGGCCGATAGGCGTCGAGCGCCGGCAGGACGATGCGCTCCATCGCGTGGAGATAGGCCTCGTGGCCGGCGCCCGGCGCCAGCGGCACGTTGACATTGAAGCCCTCGCCGCCCCCCTCGCCGCGATCGTCGGCGCCGCCCGAATTCAGCGGATAGTTGCGATCCTGATGCAGCGAGATCGTCAGGACATCCGGCCGATCGTAGAAGATCGCTTCCGTGCCGTTGCCGTGATGGACATCCCAGTCCACCACCGCCACGCGCTTCGCCTTGCCGGCGCCAAGCGCCGCTTCGACGGCAATCGCAATGTTGGCGAGGAGGCAGAAGCCCATCGGCGTGTCGCGCGTGCAGTGATGGCCGGGCGGGCGCGAGAGCGCGTATGCGTTGGTCTGCCGCCCGTCGAGCACGGCGAGGACGGCCTCCTTGGCAAGCCCCGCCGAAAGCGCGGCGATGTCGTAGCCACCGGGGCCGAAGGGCGTGCGCTCGCCGAGTTCGCCGCCGCCCGCGGCGCTCATCTCGCGGAACCGCTCCAGATAGTCGGCCGGATGAACGCGCAGGAGATCGTCGTCGCTGGCGGGCGGCGCGGAGGAGACGGCCAGCTCGCCGATCAGCCCGGTGGCTTCGAGAAGGTTCTTGAGCCGCCGCTTGGTCTCCGGGCTCTCCGGCAGGCCACCGCTCGCCAAGGGCTGGACGAGACCGCCGACGGGCAGGAGAAACGTGTAGTTGCCGCCCGTGTGCCAGAAGCAGCGCTCGTCCCACCAGAAGCCCGTCGTCATGCCGCCCCTTCCTTTGTTTCCTTGAGGAGTGTGCGACGCGCAGTACCGCGCTGTCGAGCCTCAGTGCCCCCGGATCAGCCCGCCGTCGATGCGGATCTGCGAGCCGGTGACGTAGCTGGCGCGCTCGCTGGCGAGGAAGGCCACGACATCGGCGAACTCCTGCGGCTCGCCGTAGCGGCCGGCCGGGATCTGCCCGCGCGAGGCCTTGCGCACGGCTTCGATGTCCTGCCCCGTGCGGCTCGCCGCCGCCGCGTCGAGCTGGGCGAGACGGTCGGTCGCGATCCGCCCCGGCAGCACCGAATTCACCGTCACGCCGTCGCCCGCAACCTCGTCGGCCAGCGTCTTGGCGTAGCCGACGATCGAGGCGCGCAGCGCGTTCGACATGCCGAGATTGGGGATCGGCTGCTGGACGCCGGACGAGACGACATTGACGACCCGCCCCCACCCCCGCGCGCGCATCGCAGGCACGAGGCGTGCGGTGATGGCGAAGGTGGCGTTCACCATCGTCTCGAAGCTCCTCGTCCATTCCTCGCCGGAGACTTCCAGCACCGAGCCGGGACGCGGGCCGCCGCCATTGTTGACGAGGATGTCGATGTCGGTCGCGCCGCTCTGCCCGAGTGTTTCGAGCGCCGCGGAGACGCTGGCCGGGTCGGCGAGATCGACAAGGAGAGTGGAAGCGCCACCCGGTCCCGTCATGGCATCGGCAGCCGCCTTCGTGCGCTCGGCGTCGCGTCCGGCGAGGACGACATGCGCGCCCTCTTCGTTGAGGGTGCGGGCGATGGCGGCGCCGATACCGCGTGTGGCGCCGAAGACAAGGGCGCGCTTGCCGTTCAGTCCGAGATCCATGAGGTCAGCCCTTCAGCTTGGTGTCGAGAAGCTTGGCATCGAGGCGGCCCATCAGCTCGTCGAGCTCCTGGAGGTCGCGCGCTGCTAGCTTGGGGCCCGGATGGCGCACATGGGCGGTGGCGATCGCGCCGCGCCGGCGCAGGATTTCCTTGCGCACGGCAAAACCAAAGCCGAGCTGCTGCTCGTGGCGCAGGATCGGGAGATAGAGGTCGAACAGATCCTCCGCCTCCTCGTTGTCGCCGGCCTCAAAGCGTTCGCACACGCCGACCAGCATCTCCGGATAGGCGAAACCGGTCATCGCGCCGTCGACGCCGCGCCGCAGCTCCTGCGGCAGGTGCAGGCCGCCATTGCCGACGAGGATCGAGACGCGACGCCCCTTGCCGGCATCCGAGCGCTCGCGCAGCTTCGTGATCTTGGTCAGGCCCGGCGATTCCTCGTGCTTCAGCATCACGAGGTTGGGGAAATCGTCGATCAGCCGGTGCAGGACCGCAACCGAGGTCGAGACGCCGGTCGTCTGCGGATAATCCTGGTAGCAGACCGGGATGCCCTCAAGGCGCGAAAGCACCGTCTCGAAGTAGCCGTAGACCTGGTCGTCGGTCTTCAGGCCGGGGATCGGCGCGACCATGACGCCCGCCGCGCCCTTGTCCATTGCGTCCCTGGCGAAGCGTACGAGGTTGTCCGTGCCGGGGTTGCTGGCGCCGACGATCACTGGCTTCGTGCCGCTAAGGCGCGAAAGATAGCGCTCCAGAAATTGCGTCGATTCGGCCGGCGTCAACTTCGTCGCCTCGCCTAGAATGCCGAGGATCGTGAAGCCGGTCGCGCCCTTCTCGACGTAAAAATCCACAAGCGTGTCGACGCTTTGGAGGTCGAGCGACCCATCTTCGCCGAAGGGCGTGGGCGAGATGACGTAGACGCCTCTGGTGGTCTCGTCGATGCGCGGCGCACTCATGAGTCTCTTCCTCCTCGTCAGGCAAATTCGGCACCCGCTGCTGTAGGCGGGCCTTCCCCATCGGTGAGTAGGTGATGGTGGAAAGGCTGGCAAGCGCGGGGCGTCCTTCCGCAGAGGCTCGCATTTCCCAGACCCTCAGGCTCCCCAGAGCCTTATGCGCTCGTATATGAATTTCTGATCATTCGATCCAAATTACGTGGCCTTTCGAATATTGCGCCGCGTCAGACGTCATGCACTAATGCCCATCTCCTGCACTTGTTCATTTTTAGAGCAGGCACGGTTTTTCGATGGAGACCTTCATGATGCGCCTTCGTCTTTCGTCTTCCCTTGCCGCATTGGCCGTGATGGCCACCACCGCCGGCGCACCGGCGCAGGAAGCGCTGCGCACCGCGCTCGACGGCACCTTCGCCCCGCATGCGATGCCGACGATGAGCGGCGGCGTCGAGGGTTTCAACGTCGATCTCGCCGCCCTGATCGGCGAGCGCCTCGGCCGCGAGGTCGAGGTGACGGCCGCGCAGTTCTCCGGTCTCATCCCGGCACTGCAGGCCGGCACCTACGACTTCCTCTCCGCGCCCGTCACGGTGAACGAGGAGCGCGCCGCGAACCTTCTCTTCACCGAAGGCTTCATGGACACCAACTTCGCCTTCGTCGTGCCGGATGCGAGCGCGGGCGAGTATGAGACGCTGGACGACTTCCGCGGCAAGACCATCGCCGTCAATCGCGGTTCGGCCTATGACAGCTATCTTGCCGAGAATGCCGCCGAATACGGCTGGACGGTCGAGGCGTTCGGCACCAACACGGACGCCGTGCAGGCCGTTCTTGCCGGCCGCGCGGACGCCAACCTCGCCGGCGCCACGGTTGCCGCCTGGGCCGCGCAGCAGACGCCGGGCCTCGCCCTCTCCTACGAGATCGAGACTGGCCTCGTCTGGGCTCTGTCCTTCCGGCAGGACAGCGAGGAGATGCGCAACCTCGTCGATCGCGCCATCGAGTGCCTGAAGATTGACGGCTCCATGGCCGAGTTGTCGGAGAAGTGGTTCGGCGTCACGCCGACCGAGGGCACGACCATCGTCACCCCGACGCCGGGCTACGGCGTGCCGGGATTCCCCGGCTATGTCGAGGACGACCACCAGCCCTCCTGCGACAACCTCTCGTAACGGGCGGCAGGATCGCGCGACGATGCCTCGCCCCGCCCTCGAAATCGTCTCGCTGTCGAAGAGCTTCGGCAAGGCGCAGGTTCTGCGCGACATCTCGCTGGCGGTGGCGCCGGGCGAACTCGTCTGCCTGATCGGGCCGTCCGGCTCTGGCAAGTCGACGCTCCTGCGCTGTTGCAACAGGCTGGAGGAGCCGACGGGCGGCGACATCGTGATCGAGGGGCGCAACATCCACGGCGGCTCGGCGCGAGACCTGCAGAGGATGCGCGCGCGCACCGGAATGGTGTTCCAGAGCTTCAACCTCTACCCGCATCTCGATGTGATGGGGAACGTCACACTCGCGCAGCGAAAAGCGCTTGGACGAACGCGCGAGGCGGCCGTGGCCAAGGCACGCGAAATGCTGGCGATGGTGGGGCTCGCCGAGAAGGAAAGGGCCTACCCGGCCGAACTTTCGGGCGGACAGCAGCAGCGCGTCGCTATCGCCCGCGCGCTGGCCCTCGACCCGACGGTGATGCTCTTCGACGAGCCGACCTCGGCGCTCGACCCCGAACTCGTCGGCTCGGTGCTGGCCGTCATGCGCGAGTTGAAGACACGCGGCATGACCATGCTGGTCGTCACCCACGAGATGGCTTTCGCGCGCGAAGCGGCCGACCGCGTCGTCTTCATGGATGGCGGCGTGATCGTCGAACAGGGCCCGCCCGAGGCCGTGTTCGGCGCGCCGAAGATGGAGCGCACGAGAGCATTCCTCCAGCGCCTCGGCGGCGTGCGCGCGGAGTAGGCCGGTGGAGCGCTTCCTCGACACCTTCTTCAACCCGGCGACGATCGCAAGGTACACGCCCGCCGTCATCGAGGGCGCGTGGATCACGATCCAGCTCGCGGTCGCCGTCACCGTGGCCGGCACGCTTCTCGGCCTGGCGCTGGCCATGCTGCGGACCTTCCGCCTGCCCGTCGTCAATCTCCTCATCGTGGCCTTCGCCGATATCGGCCGCGCGCTGCCGCCGCTCGTCGTCATCCTTCTGTTCTATTTCGGCCTGCCTGGCGTCGGCATCCGCCTGTCGGGGCCGATGGTGGTCTTCGTTGTCCTCGCGCTGACGCTCGCAGCCTTCGCGGAAGAGGCGTTCTGGGCCGGTTTCACATCCATTCCGCGCGGCCAGTGGGAGGCGGGAAGCGCGACGGGCCTGTCCTTTCCCTCGACGCTCCTCTTCGTGGCGCTGCCGCAGGCCGTGCGCCTCGCCACCCCGCCGCTCGTCAACCGCATTCTCGCCATCTCGAAGATGACCGCGCTCGGCTCGGTCGTCGGCGTGCAGGAAATCCTCGGCGCGGCGAGTGCCGCCCAGAGCCTTTCGGGCTCGGCAACGCCGCTCGCGATGGCCGCGATCGCCTATCTGATCGTTTTCCTGCCGGTCACCGTCGGCGCGCGGCTCCTCGAACGCCGCCTCGCGTGGAAGAGCTGAGGGAGTGGATCGATGGACGACGTGATCCAGCAGTTCTTCAATGTCGAGGTGATGTGGCGCGCCGCTCCGCTGCTCGCGCAGGGCCTGTGGATGACCGCGCAGCTCTGCGTCGCGGTCGTCGGGCTCGGGCTCGTCGGCGGGCTCTTCGTCGCCCTCGCCAGCCTGTCCGCGCACCGCTGGGTCCGGCTTCCCGCCCTCGTCTATGTCGACGTCTTCCGGGCGCTGCCGCCGCTCGTCCTTCTCGTCTTCGTCTATTCCGGGCTGCCCTTCGCCGGCGTCGAGCTTTCGCCCTTCGCGGCCGTGGTGCTGGCCTTCCTCCTCAACAACTCGTCCTATTACGGCGAGGTCTACCGCGCCGGGCTTCTCTCCGTGCCGGCGGGGCAGCGCGAGGCGGCCCGCGCGACGGGGCTCTCCGAAACGCAGACGCTCGCCTTCGTCGTGCTGCCGCAGGCGGTGCGCAACGTCCTGCCGGACCTCCTGTCGAACACGATCGAGGTCGTGAAGCTCACCTCGCTCGCCTCCGTCGTCTCGCTCGCCGAGCTTCTCTACGCGGCGAACATGGCGCGCTCGATCACCTACAACGCCTCGCCGCTGGTGGCGGCGGCGCTCATCTATCTCGTGCTTCTGTGGCCGCTCGTACGCCTCGTCAGCCGCTATCAGCGCCGCCTCGCCATCTGAGGCGCCGCATCCTCGCAAGGGAACAGGACAGACCCATGACCCAACTCGTCGTCGGCGGCGCCCAGATGGGCGCCATCCAGAGGGCCGACAGCCGCAAGGCCGTCGTCGCCCGCATGATCGCGCTGATGGAGGAGGCCGCGTCAAAGGGCGTCGAGATGCTCGTCTATCCGGAGCTGGCGCTGACCACCTTCTTCCCGCGCTGGTACATGGAGGACCAAGCGGAGGTCGACCTCTGGTTCGAGCGCGAGATGCCGGGCCCCGACACCGCGCCCCTGTTCGAGAAAGCCCGCGAACTCGGCATCGCGATGACCTTCGGCTACGCGGAGCTGACGCCGGACGGGCATCATTTCAACACCTCGATCCTGACCAACCGCAAGGCCGAGATCGTCGGCAAGTACCGAAAGATCCACCTGCCGGGCCATGTCGAATACGACACGGAGCGCGCCTTCCAGCATCTGGAGAAACGCTATTTCGAACCTGGCGACCTCGGCTTCCCGGTCTGGCGCAACGAGGGCGTCGTGATGGGTATGGCGATCTGCAACGACCGGCGCTGGCCCGAGACCTACCGCGTCATGGGCCTGCAGGGCGTCGAACTCGTGACCCTCGGCTACAACACCCCTTCGGTGAACAGCCAGATGAGCGACGAGGGCGTCGAGAAGCGCCTCTTCCACTCGGAGCTCTCGCTGCAGGCCGGCGCCTACCAGAACGCCACCTTCGTCGCCGGCATCGCCAAGGCGGGCGTCGAGGACGGACACCCGCTGATGGGCGGCTCGATCATCGTCGATCCCAACGGCTTCATTCTCGCCAAGGCGACGAGCGAGGAGGACGAGCTGATCGTGGCGCCCTGCGACTTCCGCGAATGCGCCTTCGGCAAGGAGACGATCTTCGACTTCGCGCGCCACCGCCGCGTGGAGCATTATGGCCGCATCACCTCGCAGACCGGCGCGGTCGTCGAGGTCTGAGGCGAGCAGGGAGGATATGCCGATGAGCGAGTTCGATACCGTCATCCACGGCGGCACGCTCGTGACCGCCGCCGAGACCTTCGCCGGTGACATCGCCATCCGCGACGGGCGGATCGCGGCCATCGCCGAGCGCATCGAAGGCGGGGCGCGCCGCCTCGACGCAGGGGGACGCCTCGTGATGCCGGGCGGCATCGAGGCGCATTGCCACATCGCGCAGGAAAGCTCGTCCGGCGTGTTGAGCGCCGACGACTACTATACGGGCTCGGTCTCGGCGGCCTTCGGCGGCAATGCCTGCTTCGTGCCCTTCGCCGCGCAGCACCGGGGCCAGACC
Source organism: Aureimonas mangrovi (assembly GCF_014058705.1). Taxonomy (NCBI): domain Bacteria; kingdom Pseudomonadati; phylum Pseudomonadota; class Alphaproteobacteria; order Hyphomicrobiales; family Aurantimonadaceae; genus Aureimonas; species Aureimonas mangrovi. The sequence goes on from NZ_CP059692.1 coordinate 3,244,191, forward strand.
ATCGCCGAGGTCATCGAGACCTATGACGGACGCGCGGCACCCAACTCTGTCCTCGACTATTCCTACCATCTGATCGTCTCCGACCCGACGCCGACCGTCCTGCGCGATGAGCTGCCGCGCGCCTTCGAGCGCGGCATCACCTCCTTCAAGGTCTTCATGACCTACGACCTGATGAATGTCGGCGATGCCGGCCTTCTCGACATCCTGACCGTGGCGAAGACCCACGGCGCGCTGACCATGGTCCATGCCGAGAACAACGACATGGTCAAATGGATGAACGCGCGCCTTGCGGCGGCCGGCGCGATCGAGCCGAAATACCACGCGGTCAGCCGGCCCGAGCTGGCCGAGGAAGAGGCGATCCACCGCGCCGTGTGCCTTGCCAAGCTGGTCGACGCGCCGCTCTTCGTCGTCCACGTCTCGACGCGCGGCGGCGCGGCGATCGTCGCGCGCGAACGCGCGAGCGGCACGCGCCTCTTTTCGGAGACCTGCCCGCAATATCTCGCGCTGACGCGGGCCGACCTGGACCGGCCGGGCCGGGAGGGCGCGAAATACATCTGCTCCCCGCCGCTGCGGGACGAGGCGACGCGGGAGGCGCTCTGGGACCATGTGGCCGCCGGCACCTTCGACAGCGTGTCCTCAGACCACGCGCCCTATCGCTTCGACGAGGGCGGCAAGTTCCTGAACGGGCTCGACGCGCCCTATCCCAAGATCGCCAACGGCATGCCCGGCATCGCCGCGCGCCTGCCCTACCTGTTCTCGGAAGGCGTCGCGGAGGGCCGCATCACGCTGCAGCAGTTCGTCGCGCTGTCGTCGTCGAACGCCGCACGCGTCTTCGGGCTCGACACCAAGGGCTCGCTGATGCCCGGCTTCGACGCCGACATCGCGATCTGGAATCCGGAGACCCGCCGCACGATGCGCCTCGAGGACCAGCACGATGCGATGGACTACACGCCCTTCGAAGGCATGGAACTGACCGGCGTACCCGAGACGGTGATCAACCGCGGCGAGATCGTCGTCGCGGACGGTGAGCTGAAGGCCAAGCGGGGGCGCGGACGCTTCGTCGCCCGCAAGCCCTCGGGGCGCAGCGCGGCACGGGGACATGTCGCGCCCGAATTCGCCGCCGCGCGCGCTTATGGCACGGAGATCGCTCCATGAGCGCGTCGACGGGCCCCGCCCTCCGACCGATCGTCGTCGTCAATCCGAACAGCGACGCGGCTGTAACCGAGGCGCTCTCGCAGGCGCTGGAGGGCTTTCGGCGTCCGGGCGGCCCGGCCGTCGAATGCGTGACCTTCGAGGACGGGCCGATCGGCATCGTCACGGAGCGCGACGTGCAGGAAGCGGCTCTGCGCTTCGGCGAGTACGCCGCGTCCCGGCCGGACGCCGGGGCGCTGATCAGCGCCTGCTATTCGCAGCCTGGCGTCGATCTCGCGCGGTCCCTCACACGCGTGCCTGTGATCGGCATCCAGGACGCCGGCGTCCTCACCGCCATGGCGCGGGCGGACCTCTTCGGCGTCATCGCCGTCGCGCAAGGGTCGATCCCGCGTCACCTTCGTCATCTGCGCCGGCTCGGCGTCGACGGGCGCCTCGCCGGCGAGGTCGCGCTCTCGCAGCCGATGAGCGTCGCGGAAAGCGGTCGCGGCGAGCGCTCATTTGCGCTTCTGATGGAGGCGGGAAGCGCGCTCGCGGCCATGGGTGCCGGCGCCGTCGTCCTCGGCTGCGCGGGCATGTCGGGGCACCGCGCGCGGCTCGAGGCCGAGCTCGGCCTCGCCGTCATTGATCCCACGCAGGCCGCCGTCGCGATGGCGCTCGGAATGCTCGTGGCGGGGACGGCTTGAGCGCCGAGGAGCCGGCGAGCGAGAGCGCGGGCGACATCCCGCTGCGCCTCCTTGCGATCTTCGGCGAGTTGATGGGCGGGGCCACCACCAAGGAGGCGGCCGAACGCCTCAGGATTTCCCAGCCTGCGGTCTCGAACGGCATCCGCCAGCTCGAGGAGAAGCTGGGCGTCAACCTCTTCGAGCGCCTGCACCGCCGACTCCAGCCGACCGAAGAGGCCTTCCAGCTCTTCCAGGAGGTGCAGCCCGTCTTCCCGATCCTGCGCGGCTTCGAGGCGCGCGCCCGCGCCATCCGCCTCGGCCATTCGGGCCGCCTGCGCATCCTCTCCACGCCGCCGCTCGGCCACACCGTGGCGGCAACCGCGCTCGGCGCGCTTCTGGAAAGCCGACCGGACGTCACCGTCTCATACGACGTGCGGCGGCTCGAACACGTCGTGGAGGCGGTTCAGAACGGTTCGGTGGACCTCGGGCTCGGCCTCGGCTTCGACAGCCATCCCGCCCTCAACGTCGAGACGGTGGCGCGCGTCGAGATGGTCTGCCTGATGCCGGCCACGCACGCTCTGGCCGACCGGGCACGTGTCGACGCCTCGGCGCTGGCCGGCCACGACCTGATCGGACTGGAGGCCGAATCGCGGCTCGGGAGCGCCGTGCGCTCCGTCTTCCGCCGCGAGAGGAGCCCCTACGAACCCCGCGTCGAGGTGCGCTACTGCTCGACGGCGGCGGTCCTGTCGCAGGCGGTGAGCGCCGCCACCATCGTCGACCCGTTCACGGCGACGTTGCGCGCGCCCTCGCAGATCGTCAGGCCCTTCGCCCCGGCCTGCCCGGTGCCCGTCGCGATCCTCTCGCGCCGCGGCGTTCCGCGCTCGCGTCTTGTTCAGGCCTACGTCACGCAGCTGCGCAGCGTCCTCAAGGCTTTCGAGGCCGACGACGGCCAAGCCCTGCCGGAGACCGTTCGATGACCGACCAAGCCGCGCACCCGATGGCCGGCGCCTTCGAAACCGCGATGGACGCCCTCACCGGCCCGGAGCGCTACAAGCTTCTGTGCGGCGTCGTCGTGCCCCGGCCGATCGCCCTCGTCACCACACTCGGCGCGGGCGGCGTGACGAACGCGGCGCCGTTCTCCTTCTTCAACGTCTTCTCCGAGACGCCGCCCCTGGTGATCCTCGGCCTTCAGGCGAACCCGGACGGCTCGCACAAGGATACGACGCGCAACGTGCGCGATAACGGGGAATTCGTCGTCAATCTGGTCGACGAGGCACTGGGCGAGGCGATGAACGACTGCGCGGTCGACTTCCCGCCGGAGATCGGTGAACCCAAGATGGTCGGGCTGGCGATCACAGCCTCCACCGCCGTTGCGCCCGGCCGCATCGCCCGCGCGCCTTTCGCGCTGGAATGCCGGCGCCACACGATCCTGTCATTCGGGCCAGGGCGCGAGCTTCTCGTGGGCGAGGTCCTGCATCTCCACGCCGCGCCGGGGCTGATCGACCGGAAGACGCTGCGCGTCGACGTGGAACGCTACCATCCGCTCGGCCGGCTTTTCGGCAATCTCTACGCCCGCCAGAAGGATCGCCTGACACTGGAGCGGCGCTCCTACGCGCAGTTCGGAAGCGACGACCTTTGAGCGATCCGTCCGCCCGCTCAGAGGTAGGGCGGGGAGCAGGCGCTCACGACCTCGCAGGGGCGGTCGTGGACATTGCGGAAACGGTGCGGCGTGCGGCTGTCGAAGAGATAGGCGTCTCCCGCCTTCAGGATCTGGACCTGATCGCCGACCGTCAGCTCCAGTTCGCCCGAGATGACGACGCCGCCCTCGTGCGAGGCGTGCTCCAGCATGGTCGGCCCGGTGTCCGCGCCCGGCTCGTAGTGCTCGTGCAGGATCTGCAGGTTGTGCGAGCGGGCGTGACCGACCTGGCGCAGCGAGATCTTGCCGACCTTGTTGCCGCCGTTTAGCCGGTAGAGCTGCGAGGTCAGGTCGATGAGTTCGCTCGGCCGGAACACGACCTTGGTGTCCTGCGGCCGGTCCGGCTCGAAGAAGTCCGCCATCGTCATGCCGATGCCACCGAGGATGCGGCGCAGCGAGGCGACGGACGGGCTCGACCGGTTCTGCTCGATCATCGAGATCAGCCCGTGGGCGACGCCCGCCCGCGTTGCCAGTTCGCGCTGCGTCAGCCCGTGCTGCGCCCGGATTTCCCGAAGCCGGGAACCGACATCGAAGGAATCGCCGGTCTCGGCCTCGTCCCGCGCCTCGGTCTCGGACTCCGTCTCGGTCGCCCTCGAAATGCTCACGCCGCCCCCATCACGCACACCTTTTGCACACGCTCAAAAACTGCTCTCGAGAAGTATTGCTCAATATCCTGACCTTCGCTAGGCTCCCTTTTGAGCGGACGAGCGAGCCACTTTTGTTCTAACCCGGCCTGACCGGGGAAGCTACGGGAGCGACCATGAGTCAAGCCGATCTGATCCTGTCCGGTGGCCCGATCTTCTGCGGGCTGGCAGAAGGCTTCGCCGAGGCGCTGGCCGTGAAGGACGGCCGTGTGTTGGCCGTCGGCACCGCCGAGGAGATTGCGGCGCTCGGGGGCCCGACCACGGCCCATGTCGATCTGGCGGGCCGCGCCGCCATGCCGGGCCTGAACGATGCTCACATGCATCTCCTGCCCTTCGGCCTCGGCCTCTCCGAGATCAACCTGCGGCCGGAGACAGGCGCGCGCTCGATCGATGAGGTGCTGCGCCGGGTGGCGGAGGCCGCCAAGGGCAAGGCGCCCGGCGAATGGGTCCTCGGCCGCGGCTACGACCACAACGAGCTGGCCGAGAAGCGCCACCCGACGGCCGAGGAGCTCGATCGCGCCGCCCCGAACAACCCGGTGTCGATCAAGCGCACCTGCGGCCACGTCTCGGTCGTGAACACGCTGGCGATGCGCGAGGCCGGCATCGGCCACAACACGCCGGTGCCCGATGGCGGAATGATCGAGAGGCGCGACAACAAGCTGACGGGGCTCCTGGCCGAGCGCGCGCAGCGCCTCGTCATCGACGTGCAGCCCAAGCCCGACGTCGCGACGCTGATCGAGGCGATCGAGCGCGCCGGCGAGCACATGCTGAGCCAGGGCTTCACCAGCGTGATGGACGCCGCCGTCGGCATGTATGCCGGCATGGACGAGATCGCCGCCTACGAAGAAGCCGCCTCCACCGGCCGCCTTCCCGTGCGGACGTGGGTGTGTGTCTACGGCAACCCGGACGGCATCGCCGAGCCCGCTTATGCCGGCGGCTACCGTTTCGGCCGCGAGAATGGCCTTCTGCGCTACGGCGCGATGAAGGTCTTCGGCGACGGCAGCGCGGGCGGGCTGACGGCTGCGATGTCGCAGCCCTACGCCTCCGGCGACCCGGACAATTACGGCATCTTCTGCTTCTCCGATGACGAAATGCACGGCCGGCTCAAACAATATCATGAGCAAGGTTATCAGCTTGCGATCCACGCGATCGGCGATGCGGCGATCGAGCAGGTGCTTTCCGGCATCGAGGCGGCGGACAGCGAGGAGAACCCGATCGCCGGGCGGCGCCACCGCATTGAGCATTGCGGCTTCCTGACGCCCGGGCAACGCACCCGGATGGTCGCGGCCGGCATCGAGCCAGTGCCGCAGCCCGTCTTCGTCTACGAGTTCGGCGATCTCTATGTCGACTGCGTCGGCGAGGAACGTGCCTTCGCGTCCTACCCGATGCGCACCTGGCTCGCCGAAGGTCAGCACCCCGCCGCCTCGTCCGACGCGCCGGTCTCGACGACCGACCCGTTCAAGAACCTCTTCACGATGGTCACGCGGCGCACCAACAAGGGCACCGTCATCAACGCGGACGAGGCGATCACGCTGGAACAGGCGATCCACGCCTACACCTATTGCGGCGCCTACACCCAGTTCGCCGAAAACGAGGTCAGCCGGCTCGTTCCCGGCCAGCTCGCGGACATCTGCGTCGCCTCGCAGGACATCTTCGCCGCCGACCCCGCCGTTCTGGAACACGACGTGCGCTGCGATCTGACCGTGCGGGGCGGCGAGATCGTCTTCGACCGGCTCGGGCAGTTCGCCCAGGCCGCGCAGTAGGGGCGGCGCCGATGCTCCGCCACACGATCCAGCGGCTGCTCCTGGCAATTCCCGTTCTCTTCGGCGTCCTTCTCGTAGGCTTCCTGCTCATGCAGGTGGTGCCGACCGATCCGGCGATCGTGCGAGCGGGGCCGACGGCCACGCAGGACGTCATCGAGCAGATCCGCCGCGAGCTCGGTCTCGACCAGCCGCTCTACGTGCAGTTCGTCCTCTATGTCTGGCGGTTGATGCAGGGCGATCTCGGCGTCTCGCTGATCAACAACGTGCCTGTCACGCGCGAGCTCGGCGCCACGATCGGGCCGACGATCGAGCTGATGGTCGCCTCGCTGTTCTGGTCGATCCCGCTCGGCATCGCGCTCGGAACGATCGGCGCCTACTACCGCGGCACGATCCTCGACCGTGCGATCATGGCGATCTCGGTGGCGGGCGTGTCGATCCCCGTGTTCTTTCTCGGCCTCGTGCTCGTCTGGCTCGTCGGCTTCCACTGGCAACTCCTGCCCTTCACCGGGCGCGGCGGCCCGCTGTGGAGCTGGGAAGGTATTCGCGCCATCATCCTGCCGGCGGTCACGCTCGGCGGCGTCTTCGTCGGCCCCGTCGCACGCATGACGCGAACGTCGGTGCTCGACGTTCTGGGCGCCGACCATGTGCGCACGGCCCGTGCCAAGGGCCTCAGCGAGCGCGTCGTGGTGATGCGCCATGCGCTTCGCAACGCGATGGTCCCCGTCGTCACCCTGATCGGCCTGCAGATCGGCTTCCTCCTCGGCGGGGCGGTCGTGACCGAGACCGTCTTCTCGTGGCCCGGCATCGGCCGTCTCGCCGTCGGCGCCATCCTGTCGAGCGACATGCCGATGGCGCAGGGCACGATCATCGTCCTCTCCCTGGGCTTCATCCTCATCAACCTGACGGTCGACGTCCTCTACGCCGTCCTCGATCCGCGGGTGCGCAACGCATGAGCGACGTGACGACGACCACCGGCGCGGTCCCGCCCGCTGCCGCCGAAGACACTTTCATGCGCGCCTCCGTCTGGCGCGTCCTCACATCCGACACCGGCGCCGTGATCGCGCTCGTCGTCGTCGCGCTGATCATCGCGGCGGCCGCCCTCGCCCCCTGGATCGCGCCCACGGACCCCTATTCGAGCGACCTCGTGAACATGCTGAAGGCGCCGGGCCAGGCCGGACTTCTCGGCACGGACGCGCAGGGACGCGACATGATCACCCGCCTTCTCTTCGGCTTGCGCACGACGCTCCTGATGGGGCTCGCCTCGGTGGTGCTCGGCTGCGGCATCGGCGCGATCGTCGGGTTCGCGGCCGCCTATTACCCGCGCCTGTCGGGAATCCTGATGCGCCTGATGGACGTTCTCCTGTCTTTTCCGGCGATCCTCTTCGGCCTCGCCATCGCGGCGATCTTCGGCCCCGGACTGATGGCGGTGGTGGTCGCGCTGTCGATCGCAACCGTGCCACTGATGGCGCGCGTGGTGCGCAGCGCCGCGCTCGTCGTGATGCACCAGGAATATGTGGAAGGCGCCCGCTCGATCGGCATGAGCGACCGGCGGCTGATCCTGAAATACCTCTTGCCGAACTGCCTGTCGCAGATCTTCGTGTTCCTGTCCCTGCGCTTCGGCCAGGTCATCCTGCTCGGCTCCGCCCTATCCTTCATCGGGCTCGGGGCGCAGCCGCCCACGGCCGAGCTCGGCACGATGGCAGCAGACGGGCGTACCTACCTGTTCTTCGCGCCCCACGTCTCGGCGCTGCCGAGCCTCCTGATCTTCATCGTCGTGCTCGCCTTCAACGTCCTCGGCGACGCCCTGCGCGACGCGCTCGACCCCAAGCTGCGCAAGTAACCGCCCATCGTCACACCGCTCACTGCCGCCCAAGGAGAAGAGGATGCCCATGCGAAACCTGAGATCAGCGCTTGCAATGACGGGCGCCTTTGCGCTCGCAGCCACCGGCGCGGCGCCCGCCCTCGCCCAGCAGCAGCCCGGCCAGCTCACCGTCCTGCGCACGATCGACGCCGACAATTACGACCCGATCCGCTCCACCGCGACGGCTGCGGCCGAGATCGTCTACCTCCTCGCCGACACGCTCGTCAGCGTCGACTACGACATGCAGACGATCCAGCCACTTCTGGCCGAAAGCTGGGAGGTCTCGGACGACGGTCTGACCTACACATTCAACCTGCGCGACGACGTCAAATTCTGCTCGGGCCGGGACATGACGGCCGAGGACGTCGTCTATTCCTTCGAGCGCTGGCTCGGGCCGGACAGCGCCTCCCCCACCAAGTTCCGCGGCGGCAATCTGGCCGAAATCCGCGCGGTGGACGACCACACGGTCGAGTACGTGCTGGAAGAGCCCTATTCCGATCTGATGTTCCAACTCGCTTTGTCCTTCGCCTCGGTTGTCGATCGCGAGGCGGTGGAAGAGCTCGGCGAGAATTTCGGCGTGCAGGGCTTCGGTGGTACCGGCCCCTACTGCTGGAACTCGTGGACGCCGCGCCAGGAGGTCGTTCTCGACAAGAACCCGCATTACACCTGGGGCCCGCCGGCCTACGAGAACGGCACGCCGCAGGTCGAGCGGATGGTCTGGCGCGTGATCCCCGAATCCAACACGTTGATGGCCGCCATGCAGGCAGGCCAGGCCGACCTCACCTACTATATGCCGCCCTTCGCGGTGCCGAGCCTGCAGGCCATTCCGACGATGACCGTGCAGCAGCAGGAGAACTACCTCTACGACAATTTCGTGGGGTTCAAGGTCGACAAGCCGGTGATGAACGATCCGGCCGTTCGCCGGGCGATCAACCAGGCGGTCAACCGCGACGCACTGGCGCAGGCGGCCTTCTTCGGGCTCGGCACGCCGCTGCACTCGCTGCTCAATCCGAAGGTCATCGACTTCGACGCGCAGACCGTGGAGCTGACGCCGGCCTTCGACCGCGACGCGGCGATCGCGACGCTCGAGGAAGCGGGCTGGGAGCCCGGCGCGGACGGCATCCGCGTGAAGGACGGGCAGCGCGCGAGCTTCCTCCTCTACGGCATCCGCAACCAGCAGAACCCGGTGATGGCGGAGGGCATGCAGGCCGACCTGCGCGCGGTCGGCATCGAGATGGAGATCCAGCTCTGGGACGCGACCGCCGCCTGGGGCCGGCTCGCCACTCAAGAGTTCGACGCCTTCATGCTTTCCTATCCGTATGTAACGGCGACCGAGGCGCTTTCCCTCTACTTCCGCTCGACCCAGATGCCGACGCCAAACCGCATGAACTGGGACAACGAGGAGACGGATCGCCTCATCGACGAGGCCCGGCAGGCGACCGACGACGAGACGCGCAAGGCAGCCATCGGCGCCGCCCAGCGGCAACTCGTGGAAGCCGACGTCTGGCTGCCGATCGTCTCGCAGCCGATGATCCTCGTCACCGGACAGCGCGTCGAGGGCGCCCGCCCGCACGGCGTCTACGGGGCGGGCATCTACAAGGGGCTCGACATCTCGCTGACCAACTGACGGTCCGCGCCCGCAAATGATCCGGGCGGCGCACCGCGCGCCGCCCGCAGCCTCCCACAGGAAAGAGCCGATGACGAAGACCATCATCCGCAACGCGGCCTTCGTGGTCGCCTGGGACGACGAGAGCGCCGCGCACGTCTACCACACGGACACCGACGTCGCCTTTTCGGACGGGCGGATCACCGCCCTCGGCTCCGTCGCCGAAGAGCCGGGCGACGAGATCGTCGACGGGGCGGGGATGATGGTGATGCCCGGCCTCGTCAACGTCCACTCCCACCCCTCCAGCGAACCTCTGAACAAGGGCTTTCTCGACGAGCTCGGCTCGCCAGCCCTCTACAATTCCTCCCTCTACGAGTTCATGCCGATCCTTCGGCCCGACGCGGACGCGGTGCCGGACTGCGTCGAGGTCGCCTATTCGGAGCTGTTGCTCTCCGGCGTCACCACGCTCGCCGATCTCTCCGTCGCGCATCCGCGCTGGCTGGACCTTGCCGCGCGAAGCGGCCTGCGCGTCGTCGTCGCGCCGATGTACCGCTCGGCCCGCTGGTTCACCCGCAACGGCCATGTCGTCGACTACGAATGGGACGAAGCCGCCGGCGAAGCGGCAATGGCGCAGGCGCTCGACATCATCGACAAGGCCGAGGCCGATCCGAGCGGGCGCTTGTCCGGCATGGTGTGCCCGGCGCAGATCGACACCTGCTCGGCCGACCTCATCCGCGACAGCTTCGCGGAAGCCGAAAGGCGCGGCCTGCCCTTCCAGATCCACGCCGCGCAGTCCGTCGTCGAGTTCCACGAGATCACGCGGCGGCACGGCGTGACGCCGATCCAGTGGCTGCGCGATCTCGGCGTTCTCTCGGAGCGCTCGATCATCGGTCACTCGATCTTCCTCGACGACCATCCGGCCGCGAACTGGCACACGCGTGAAGACCTCTCGCTTCTCGCCGGGACTCAGACGACCGTCGCCCACTGCCCCACCGTGTTCCTGCGCCGCGGCATCGCTCTGCGTGACGTCGGGCGCTATCTGCGCGCCGGCGTGCGGGTCGCGATGGGCACCGACACGTACCCGCACCACATGCTCGAGGAGATGCGCAACGTCGCCTATGTCGCGCGCCTGATGGCGCAGAACCCGCGCACCCTCAAGACGACGGACGTCTTCAATTTCGCGACCGTCGGCGGCGCCACGGCGCTGGGTCGCGACGACATCGGACGCCTCGCGCCCGGCGCGCGCGCCGATATCGTGATGGTCGACGTGACGCATCCGATGATGCGGCCCGGCCGCGACCCTGTGCGCAGTCTCGTCTACGCCGCCGCCGAGCGGGCGGTGCGCGCCGTCTTCGTGGACGGGCAGAAGGTCGTCGAGGATGGGCGCGTCCTGACGATGGACTATCCGGCGGCGGCCGAGCGGCTGCACGAGGCGCAGAAGCGCACGGAGGAAGCCGCACCGGCGCTCGACTTCGCCGGCCGCGCCGTCACGGACTATTCGCCGCTCACCTTTCCGCTGCGCCAAGAGGCGTCATGAGCGAGCCGGTCCTGAAGATCTCGGATCTCGCGACGACGTTCCGCACCTCGATGGGCGAGGTGCGCGCCGTCGACGGCGTGAACCTGACGGTGGAGCGCGGCCGCACGCTCGGCATCGTCGGGGAATCGGGCTGCGGCAAGAGCATGCTGTCGCTCTCGGTCATGGGCCTCGTGCCCGCGCCCGGAAAGATTTCACGGGGCGAAATCCGCTTCGAGGGCCAGAACCTCGCGGGCCTTTCGCCATCGGCCATGCGCGACATTCGCGGCAACGAGATCGCGATGATCTTCCAGGAGCCGATGACGAGCCTGAACCCCGTCCACACGGTCGGCTTCCAGATCGTCGAGGCGATCCGCGCCCACGAGCGGATGTCGCAGAAAGCGGCGCGCGCCTTGGCGCTCGATGCGCTGAAGAAGGTTCGCATCCCCTCGCCGGAGCGCCGGCTGGACGAGTATCCGCACCAGCTCTCGGGCGGAATGCGCCAGCGCGTGATGATCGCGATGGCGCTCGCCTGCAGACCGACGCTCCTGATCGCCGACGAGCCGACGACCGCGCTGGACGTCACGATCCAGGCGCAGATTCTCAATCTGTTGCGCGATCTTCAGGCCGAGACCGGCATGTCGATCGTCCTCATCACGCACGATCTCGGCGTCGTCGCGGAGGTCGCCGACGACGTGGCCGTGATGTACGCGGGCAAGGTGGTGGAGCGCGGCTCGGTGACGGACATCTTCGATGATCCGCAGCACCCCTACACGCTCGGCCTCATGGGCTCGATGCCGCGCATGGACGAGGAGACGAGCCGGCTCGTCGCGATCGAGGGCATGGTGCCGCCACCCTTCCGCCTTCCGCCCGGCTGCCGCTTCAACCCGCGCTGCCCCTTCGCGGACGACCGGTGCCGCAGCGAGCAGCCGCCGCTCGCCGTCGTTGAGGGCGCCCATCTGGCAGCCTGCTTGAAGGCGCCGCTGGAGCTGAACGCATGACGACGACGCCCCTTCTCGAAGCGCGCGGGCTGCAGAAGCTCTTCCCCATCGCCAAGGGCATCATCCGTCAGAAGGTGGTGGCCGAGGTTCGCGCGGTGGACGGCGTCGACTTCGACATCATGCCGCGCGAGACGCTAGCCGTGGTCGGCGAATCCGGCTGCGGAAAATCCACCATGGCACGCCTCGCCATGCGCCTCATCGAGCCGACGGCCGGCACGCTGCGCTTCGAGGGCCGCGACATCACGCATGCGCAGAAAGGCGACATGCGGCGCCTGCGGCGCGAAATGCAGATCGTCTTCCAGGACCCCTATGCCAGCCTCAATCCGCGCATGACGGTGGCCGAGATCATCGCCGAGCCGATGGTGGTGCATGGCGTCGGCGACGGCCCCTCCCGGCGCGAGCGGGTGAAGGAACTTCTGCGCCGCGTCGACCTCGCACCTTATCATGCGCAGCGCTATCCCCACGAATTCTCCGGCGGGCAGCGCCAGCGCATCGGTGTCGCGCGCGCCCTGGCGCTTTCGCCCAAGCTCATCGTCTGCGACGAGCCGGTCTCCGCGCTCGACGTCTCGATCCAGGCGCAGATCGTCAACCTCCTGCAGGACCTCCAGGACGAACTCGGTCTCAGCTACCTCTTCATCTCGCACGGGCTGGCCGTGGTGAAACACGTCTCCGACCGGGTGGCGGTGATGTATCTCGGCCAGATCGTCGAGATCGGCCCGAAGGCCCGGATCTACGGCAATCCGCGCCACCCCTATACGCAGGCCCTTCTCGCCGCGGCGCCGCAGCCGGACCCGAGCCGTCGCGGCCAGCGCCAGGAACTGGGCGGCGACGTGCCGAGCCCGATGAACCCGCCGCCCGGCTGCCGCTTCCACACGCGCTGCCGCTTCGTCGAGGATCGCTGCCGCACCGAGGCCCCGGTGCTGCGCGAGATGGGAGCGGGCCATCGGGCCGCCTGTCATTTCGCCGAAACGATCCCGGCCTATGCGCCGGCCGACACGATGCGCGCGACGAGCGAGAGGCTGCGCACGCGCCTCGACCTCTATGCAAGCCGCCGCGCGAGCGCCAAGACAGTTGCTGCGGTCGCGCGCTGAGTCGCCTTCGGGCGGGACGGCGGTCGGAAACAGGGAGGAGAAAAAGACGATGAACGGTGCCGACAGCCTTTGTGACACTCTGCTGGCGAACGGGGTGGATGTGTGCTTCGCCAACCCCGGCACGTCGGAAATGCACTTCGTCGCCGCGCTCGACCGCAAGCCGCAGATGCGCTGCGTGCTCGGGCTGTTCGAAGGCGGAGTGACGGGCGCGGCAGACGGCTATGCGCGCATGGCCGACAGGCCGGCCGCGACGCTCCTTCATTGCGGCCCCGGCCTCGCCAACGGTCTCGCCAATCTTCACAACGCACGCCGCGCGCGCACGCCGATGATCAACGTCGTCGGTGACCACGCGACCTACCATCTCGTCCACGACGCGCCGCTGACGAGCGACATCGAAAGCCTCGCGCGGCCGATGTCGCAATGGGTCGGGCGCGCCGAGCGGGCGCAGGACGTCGCGCCGCACGCGGCCGAAGCCTATGAGGCGGCGATGGCCACACCGGGCGTTTCGACGCTGATCCTGCCCGCCGACGCGGCCTGGGGCGATGTCGCGCCCGAGACGCAACCCGTCGTCGCCGGGCCCATCGTGAAACACGCCGTCAACAGCGCGGCCATCAACGCCGCCGCCGCGGCCCTGCGCTCGGGGCGGCGCACGCGGCTGCTCCTCGGCGGACTTGCCCTTCGCGCCGACGCGCTGGAGATCGCGGGCCGCATCGCGGCCGCCACCGGGGCGCGGCTCCTGGCACCCATGTCGAACGGTCGCATCGAGCGCGGCGCGGGCCGCGTGCCGCTGGAGCGCGTGCCCTATCCGATCGATATCTCGCTGGTGGCCCTTGCCGACATCGAATGCCTCGTCACGGTGGGCGCGAGCGTGCCGGTCGCCTTCTTCGCCTATCCCGGCAAGCCGGGCCGGCTGATCCCAGACGGCGCGGAGGTCGTCGAGATGGGCGCGCCGGGCGACGATCTCCTTGCCGCGCTCGAGGCGCTGGCCGACGAACTCGGTGCGACCGGCCCAGCGATCCTCGCAAAGGCGCCCGAGGCGCAGAACGTGACCGACGGCGCGCTCACCGTCGAGAACCTCAACATCCTCCTGGCGGGCGCCATCCCCGAGAACGCCATCGTCTGCGATGAATCCGTCTCGTCAGGCCGGCAGTTCTTCGCGATGTCCCAGGGCGCCCCGCGGCACGACTATCTCCAACTCACCGGCGGCGCGATCGGCATCGGGATTCCGCTGGCGGCCGGGGCCGCCGTCGCCTGCCCGGATCGCAAGGTGCTGCTTCTGCAGGCCGACGGCAGCGGCATGTACACCTGCCAGGCGCTGTGGACCCACGCGCGAGAAAATCTCGACGTCGTCACGGTGATCTTCTCGAACCGCGCCTATGCGATCCTGCAGGGCGAGATGCGCAATGTCGGCGTCAACCATTTCGGCGAGAACGCCCGGCGCATGCTCGACATCGACCGCCCGGCGCTCGACTGGGTGTCGCTGTCGAGAGGCATGGGCGTGGAGGCCGGCCGCGCCGAGACGGTGAGCGCCTTCCGCAAGCTTCTCACCGAAGCGCTCTCGCGCAGGGGACCTTTCCTCATCGAAGCCGTTCTCTAGAAGCATCGGATCATTCGCGCCGGATGAAGTCGGCGCCCAGCATAAAGACGTCGAAGGAACCATCATGTCGTCCCTGCCCAACTCCGTTCACGCCCGCGACGTGGAATATCTCCTGCACCCGGTGACGAACGCGCGTCGCCACGAAGAGGTCGGCCCGATCGTCATCGAGCGCGGCGAGGGCATTCACGTCTATGACGACGAGGGCCGCGAATATATCGAGGGCATGGCGGGGCTGTGGAGCGTCGGGGTCGGCTTCGGCGAGAAGCGCCTCGCGGAAGCGGCCTACAAGCAGATGCTGAAGCTGCCCTACTACCACTCGTTCAGCCATAAATCGAACGAGCCGGCGATCGATCTGGCCGAGAAGCTGGTGCAGATGTCGCCCGAGCGGCTGAAGCGCGCGCACTTCACCAATTCGGGCTCCGAAGCGAACGACACCGTCCTGAAGATGGTTTGGTACTTCAACAATGCGCGCGGCAAGCGGGAGAAGAAGACCTTCATCTCCCGCCAGAACGCCTATCACGGCATTACCATGGTGGCTGGATCGCTCACCGGCCTGCCGGTGAACCACCGCGACTTCGACCTGCCGATCATTCCGGTGAAGCACCTCACCTGCCCGCACTACTGGCGCAACGGCCAGGAGGGCGAGAGCGAGGAGGCCTTTGCCCAGCGCCTCGCCGACGAGCTCGAGCAGACCATCCTCGACGCCGGGCCGGAGACGATCGCAGCCTTCATCGGCGAGCCGCTGATGGGCGCGGGCGGCGTCCTGCCGCCGCCGGCCGGCTACTGGCAGAAGGTGCAGGCCATCTGTCGCAAATACGACGTCCTCCTCGTCGCCGACGAGGTGATCAACGGGTTCGGGCGCCTCGGCACGATGTTCGCTTGCGAGCATTACGGCATCGACCCGGACATCATGGTCCTGTCGAAGCAGATCACGTCCTCCTACCAGCCGCTGGCGGCAATCCTGTTCTCCGACGAGATCTACCAGGGCATCGCCGACAATTCGGCGAAGATCGGCACCTTCGCCCACGGCTACACGGCCTCTGCCCATCCCGTGGCCTGCGCGGTGGCTTTGGAGAACCTGCGCATCATCGAAGATGAAGGGCTGGTGGAGAACGCGGCGCGTTCGGGCGCCGTCCTGCATCGCGAGCTCAAGTGCTTCGAGGAACATCCGCTGGTCGGCGAAGTGCGCGGCGTCGCCCTGATCGCCGCCATCGAGCTCGTGGCCGACAAGGCCACGAAGGCTCGCTTCGACCCCGTCGGTAAGGCGGGCGCCTATCTCTTCGCCAAGGGCCACGAGCACGGCGTGATCCTGCGCGCGATGGGCGACCAGATCGGCTTCTGCCCGCCGATGATCATCACGGAGGACGAGACGGTGGAGCTGGTCCGCCGCTTCGAGATGACGCTGGCGGACACCTATACCTGGCTGAAGAACGAAGGCGTGATCGCGGCCTGACCGCGGTTTCAGCGCTCTCGCTTGCGCGGGAACAAGCGTGCGACCGCACGTCGGAGGCGCCACCGCGCCTGCTGCAGTTCGCGCGTTCGCCGCAAGCCGGTCGCCGCACGCTCCATTTCGCGCTTGGCACCCGGCCGCAGCCCGATAACCATCGTGCCGATCTCGACGCGCTCGCGCCAGAGATGGCTCATCAGCGAGTGGTCTGGCACCGCACAGGAGTCGACCGAGACGATGTCGTGGTCGGCGACGAGCGCCTGCGTCACCCGCGCCATGAGCTGGAAACCGGGCGAAGCGTCGGCGTGCCGCTCGTCATAGGCCGTCTTCCACAGGACCGCATCGCCGCCGCTCGACAGGACGACGACGCTCGCGACGGGCAGGGTGTCGAGGCGCAGGGTATAGATGCGGGCGCGGCCCTTCTCGGCGCATGCGTTCACGGCTTCGCGGGCAAAGGCAGCGCGGTAGCGATCGGTCAGCATCGCCGAGCGCGCCCTGCCCTTCCAGCCGCTCGCCTCCAGCGCGAGGAAATCGTCGAGCGCGCTGCGCACCGCAGCCGGCTCTCGCGCGCACTCGAAGGTCAGCGCGCCCCGCGCTTCGAGCAGCCGACGCTGGCGGCCGAGTTCGCGCCGGCGCTTGGGCGACAGAAGCTCGCCCAGGACATCGACGCGGCCGACCCTCGCGTCGAGCGCGGCGCGCGAGCGCGTGTCGACGATCTTGGCCAGAAGCCCGCGCCGTTCGACCTCGCGTTGGAGATGGGCCACCACCGGCCCGCCGAGCCACAGGTCCGGCACCACGAGGACGGGCGGCAGATCGAGTGTGGGATCGCGCAGCGCGTCGAAGAGGTTCGACAGCATGCGCGCGGGGTCGTCATGGTCGAGAGGCAGCGTGCCGCGCGGGCCGAACGGATGCGTCCAGGTGCGCACGACCTTCTGCCCGCCGCCCAGGGCCCCCGCGTTCTCGACCGAGAACGGCAGGAGCATCCGCAAGCGGTCGCGCCCCGGCTCACCATCCCGCGCCACCAGAAGGCGCAGCGAGCGATCGTCGAGCCGCGGCATGGCCGGCACGAGAAATTGCGGGGTGAAGAACACGTTGCGCTCGATGGCACGGCCAGTGAGGAAGTCGAGTTCCTCGACCAGATCGAACGCCGCCAGGGGCTCATAGACCGAAAAGCGCACCCGTTCGCCGAGCTCGCCGACGAGGGCGCTCGCCTGCGCGCGCGTTGCATTTTCGCTTCCAGGCACCAACGAGAGCACGCCGCCGTTTCCTGTCGTCTTCGACGCCGATTTCGGTCTGCGCATCGAGATGTCCACCGGCTCCTTGCGGGCCGCGGCGGGCCGCGGGATCGAGAGTCAGCCTAGGCGCGCGAACTTAACATTCCCTTGGATATACCGCCGGCCTTTTTGTCATCCCGCGAAGCCGCCCCCGGCCAGAAACGCCCGCTCCTCCTCGGTGGATGCGCGCGAGAGGAGCCTATTGCGGTGGGGGAAGCGCCCGAATTTCGCGACGATGTCACAATGCTCGATGGCGTGGGGCAGATTCTCCTCGCCGATCTCGCCCATCCAGGTGACGCACGCTTCCTGGTCGGCGAGGTCCTCCGAGTGCATCAGCGGCATGGCGAGGAACTGGTTCAGGTCGTCGCCGACATGCTCGTGGTCGCCGCGCGCCAGCGCGCGCTTGGCAACCGCCAGCGCCTTTTCGTCGCTCTCGTACATACGCGGGCTGTCACGGTGGATGTTGCGTGAAAACTGGTCCAGAAGGATGACCAGCGCCAGAGCGCCGTTCGGCTCCTCGGCCCAGTCGTCGAACTCGCCGAGACGCGCGCGCTCGTAGACGTCGCCGAAGCGCTCGCGGATCGTCGCGTCGAGCGCTTCGTCCTTGACGAACCACTTGTCGGGTCCGAGGTCGCGCCAGAAGTCGATGATGGTCTGGGGGTCGATGGAGTATTCGCTCATGCCGCGTCCGGGGGATGACAATCGATGGGTTTGCGAGGCGGGAGATAGTGCGCTGGAACGCGGGGCGGAAGAGCAAAGGCCGGAGACGCTGCGTCTCGATCTGCGCGGCCTCAAATGCCCACTCCCCGCACTGAAGACAGGAAAGCGGCTCGCCGCGCTCTCTTCAGGTGAGACGCTGGAGGTTCTGTCCGACGATCCGCTCGCCGGCATAGACATTCCCCATCTGTGCCGCGAAGGCGGCCACAAGCTGATTTCCACCGGCCGCTCGGAAGGCGCTCACCGTTTTCTCATCGAGCGCGGCTAGAGCATCGACCCAAAGCGGCTAGGGCATCGACCCGAAAACCGTGTTCGGCTTTCGCAAAGCCTGATGCGTAGGCTCACAGGACTAGAGCGACCTTTGCGCGTCCGAAAGGACGCGCGGCGCGCTAGAACGTGGCCCCCGGCACGGCCAGCGGATTTTCCAGAAGTGCGGCGCGATCGGCCGCATCGGTGCGCGGTTCCCCGATGGCGGCCGCGAAGAGATCGCGTGCCACGCGCTCGTCGAGGCTCTCGCCGATGACGACGATGCGCGTGTGCGGCACGGTCCCGCGCGGCCAGCCGCGCAGATAGGCCGGCGGGTGCAGGCGGCGCCCGGCGCCGTGGAGCACCAGCGGGCGATCGGGCCGCTCTGCGGTCCGGACCACCGCCTTCATCCGCAGGACGCGATCGCCGAGGATCGAGGAGACGAGGCCGAGAAAGTCACGAACCGCCTCCTCGCGCACCGGGCTCTCATGCAGGATCGAGAAGGAACGCACGCGGCCCTCGTCCCCATGCGCGTGGTGGTGATGGTGATCGTGCCCCTGCGCATGGGCGGCCGCGCCTTCCAGCCAGCGCATCACGTCCGGTTCGCGATTCGCCGGATCGTAGAGCCCGCCGGCGAGGATCGTCGCGGGATCGAAGCTTGCCTCGTTCGCCCGCTCCACGATGGCGCGCGGGTTGAGCCGCCGGGTCAGGCGTTCGACCGCCGGCTCGTCTTCGGGCGCCGAAAGATCGGTCTTCGTCAGGACGATGCGGTCGGCGCAGGCGATCTGCCGCTCAGCCTCGATCCGGCCTTCCAGAGCCTGTGCATCGCTCGCGTCGACCACGGTGACGACGCCGGCCAGCGCGTAGGACTGGACGAGCGCGGGATGCGCCATCAGCGAAGCGAGGATCGGCGTCGGGTCGGCAAGGCCCGTCGTCTCCACGACAACGCGCGAAAGCGGGCGGAGCCGCCCGGTCTGCACACGGTCGACGAGGTCGGCCAGCGTGTCGACGAGTTCGCCGCGAACCGTGCAGCAGACGCAACCGTCGGCAAGCTCGATCACCTCCTCACCCGAGCGCTCGATGAGCAGGTGGTCGATCCCCACCTCGCCGAACTCGTTGACGATGATGGCGGTGTCGGCGAGCGCAGGATCGCGCATCAGCCGGTTGAGGAGCGTCGTCTTGCCCGCTCCGAGAAAGCCGGTCAGCACGGTGACGCGGATCGGGAAGACCTGCGAGGCGCTGTCATTCACTGGCGGTCGCCTCTCCCTGTTCGACCGTGCTGCCACGAAGCTCGTCAGCGTCGGTCACCGCGTCGCTGGCCGCGGCCGCCGCGACCGGGCCGTCCACCGGGCGCCAGGTCGGGATCGGAATGCCGTAAGCGGCGATCAGCGATATGCCGGCCTCGATCGTGTCCGTGCCGGCCGCACCGCCCAGCATCACCGGCACGGTCACCCGGGGCCTGTCGAGTTCCGTCATGTAGGGCGAGCCGAAGGCCTCCTCGCGCTCGGCCTCCTTCTCACGCTCGTTGGCGCGGGCAGTGCGCCCCTCGGCGGAGCAGATCTCGTCGCTGATGTCGGCAGGCTCGCCGGACGAAACCGGAAGCTGGTCGATCGTCAGCGGCTGAATCGCGGCGTCGGTGTCGAAGCCGGTCTCCAGGAGCGCGGCGGCGGTGCGCGCCCGGGTGATCGGCCCGTCCGCGCCCAGCACCACGGCGACCAGCGTGCGGCCTTCGCGCGTCGCCGACGCGACGACGTTGAAGCCGGAGGCGCAGATGTACCCGGTTTTCATGCCGTCGGCGCCGGCGAACTGGCCGATGAGGTCGTTGCCGTTGCGCATGATCGTGTCTCCGGCCGAGATCGCCTCGGTGGAGAAATAGTCGGTGAAGGCGGGGAACTCTCGGCGGATGGTCATGCCCAGTATGGCAAGATCCTTGGCGCTCGAATGCTGGCCCTCGCCGGGCAGGCCGTTGGGATTGATGAAGCGGGTGTCGCGCATGCCGAGCCTCGCGGCCTCCGCGTTCATGCGGGCCACGAAGGCGTCATGCGAGCCGGCGAGCGTCTCGCCGATCGCGACCGCGACATCGTTGGCGGACTTCACCATGATCATGCGCAGCGCGTTGTCGAGGCGCATGACAGAACCGGCCTCGTAGCCCATTTTCGACGGTGCGGCCTGCGCGGCATCGCGCGTCATCACGATCGGCGTGTCGAGCGCGGCCTCGCCTGCCTCCATCATCCGGAAGGCGATGTAGGCGGTCATCAGCTTGGTCGTGGAGGCGGGATACCAGCGATCGCTCGCCCCATTCTGCGAGAGCACCTTGCCGGTCGACACATCGACCACGACCGAGGTCTCCGCCAGAGCCGGCGCGCCGAGCGCCATCGACACGGACAGGGCCGCGAGGGCTGCCGAGCGTCTGAAGATCGCGAACATCGCAACGTCCCTTCGTGTCGGCGAATGATCGCCGCCGCAGCCGCGCCTTAGCGGCCCCCATGCCGGCGCCGTCGACGCATTGCGAACGGGCCCGTCTCGCCCTTGTGTCGCTGCCGTGGCAGGATGGCTGACGTCGAACTTAGAACACCCTCGCAACCGGAACCACAAGCCGCATGCCGCTTCATCAACGAATCGTTTCCATCGAGAGCGAGATCATCGGATGGCGCCGAAGCCTCCATGCGCGCCCCGAACTTCTCTACGAGGTGGAGGAAACGGCCGCCTTCGTGGCCGAGAAGCTGCGCGCCTTCGGCTGCGATGTGGTGGAGACGGGAATCGGGCGCACCGGCGTCGTCGGCGTCATCAGGGGCACCGGGCCGGGGCGCTCGATCACGCTTCGCTCAGACATGGACGCCCTGCCGATCGAGGAGGAGACGGGCACACCCTATGCCTCGCAGAAGCCAGGCATGATGCACGCCTGCGGCCATGACGGGCACATGGCCATGCTGCTCGGAGCCGCCAGGCATCTGTGCGAGACGCGCGACTTTTCAGGCACCGTCAACGTCGTCTTCCAGCCGGCCGAGGAAGGCGGCGCGGGGGCGCGCGCCATGATCGAGGACGGGCTGTTCGAGCGCTTCGAGACAGACGCGGTCTACGGCATGCACAATCTGCCCGGCATGCCGGTCGGCTCCTTCGGCGTGCGCCCCGGTCCCATCATGGCCTCCACGGACGAGTTCACCCTGACGGTCGACGGGCGCGGCGGCCATGCCGCCATCCCGCAATTGTCGCGAGACCCGATCCTCGCCGGCTCGGCTCTCGTCCAAGCCCTACAGCAGGTGGTCGCGCGCAACGTCGATCCGCTCGATTCGCTCGTCCTGTCGGTCACGCAGTTCCATGCCGGCTTCGTACACAACGTCATTCCGGACACCGCCGAAGTGTCGGGCACGGTGCGCAGCCTGAGCGCCAACGGTCGGGCGCTCGCCGAGACGCGCATTCGAGAGATCTGCGCCGGCATCGCCGCCGCGCATGGCGTTGCGATCGAGGTCGAATACGACCGCAATTATCCGGTGACGATGAACGATGCCGCGGAGGCCGCCCGCTGCGGTGAAATCGCGGCCGCGATCGCGGGCATCGCACAGGTGGATTTCGCAGCACAGCCGCTGATGGCAGGCGAGGATTTCTCCTATATGCTCGAGAAGCGTCCGGGGGCCTTCGTCTTCATCGGCAACGGGCCGTCGGCCTCGCTGCACAACGCGCGCTATGACTTCGACGACCGGGCGCTCGTGTACGGTGCGTCTTACTGGGTCGAACTGGCCAAAGCGGCCACACGCGCCTGAACCTGGTGCGGATACGCTCCACTTGCAGCGTTCGCCGTTTTCGGACCGAGGGCGTTCCTAGCGGTCGCGTCCCTCATCAAGGCTGACGATCAGGGCCCGAAGCTTCTCGCGCACATCCTGATCCGCGATACCGTCCAGCGAGATGGCGCCTGCGGCAACTTCGGCCCCGGGAGCGGCGCCCTCGCCCTCACCGGTCGCAAGCCCTTCGAAGAAGAAGGCCGGGGCAACGTTGAACGCGGCGGCGATACGGAACAACGTCGCTGCACTGATTCGATTGGCGCCGGTCTCGTACTTCTGGATCTGCTGATAAGTCACCCCGATCATCCGGCCGACCTCTTCTAGCGAGGCATGCCGCGACACTCGCAAACGGCGCAGACGTGCGCCGATATGGATGTCGACCGGGTCGCGTTCTGGTTTCAAAAACTTCTACTCCAAGCGCTTCCATCCGCGATCTACGACCACGCGCGCCCGACATCAATAGAGAATTTATGTTCGATAAAGTTTAAGTTTCACAACCTTCGATTATATCAAGCAGCAAATTTGCTGTACAAACAAGTAATTACCACAATCTCAAAAAACAGTATTTAATTTTTCGAATTGTGTTACTTTGACAAAATGAACTAATCTAAAGTCTTATTTGTGCAAGGGAAAAATTTATAATTTACTTTCCTGTCACATAATTTTTACATGACTTTGGCGCACCGAGCGGGCGTCCGCTCCCTTCGCTAATCCGCTCCCTTCGCTAAGGTGACAGGCTGTGACGGCCACCTTGATGCCGCTGGTCGCCCATTTACTCAACCTTTTCAAATCTCATGCGTTATGTCGGGCGAAGGCTTCGTGGCGCACAGGGTAATCGAGATGGCGGATCGCATGGCGCTCGAGGGGAAGAATGTTCTCCTCATCGAGGATGAGTTCGTCATCGCGATGGATATCGAAGCGGAACTGGAAAGCGCTGGCGCGCACGTCACCTGCGCCAGCCGAGTTCAGGAGGCTGCCAGCGCCGTCGAGGACGGAGGGTACGATGCGGCCATTCTAGACCTGAACCTCCACGGTGAGGTTTCCTTCCCAGTCGCCGATCTACTCGTCGCGAAGGGCGTGCCCTTTCTCTTCCATACCGGTCACGGCGTTCGTGAAAAGCTCGAGAATCGCTATCCCGGCGCGGTCGTCTGCAACAAGCCTTGCACCCACACCGATCTCATCCGCAGCCTCGACAGCGTGATCTCCGCGCGCTGCGCCTGAGAACGCGGGAGTGCTGCAGCACGTGCAGCTTACGCCTTTCTCCCCCGTCTCCACTCTGGACATTCCAGGCATCCTGTCATCGCATGGCGCGAGCGCCAAGGCGGCGAAACGACGCTCCCGGAGACACTTTCAGCTATGCCCTTCCTCCCTCTTTTCGTGCCCGCCGACCGTCCCGAGCGCTTCGCCAAGGCGGCGGCGTCCGGCGCGGACGCCGTCTTCATCGACCTAGAGGATGCCGTTGCGGCAGCGTCCAAAGCCAGCGCGCGCGATGCGTTGCCGCGCAGTCTCGGCGCGAGCGGCCCGGCAGGTAGCTTCTTCGTGCGCATCAACGCCGAAGGCACCCCCTTCTTCAAGGATGACCTCGACGCCGTCTGCGGCCTCGACATCGCGGGCGTCGTGGTGCCGAAGGTCGAGGCTCCCGAGACCATCATCCGCATCCGCGAGCGACTCGGCCCCGGTCGAGTGGTGATCGCGATCGTCGAGAGCGCCCATGGTCTCGTCAACGCCCGCGCCATCGCACAGGCCGCGGACAAGGTCGCCTTCGGCTCGATCGACTTTGCCGTGTCGATCGGCGCCGCACACCGTCGGGACGTTCTTTTGCCCGCCCGCTCCGAGGTCGTCCTGGCCTGCGCTCTGGCCGGCCAGCCTGCGCCGATCGACGGCGTGACGACGGCCATTTCCGACGCGGCGCTCATCACGGACGATGCGGCCTATGCTCTGGCGCTCGGCTTTGGCGGCAAGATGCTCATCCATCCCGCGCAGGTGGCGCCGAGCGTGAAGGGCTTCGCGCCGACACCGGAGGAGACGCGCGAAGCACAGCGAATTCTCGCGGCGACGGGCGGGGAAGCCGTCGAACTCGATGGGCGGATGGTGGACGTCCCGGTCGTCGAGGCGGCACGTGCGATCGTTGCGCGGGCCGAGGCGGCCGAGGAGCGCCTGTCGCGCTTCGCGGGCTGACCCTTCGACGCGAGACCTATGCTATGCCCCCGAAGGTGGAACGCTTGCGCTACCGCCAGATGACCAGGAGGAAAGGGTCAGCATGGCCGAGGCCGTCGACATCGATCATCTGAAAGGCTGGGTGGGCCGCTCCGAGGGCGTAAAGGACCGGATTGAGCCGCGTCTGGTTGAGGGATTTTGCGCAACGCTCGACCGCACGGGCGAGAAAGTCCGGCGAAACGAGGACGCGCCTTTGTGCATTCACTGGTGTCTCGCCCCGCCCATCGTGCCGAACAGCGCGACCGGCTCGGACGGGCATCCGGCGCGCGGCGGCTTCCTGCCGCCTGTGCCGCTGCCGCGGCGCATGTGGGCGGGCGGCGAGATCGAGTTCCGCGCTCCGCTGAAGGTCGGCGACCTCGTGGAGCGGCTCTCGACGATCGAGAGTATGGACATGAAGGTAGGGCGGTCGGGCCGCCTTGTGTTCGTCAGCGTGCGGCACGCCTTCTCAACGGAGCGCGGTGTCGCGGTCGAGGAACGCCAGGACATCGTCTATCGCGACATGCCGCCCCGGTCGGGCGTCAGATCTGCGCCCGGGCGGGCAGCCACGTCCTCGGCTTCGCCAAACGGCGGCGAGCCCTTCGACATCAGCACGCTGGCGCTCTTTCGCTATTCGGCGCTGACCTTCAACGGCCATCGCATCCATTACGACCGGCGTTACTGCATCGAAGAGGAGGGCTACCCCGGCCTCGTGGTCCACGGCCCGCTGCAGGCGACCCTGCTCGCCCATCGGGCGGAGCGCAGGCTCGGCGCGCCACCGTCGCGCTTTTCCTATCGCGGGGTCAAACCGCTTTTCGATGGGGACGGGCTCTTCCTGGACGCGGCCCCGGCGGAGGACGGTTCGTTGTCCCTCAGGGCAACGAACCGCGCCGGCGAAACGACGATGGAAGCCCGCGCGCTGCTCTGACCTCCAGGCGCATCTCAGAAATCCGGCTTGAGGAGAGCGAGGGTCGGCAGCGCGGCAGGAGGAAGCGGTCGCGGTCGCTCGGGTGTCTTCGCCGCATACATTCGCGCGTCTGCCCGGGCGATGAGCGTCCGCAGGGCGAGGCCGGGTAGCCAGCGCGCGGCGCCCACGCTGGCACCGAGTTCGAGCGTCAAGGACCCGAGCGTGAGCGGCTGGTTCAGATGAGCGTAGAGATGCGCGACCGCAGCGTCGAGCTCGTCGTCGCCATCGGCGCGCACGAGGGCCACGAACTCGTCGCCACCGAGGCGCGCAACGATCTCGGCATGGGGGAACGCCCCGCGCATGCGCCGCGCGATTTCGCGCAACGCCTCGTCACCGACGAGATGACCATGCCTGTCGTTGATCCGCTTGAAGTCGTCGAGATCGACGAGAACGAGGCCAAGGGCGAGGCTCTCAGCCTCCACGAGGGTCCGAGCTTCGTGCGCGCAGCGCATGAAACCGCGTCGGTTCGCAATGCCCGTCAGTTCGTCGATGATCGCCGCGCGCTCGAGTTCGCGTTCCAATTCCTTGCCTTCGGTGATGTCGACGGCCACGCCCGCCACGCGCAGCACGGCGCCGGTCCGGGAATCGAGTTCGGGGGTCAGGAACGTGCGGAACCAGCGCCGGCCGATCGGCGTGGCACGTCGCTCCTCGTATTCCATGGGTCGGCGCTCGGCCACGCAGCGGCGGTACCCGACCTCCATGTTGGCAGCCACGCGACGCGGCATGCAGCCAGAGGGCTCGAAGCCGACGATCTTGTCGCGCGTCAGTCCTGTCAGGCTTTCGAAGGCGATGTTGATCGCGACATAGCGCAGTTCGCCGCTCGCTTCGACGCCGAGGACGAAGACGGGAACCGAAAGCAGATCGATCTCAACCAAGGCCATGCGAACTCTCCCGACCGGTGCGCCTGGCAGTTTTCCTGCCAGGCCGCATCGCCCTACCCTTCTGCAGGGTGCGGACGATGAGCGATCCGACACCCTCGCGATCCGCAATCGCCGCGAATGCGGACCGTTGCAGTGTTGGAAGAATGCAGCCACACTTGGAGGGTGCGCTGGACAGACCGCCCGGCACTCGCCACATGCGTGTAATGGCAACCCTCTCTCTCATCCAGAACGACGCTACGTCAACCGAGTTTCATTTCGGGTTCGACAATAGCTATGCCCGCCTTCCGGCCGGTTTTTTCGCGCGCGTCCTGCCCGCCCGTCCAGCCGCGCCAAATATGGTGCGTCTGAATGCCGCGCTCGCGGCCGAGATCGGCCTCGACAGCGCGGAATTGGCGACCGACGAGGGCGCCGCGCTCCTGTCGGGCGGGCGCATCCCGCAAGGCGCAGATCCGATCGCGCTTGCCTATGCCGGGCACCAGTTCGGTCATTTCGTACCGCAGCTCGGCGATGGGCGGGCCATCCTTCTCGGAGAGGTGTTCGACCGCGAGGGCCGCCGGCGTGACATTCAGCTGAAGGGCTCCGGCCGCACACCCTTCTCTCGCGGAGGCGACGGGCTGGCCGCCCTGGGCCCGGTGCTTCGTGAGTATCTGGTGAGCGAGGCGATGGCCGCGCTCGGCATTCCCACCACCCGGTCGCTCGCCGCGGTCACGACGGGCGGACAGGTGGTGCGCGAGCGTTTCCTGCCGGGCGCGGTGCTGACGCGCGTCGCCGCCAGCCACATCCGGGTCGGCACCTTCCAGTTCCATGCGGCGCGCGGCGACCTTGATGCCGTGCGCACGCTCTGCGACCACGCGATCGCCCGTCACTACCCGGAAGCGGCCGAGGATCAGGTTCCCGCCCGCGCCTTCCTCGCAGCGGTCGTTGCGGCGCAGGCACGGCTTGTCGCACGGTGGATGCTCGTCGGCTTCGTCCACGGCGTGATGAACACCGACAACATGTCGATCGCCGGCGAGACCATCGACTACGGACCCTGCGCCTTCCTCGACACCTATGATTCGGGCGCCGTGTTCAGCTCGATCGATGAGTTCGGGCGGTACGCCTACGCCAATCAGCCGGGGATCGCGCAGTGGAACCTGACACGTCTTGCCGAATGTCTCCTGCCCCTCTTCGATGAGGAACAGGAAGCGCCTGTCTCGATGGCGAAGGAAATCCTCGCCGGGTTTGCCGCGCAGTACGAGGCCGCCTTCGTGGAAGGCCTTCGCAGCAAGCTGGGATTGCAGGAATCCCATGAGGGAGACCGCGCGCTCGGCGCCGACCTCCTCGAGCGGATGGCTGCGAACCGCGCCGATTTCACCGCGACCTTCCGTCGCCTGATCCTGGCCGCCGATGGTGAAGACCGGCCGGCCGCGGCCCTCTTCGACGATCCAGCGGCATTCACGGACTGGGCCGCACGCTGGCGCGAACGTCTCGGGCGGGAGGCCACCTCATCCGAGGCTCGCCGCCACATGATGCGCCTTGCCAATCCCGCCCTCATCGCGCGCAACGCGCATGTCGAGGCCGCCATCGAGGCGGCCGTCGAGAGCTCGGACTTTGCGCCCTTCCATAGGCTCTGCGACGCCCTCGCCCGGCCCTTCGACGAGCCGGGACTGGAGACCGCCGTCTATGCCGAGCCGCCGGCGCCCGGCGGCCCGGCCTACCGGACCTTTTGCGGGACCTGAAAGGGCCGGATCACCTCAGGCGCGTCAACAGCGAGGAGGTGTCCCAGCGGCTGCCGCCAGCCTTCTGGACGTCGGCGTAGAACTGGTCGACGAGGGCGGTGACGGGCAGACTGGCGCCGTTGCGCCGCGCCTCGGCGAGGCAGATCGACAGGTCCTTGCGCATCCAGTCGACCGCGAAGCCGAAGTCGAACTTGCCCTCGTTCATCGTCTTGCCGCGGTTCTCCATCTGCCAGGAGCCGGCCGCGCCCTTGGAGATGACCTCAAGCAGCGCCTCGACGTCGAGCCCGGCCTTCTGCGCGAAGGCGACGCCTTCCGCCAGGCTCTGAACCAGCCCCGCGATACAGATCTGGTTGACCATCTTCGCGAGCTGCCCCGAGCCGGCGGGACCGAGCAGGCGACAGGAGCGCGCGTAGCTCATCACCACGTCCTCGACCTTGGCGTACGTCGCCTCGTCGCCGCCGCACATGACAGTGAGGACGCCGTTCTCGGCGCCGGCCTGCCCGCCGGATACCGGCGCATCCACGAAGCCGAAGCCGCGCTCTTCGGCCTCAGCGGACAGTTCGCGCGCGACTTCGGCCGAGGCGGTGGTGTGATCGACGAAGATCGCCCCGGGCTCCATGCCGGCGAAGGCGCCGTCGTCCCCGAGCACCACCGAGCGCAGATCGTCGTCATTGCCGACGCAGGCGAAGACGACCTCGGCACCCTTGGCCGCCTCACGCGGTGTCGGCGCATGGGCGCCGCCATTGTCCGCGACCCAGTCTGCAGCCTTTTCGGCCGTGCGGTTGTAGACGGTGACGTCGTGGCCCTTGCGCGCCAGATGCCGCGCCATCGGCGCGCCCATCACGCCGAGGCCCAGAAACGCGACCTTCGCCATCGTGCAATCCCTCCGTTTGCGATGCCTTTCCCGGTTTGGCTGGCCGGAGCGGCGATGGCAAGGCCAGTGCTGCCCCGAGGCCATCACACGCGTGACATCGTCTTTTGCCCTTCACATAGATTGTCCAAGAGGGTCTGATCGGCGCAGTTTGTGGCTTCGCCCCTTCGCCTCCCCCAAGTCCAGGCAGAGCATGGCATGAACGCTTCGCGTCTCTACGACATTTTCATCATCGGCGGCGGCATCAACGGCTGTGGCATCGCGCGCGATGCGGCGGGGCGCGGGTTCCATGTCGGCCTGGCGGAGATGAACGATCTCGGCAGCGGCACCTCGTCCTGGTCCACCAAGCTCATTCACGGCGGCCTCCGCTACCTGGAACACCGCGAGTTCCGCCTCGTGCGCGAGGCCTTGATCGAACGCGAGGTGCTGTGGCGGCTCGCCCCGCATGTCGTGCGGCCGCTGCGCTTCGTGCTGCCGCACCATTCGGGCCTGCGCCCTGCATGGCTGCTGCGCCTCGGCCTCTTCCTCTACGACCATCTTGGGGGTCGCAGGGATCTTCCCGCCACGCGCAGCGTCGACCTGTCCGGCCCGCTCGGCGCGCCGCTGAGGCCCGAATTCACACGCGGCTTCGAATATTCGGACGCGCGCGTCGACGATACTCGCCTCGTCGTTCTCAATGCGCGCGATGCGAGCGCGCGCGACGCGGACATTCTCGTGCGCACGCGGGTCGTCTCCTGCCGTCCCACCCCGGAGGGATGGGCGATCGAACTGGACAACATGGAGGACGGAGCGCGCCATCGCGTGCGGGCGCGCTTCCTCGTCAACGCCGCCGGCCCCTGGGTCGACGGGCTGATCCGGGCGCGAGGCAACGGACAGGCTCACAATGTGCGCCTCGTACAGGGCTCGCACATCGTCACGCGCAAACTTTACGAGCACGACCGCGCCTACATCTTCCAGAACGGCGACGGGCGCATCGTCTTCACCATCCCCTACGAAGACGATTTCACGCTGATCGGCACCACGGACCGCGACTTCGACGGCGACCCGGCGAGCGCCGCGATCAGCGAGGAGGAAACCGACTACCTTATTGCAGCCGTCGGCGATTACCTGAAGACGCCGATCGCGCGCGAAGACATCGTCTGGAGCTTCGCGGGCGTGCGCCCGCTTTTCGACGATCATGCCTCGAAAGCACAGGAAGCGACGCGCGACTACGTCCTGAAGCTCGGGCAGGAGAGCGGCGTCGGCGTCCTCGACGTCTTCGGCGGCAAGATCACGACCTATCGGCGGCTGGCCGAGGAGGCAATGGAACAGATCGAGGAGGTCCTCGAGCGCGGCAGCGAACCCTGGACGGGCGAGGCGCCCCTGCCCGGTGGGGATTTCACCCCGGAGGAGGCCGAGGGGCTGGCCGCCCGGCTCCAGGACATCGCGCCCGAGCTTTCGCCCACAGCCGCCGCCCGCCTCGTGCGCGCCTACGGCACGGACGCGGCTTCGATCGTCTCGTCACCGGGCGGGCTCGGTCACCATTTCGGCGCCGATCTCTTCGAGGCCGAGGTCAACTGGCTGATGCGCGAGGAATGGGCGCGCAGCGCCGACGACGTTCTGTGGCGGCGCTCCAAGCTCGGCCTGCGGTTTTCGCGCGAGGAAGCCGAGGCGCTGGACAGCTGGATGAGCGAGCGGCTCGGCATGGAGCCGCCGGTCGAGGCTGCGCCCCGCCTGGCGTCCAAGATCAGAGTGCCGGGTCGAAGAGTTGCAGGCCGAGGAGCAGCATCGCCGGCAGCGTGACTACCGCCAACAGCGTCTGCAGGGCGACGATGCCCGCCATCAGCGGTGCGTCGCCGCCCATGAGCCGCGCCATCACGTAGGACGAAGAGGCCGTCGGCAGCGCCTGAAACAGCAGCACGATCATCGCCACGCGCCCGTCGAGGTCGAGTGCGAGGCAGGCGAGCACTGCTGCGAGCGGCATGACGACGAGCTTGACGATGCTCGCCGTGATGGCCGGAGCGAGCCGCGAGCCCAGAACCTTCACATCCAGAGCCGCTCCGACGCACAGGAGCCCGATTGGCAGCGAAGCCTGGCCGAGCGCGCGCGCCGCACCCTCCAGCCCGGGCGGCAGCGGCAGGCCCGCGAGCTGAAGCGCGATGCCGATGGCGCAGCCGAGGATCAGCGGATTGAGGGCGATGGCGCGAAGGATGCCCGCGAGCCCGCCTTTGCCCGATCCGTAACGGGCGAAAGCGAGGACGACGAGCACGTTGACCATCGGCACGATGGTGGCGTTCGCCACGGCCGCAAGACCGAGCGCGCCCGGCCCGAAGAGCGCGAGCGCCGCGGTCAGCCCGATGTAGTTGTTGAAGCGGATGCCGCCTTGGAACAGCGAGGTGAAGCCCGGCCCGTCGAGCCCGAAGAAGCGCTCCGTCGCGATGAGGAGCAGCGCCACCGAGACGGTCGAGCCGACGATCGCGGCGACGAGCCCGGCCACGGGAACGCCGGCGAGATCGGCGCTCGAAAGGCCGTGGATGAAGAGCGCGGGCAGCAGCACGTAGTAGCAGAGCCTCTCGGCCATCGGCCAGAACGCCTCCGCGAGGAAGCCGCGGCGGCGCATCTCGAACCCGAGAAGGATCAGGATCGCGATCGGCAGGACGGCGAGGACGATCGCGGTGCTCATGGCGCCGCCTCAAGACGTGAAGATGCCTCGCGACATGCCCTCGCGACCACTGTCAACCGCTCGCCAGGAACGGCGCCAGAATCTCGGCGAGGTTGCGGTTGCCGCTCTCGGGCGGAAAGGTCAGCGCCCGCTCGACGACGGCGTCGAGGTGATGGGCCATCGCCCGGCCCGCCGCATCGGCATCGCCCGCCTCCAGCGCGTCGACGATCGAGCGGTGCTCCGCGATGGCGCATTCGGTCGAATGCGGGCGACCGTAGGCAGAAAGCGCCAGCCCGCTGCGATAGGCGACCTCGCTGACATAGCGATGCAGAACGGGGCGGGCCGCCATCGAAGCCAGGAGCACGTGGAATTCCGTCGCCAGACGAATGCCGGAGGGCGAACCCGCCGCCTCGGCCTCGTCCTGCGCGGCCACATGCGCGCGCAGGGTTTCAATCTCGCGCGCGCCGAGCTTACCGGCGAGGTGCCGGGCGACGATCTCCTCCAGCGCCGCGCGGATCTCGAACGTGTCGCGCGTCTCTTCGGGTGTCGGCGTCGCGACCACCGCGATGCGGTTGCGGCGAAGGTCCACGAGCCCTTCGGCGGCGAGTTGGCCGAGCGCCTGACGCGCGATGGTGCGGGAGACGCTGAAGCTCTCGCCCAGTGAATCCTCCGGCAGCTTGTCGCCCGGCGAAAGCGCCCGCTCGATGATCGCCTTGCGGATCACCGCGCAGATGCGCGCCACGCGGTCCGGCAGGTCGGCCGCCGCGCTCACCGCGCGCAGGCCGGGTCGAGGATCCATTCCGCGCTGTCGTTCCACACGTCGGTCTCGAGGATCAGCCCGTCCTCCACCACGAAGCGGTCGATGTAGCGGTTGCCCTCGAACGGCTTGCCGTCCGGCCAGGCCCCGTAGAGCGTGCCGAGACTGTAGACGATCGTCCGGGAGCCGGCTTCGATCACGCCGTAGCGCTCGATGCGCTTCTTCACCCACGAATAGCGCGCAGCGTTGAAACCGGTCGGCCCGGCCGGGCTGTCATACTCGCGCCCGCCGGTGAAGCGCGCGACGAAGCCGGGCGCGACGACGGCGAGCGCCCGGTCCGGCTCGCCGGCCATCGTCGCGTCCAGATAGACCTCGACCGCGCGCAGATCGGCGCGCCCCCGCTCGCTCGACACTCCGCACACATCCGCCATGATCGGCCTCCGGTTTCCCTACCAAAGTGTATGCACTTTGAACGCTCAAGTCGATGCTCTTGGGATGCTCGATCCGCAGCAATCGTGCCCATGTCTGCGCATAAATTCGCAGCAATACGCCTGTGCATTCGGCATCCTCGCTTCGTTTCAACGAAGGCGTTCCCTGTCCGAGCGCTGGCAGCAAGCTGGCACGGTTCTTGCGTAGGACGTGTCGGACCATTGCCACGGGAAGGAAGGCCATTGCCGTCGAACGCCGCCGATCTTGAGCTTGCGGCCGCGACCAAGTTCTACGGGAACACGGTTGCGGTGGACGCCGTCTCGCTGCGCATCCCCGCCGGCACCTACTGCTGCCTCCTTGGCCCCTCGGGCTGCGGCAAGTCATCCACCCTGCGCATGATCGCCGGGCACGAATTCGTCTCCGACGGCGATATCATGATCGGCAACACGGTGGTCAACGATCTGCCGCCCGCCAGGCGCGGCACGGGGATGATGTTCCAGAGCTACGCACTGTTTCCTCATCTCGACGTGCGAAACAACGTCGCCTTCTCGCTCAAGATGGCGGGCGTCTCCAAAGCCGAGCGGCTGAAGCGCGCCGACGAGATGCTCGCCCTCGTCGACATGGGCCGCTACGCGACACGCCTGCCCGCGCAGCTTTCCGGCGGCCAGCAGCAGCGCGTCGCCCTGGCTCGCGCGCTCGTCACGAGCCCCTCCGTCCTCCTCCTCGACGAACCCCTGTCGGCGCTCGATCCGTTCCTGCGCGTGCGCATGCGCACCGAACTGAAGCGCTACCAGCGCGAGTTCGGCATTTCCTTCGTCCACGTGACGCACAGCCAGGAAGAGGCGATGGCGCTCGCCGACATGGTTGTCGTCATGAACGAGGGGCGGATCGAGCAGGTCGGCACCCCGCGCGAGGTCTTCAACGCGCCGCGCACGCCCTTCGTCGCCCGCTTCATGGGCGGCCACAACATCGTCTCGCAGGACGGGCGCACCTTTGCCGTGCGCGCCGATCATGTGCGGGTCGCCGCGCCGGGCTCGACGGCCGCGCACGAGATGGCAAGCGGCAAGGTCGAGACGGTCGAGTATCAGGGCGGCAGCGTCAATCTCGGCCTCCGCGCGAGCGACGGCAGCGAAGTGACCGCCACGCTCGCAGACCGCGATTTCGACCGCACGCCCCTCGCCTTCGGCGATCCGGTGCTCTTCGGGTGGAGCCCCGAAGACCGCCACGAACTCATCACCACCACCCACTGAAACCCCATCGATGGAGAACTGCGCGATGACGAAGACTTCCGACACCGGCCGCGGCGGGCTGACGCGGCGCAACATCCTGAAGGGCTCGGCCGCGCTCGCCGGCGCGGGGCTCGTCACCAAGGTGACGGGGTTCCCGGCGATCGCGCAGGAGCGCGTCACGCTGCGCTACCTCTCCACGGCCGTGAACCAGGCGCCCGACATAGCGGCCAAGGCCGCCGAAGACCTCGGCATCAACATCCAGTACATCACCGTCACGACCGACGACGTCGCACGCCGCGTCGTCACGCAGCCGGGCTCGTTCGACCTCGTCGACACCGAATATTTCGCGCTGCCGAACCTGATGCCGTCTGGCAATCTGATGGGCTTCGACGCCTCGCGCATCGATCGCGCGGGCTCCATCGCCTCGGTCATCCGCGACGGGACGGTGAACGGGCAGGCTGTCGGCCTCGACGGGACGGCGCCTTCGGAAGTGCTGTATCTGCCCGAAGAGAGCGCGACGAGCTTCGCCACCGAGGAGACCGGCTTCCTCACGCTCATCCCCACCACCTACAACGCCGACACTCTGGGCATCCGCCCGGACCTCATCGAAGGCGAGGTCGATTCCTGGGCCGCGCTCCTCGACCCGCAATATGCCGGGCGCGCCGCGATCCTCAACATTCCCTCGATCGGCATCATGGACGCGGCGATGGCGCTCGAGGCGCGCGGCGACATGACCTACGGCGACAAGGGCAACATGACGCGCGAGGAGATCGACGCCACGATCGAGGCGCTGATCGAGGCCAAGCGCGCCGGCCAGTTCCGCGCCTTCTGGACGGACTTCAACGAGTCCGTGAACCTGATGGCTTCGGGTGAGGTGGTGATCCAGTCCATGT
The DNA here is from genome assembly GCF_014058705.1 of Aureimonas mangrovi. Taxonomy (NCBI): domain Bacteria; kingdom Pseudomonadati; phylum Pseudomonadota; class Alphaproteobacteria; order Hyphomicrobiales; family Aurantimonadaceae; genus Aureimonas; species Aureimonas mangrovi. Next base: position 3,278,819 of record NZ_CP059692.1, read on the forward strand.
GGTCGCCGGCCGTGACTGCGGTGCGCACCCAAGGCATCCAGTGCCGCTACCAGCCGCTGAAGGAGGGCTACCGCGCCTGGGCCTCCGGCTTCGGCCTGCCGACCTCGATCGGCGAGCGCGAGAAGGACGCCGCCTACGAGTTCGCCAACTGGTTCCTCTCCGGCTGGGCCGGCGCCTACCTCTCGCGCCAGGGCTACTACCCGGCGGTCCTCGAGACGACGCGCGAGGCGCTGGAGCCCTATGAGTGGGCCTATTGGTACGAGGGCGCGGCGGCCGAGCAGGACATCATGGCCCCGGACGGACGCCTTCTCGAAAGCGCCGGCGCTACACGCGACGGCGGCTCCTACGAGGAGCGCATGGGCCGCGTCGCCTGCTGGAACGCCGTCATGGACGAGAACGTCTATATGATCCGCCGCTGGAACGAATTCATTGCGGCCTGATCTCGCCACGCAAGCGGCAGGCGCCCCGGTTCAGACCGGGGCGTCCGCGCCCGCGCGGGCCAATGCCCGGCGCCGGCGCACGAGTTGGTCGCCGGCCTTCGTGCCCTATCTGCAGGCGGCGCCGCTGGCGCTCGTCTTCCTCGTCTTCTTCGTCCTGCCGCTCGGCGCGACCTTCGCGGTCTCGTTCTGGAACTACAACGGCTACTCGATGGAGCCGGCCTTTACCGGCACCAATTACTACGACGTGTTCTACGGCTGCGTCGCCAATCTGCCGCGCCTGTGCACGACCTTCTCGACCTATCTCTCGACGCTGAAATTCGTGGCGATCGTCTGGGCGACGACGCTCGCGATCGGCTTCACGGTCGCCTATTTCCTGGCCTTCCACGTGCGCACGCTGCCGATGCAGATCGCGCTCTTCATGGTCTGCACCATCCCGTTCTGGACCTCGAACGTCATCCGCACGATCTCGTGGATCCCGCTTCTGGGGCGCAACGGCCTCGTCAACCAGACGCTTCAGTCGTTGGGCATCACCAGCCAGCCGATCGACTGGCTGCTCTACTCGGATTTCTCCGTCGCGCTGGCGCTCGTCCACCTCTACACGCTGTTCATGGTGGTGCCTATCTTCAACTCGATGATGCGCATCGACCGCTCGCTGATGGAGGCCGCGCTCGACGCCGGCGCATCCGGTTGGCAGACGCTGTGGAACGTCGTCATCCCGCTCGCCAAGCCCGGCATCCTGATCGGCTCGATCTTCGTCGTCACCATCGTCACGGGCGACTACATCACCATCGGCATCATGGGCGGCCAGCAGATCGCCTCGGTCGGCAAGGTGATCCAGACGCAGATCAATTTCCTGCAGTTCCCGATCGCCGCCGCGAACGCAGTCCTGCTCCTGATCGTCGTCCTGATGACCGTCTGGGGCATGCTGCGCCTCGTCGACATCCGCAAGGAGCTTTAGAGCGATGACCCGCACCGCTCCGCGCGAAGAGAAACGCCCGCGCTCCTTCTACGCGCTGGCCGCCTTCTTCGCGCTCTTCGTCCTGTTCCTCTACGGGCCTGTGGTGACGATCCTCACCCTCTCCTTCCAGGGGCCGCAGGGCGGGCTCACCTTTCCGATGAACGGCGTCTCGACCTACTGGTTCGAACGCCTTTGGAGCGGGCGCGGCACGATCGACATCGGGGTCGCCTTCCGGCGCTCGCTGGCGCTCGGCGCCGTGGTCATGGTCTCGACGGTGGTGATCTCGGTGCTCGCGGGCCTTGCCTTCCGGCGCGGGTTCCGTGGTGCGACGCTCCTCTTCTACGTCGCCATCGCCAGCCTGATCGTGCCCTCCATCGTCGTCTCGCTCGGCATCGCGCTGGAGTTCCGCATCCTCGACGACCTCCTGCGCTCCGTGCTGACCTCTATCGGCCTTCAGCATCTGGCGGGCGGCAACTCGCTCGGCCTCTTCACGTCCGGGCTCGGCGCGCACCTCTCCTGGACGCTGCCCTTCGGCCTCCTCATCATGTTCGCCGTCCTCAACCGGCTGAACCCGGCCTACGAGGAAGCCGCGCGCGACCTCGGCGCCACCTCGTGGCAGAGTTTCCGCCACGTCCTCCTGCCGATGATCGCGCCTTCGCTCATCGGCATTTCCCTCTTCGGCTTCACGCTCTCCTTCGACGAGGTGGCGCGCTCCAGCCAAACGATGGGCTCCACCAACACGCTGCCCTTGGAACTCGCCGCCGCGACGACGACGGTGACGACGCCGGAAATCTACGCGCTCGGCACATCCGTCACGGCGGTCTCCTTCACGGTGATCTTTGGCACGCTCGGGCTCTTCGCCCTCGTCCAGCGCAGCCGGCGCGCGCGCGCCGCGATGCCCAAGGGCGAATGAACTGCGAAAACCGCATGCTCATCTCGATCGTCAATCCCAACGCCACCGCCTCGATGACGCGCACGATCGCCGAGGCCGCCGAGCGGGCGTGCGCACCCGGCACGCGCATCCTCGCCGTCACCAATAAAAGCGGGCCGCCTTCCATCGAAGGTCACGTCGACGGGGCGTGGGCGGTGCCCGGCCTTCTGGACGCCATCGCGCGGGCCGAGGCGGACGGGGCCGACGCCCATGTCATCGCCTGCTTCGACGACACGGGGCTCGACGCCGCGCGCTCGCTGGCCGAAAAGCCCGTCATCGGCATCGGCGAGGCGGCCGCGCATCTGGCGAGCCTTCTCGCGCGGCGCTTCTCGGTCGTCACGACGCTCGCCTGCTCGGTGCCGATCCTCACCGACAACCTCAAGCGCAACGGCCTGTGGGAAAGCTGCGCCTCGGTGCGCGCGAGCGACGTGCCCGTGCTGGCCATCGAGGCCGACCCGGAGGCAGCAACGCGCCGCATCTCGGAAGAGATCGAGATCGCCATCGCGCAGGATGGCGCCGAGGCGATCGTCCTCGGCTGCGCCGGCATGGCCGATTTCGCCGTCGAACTGTCGGGCCGCCATGGCCTGCCCGTCGTCGAGGGCGTCTCCGCGGCCGTGAAGCTCGCCGAGACACTGGCGACCCTCGGGCTACGCACCTCGAAGCGCGGCGGCTACGCGCCGCCCCGCCCCAAGGAGTGAGCGTGGAGACGCCCGTCATTCGCGTGATGACCGAGCGCGACCTTACGACCGTCGTGGACTGGGCGGCAGCGGAAGGCTGGAATCCGGGTCTGTCTGACGCGCAAGCCTTTCGCCTCGCCGACCCGGAGGGTTTCCTCGTCGCCGTGGAGGATGGCGAGCCGGTCGCGGCGATCTCCGTCGTCAACTACGACGAGAGCTTCGCCTTTCTTGGCCTCTACATCGCACGGCCCGACCGGCGCGGACGAGGCATCGGCCGGGCGCTCTGGCAAGCCGGTATGGCCCACGCCGGACCGCGCACCGTCGGGCTCGACGGCGTCGTCGCCCAGCAGACGAATTACGCGCGGTCGGGCTTTGCCCTCGCCCATCGCAATGTGCGTTTCTCGGGTGTCGCGAAGCGGCGGGCAACGACCGGCCCTGCTGCGAGCGCCCTGACGGACGTCGATGCGCCAGCCCTCGCGGCGCTCGACCGCCGGTGCTTCGGCGCGCCGCGCCCTGCCTTTCTCACGGCGTGGACAAGCCTGCCCGGCCACCACGCCCTTGCCGTCGATGCACCTCCTGGCCTTTCCGGCTTCGGCGTCTCGCGTCCCTGCCGGGAGGGTTTCAAGATCGGCCCGCTCTTCGCGGCTTCGGCCGAGATCGCGGAGGCACTGTTCCTCGGCCTCATACACGCGATGCCGCACGACGCGACCGTCATACTCGACGTGCCCGAGCCGAACGCGGCCGCGCTCTCGCTGGCCGAGCGCCACGGGCTCGTTCCCGTCTTCGAGACCGCCCGCATGTATCGCGGGAAGGCGCCCGATCTGCCGCTTGCCGAGATTTTCGGCCTGACCAGCTTCGAGCTCGGGTAGCGGTGATGTTCGACCGCATCCTGCGCGGCGCGAAACTGGACGGTCGCGAAGACATCGTCGACATCGGCATCGCGAGCGGGCGGATCGCCGCGATCGAGCCCGCGCTTCCGCCCGGCCCGCCGGAGGACGACGCCGGCGGACGCTTCGTCTGCCAGGGCTTCACCGACGCGCATATCCATCTCGATAAGGCGTGCATCCTTGAGCGCTGCCAGATCTGTGACGGCACGCTCGCCGAAGCCGTCGCACTCACCGCCGCCGCCAAAGCTAAGTTCACTGTCGAAGACGTGTTCGAGCGCGCATCGAGCGTCGTCGAGCGCGCGATCGGCCACGGCACGATGCGCATGCGCTCCTTCGTCGAGACCGATCCGCGAGCGGGCCTGCGCTCCTTCGAGGCGCTATTGGCAGTGAAGGCGCGCTACGCACACGCGCTCGACATCGACCTCTGCGCCTTCGCGCAGGAGGGGCTGACGCAGGAGATGGAGACGCACGCGCTGCTGGAATCGGCTTTGCGTGGCGGCGCGACGAGCGTCGGCGGCTGCCCCTATCAGGACCCCGACCCGGCGCGGCACATCGCGCTGGTCCTCGATCTCGCCGAACGTTTCGGCGTGCCGGCGGACTTCCACATCGACTTCGATCTCGATCCCGAAAGCTCAGACCTGCCCGCGCTGATTGCCGCGGTGGAGGTACGCGGCCTGGGCGGGCGCGTCAGCGTCGGCCACGCCACCAAGATCTCAGCGATTGCGCCGGATGCTGTCGAAGCGATCGCGCGCCGCCTCCGCGAGGCAGGCATTGCGGTCGTCGTCCTTCCGGCGACGGACCTGTTCCTCAACGGACGCGGGTCCGACCGGCTCGTGCCGCGCGGCGTGGCGCCGGCCGACCGGTTGGCGGAGGCGGGCATCCTGACGGCGATCGCCACCAACAACGTCCTGAACCCGTTCACGCCCTATGGCGACGCCTCGCTCCTTCGCATGGCGAACCTCTTCGCCAACGTCGCACAGCTCTCCACCCCAGACGCGCTGTCGCGCGCATTCTCGATGATCGAGGCCGATGCGGCGCGGCTGATCGGGCACGAGGCCCGCATCGAGGTGGGTGCGCCGGCGGACCTTCTCGTCCTTGACGCCGCTTCCGGCGCCGACGCGGTGCGGCGCATCGCCCAGCCGATGCTGGGCTTCAAGGCTGGGCGCAGGACGTTCGAGCACGCGCTGCCGCGCCTGTTCGAAGGCGAAACGCAGTAGAACGCGGCAACCGTCATCGAGTTGCAATGCGAATCGGGCAAACAGCGCGCATAGGGAACGGCGTCGGAGGGATCGATGACCGCGCACACTCGCATATCCTTCGCGCCACGAAGGTTTCGCACCCTGTTTCTTTCCGATATTCATCTGGGGTCGCGTGCGGCGCAAGCCGCTCAACTCGTTGACTTCCTTGCCCATCACGACGCCGACACAATCTACCTCGTCGGCGACATCGTGGACGGCTGGCGGCTTCGCCGGTCCTGGCACTGGCCACAGTCGCACAACGACGTTGTACAGGCGCTCCTGAAGAAGGCGCGCAAGGGCGCCGAGATCATCTACATCCCCGGCAATCACGACGAGTTCCTGCGCGAATTCCCCGGCGAACACTTCGGCGGCGTGGAAGTGCGGCAGAACGACGTGCATGTCGGTGCGGACGGGCGCCGCTACCTCGTCACCCACGGCGACGAATACGACGTGGTCGTGCGCCACGCGCGCATCATCGCCTATCTGGGCGACTGGTCCTACGATGCCGCGATCGCGCTGAACCTCCTCCTCAACCGCGTGCGCCGCCGCCTCGGCATGCCCTACTGGTCGCTCTCGGCCTGGGCCAAGCTGAAGGTGAAGAACGCCGTCTCCTTCATCGGCGCGTTCGAGGACGCGCTCTCGGCCGAGGCGCGCCGGCGTGAATGCGACGGGGTGATCTGCGGCCACATCCATCATGCCCGCATCGACCCGGCGGACGGGCGCGACTTCGTCTACGTCAACACCGGCGACTGGGTGGAAAGCTGCACGGCGGTGGCCGAGAACGCCGACGGCTCGCTGGAGCTCCTGACCTGGACGGACATCGTGCCCGTACGCATTCCGGGCTCGGGCGACGGCGATAAGCGTCTCAGCCTTCCGCACGTCGTGGCGGAGGCCGCCTGATGCGCATCCTGCTTGCGACCGACGCCTGGTTCCCCCAGGTGAACGGCGTCGTGCGCACGCTCTCAAGCCTCTCGGACGATCTGCGTGAGCGCGGCATCGCCGTGCGCACCGTCTCGCCAGCCGACTTCCGCACCGTCCCGTGCCCGAGCTATGCCGAAATCCGCCTCGCGGTGCCGCGGCCGGGTCGCCTGCAGGCGATCGTCGACGAATTCCAGCCGGACGCCGTCCACATCGCGACCGAAGGCCCGATCGGCCTGCAGATGCGCAGGCTCGCCCTGCGCCGCGGGCTCTCCTTCACGACGAGCTTCCACACGCGCTTCCCCGAATATCTGCGCCAGCGCGCGCCGGTGCCCGAGCGGCTGACCTATTCCGCGCTTCGCTGGTTCCACAATGCAGGCTCGGCCTGCCTCGTGCCGAACGAGACGATGCGCCGCGAATTGACGCTGCGCGGCTTCCGCAATGTCACGACATGGACGCGCGGCGTCGACCGCTCGCTCTTCCGGCCTCTCGATCCGATCCTGCTCGACCTGCCGCGGCCGATCTTCCTGACCGTCTCGCGCATCGCGCCCGAGAAGAACATCCCGGCCTTTCTTGACCTCGACCTGCCAGGCTCCAAGCTCGTGGTCGGCGACGGCCCGGACCTGAAGGCGCTGATCCGGCGCTACCCGGATGTCCACTTCGCCGGCGCGCAGACCGGTGAGGCGCTGGCGCGCTATTATTCGACGGCCGACGCCTTCGTCTTCCCCTCGCGCACCGACACGTTCGGCCTCGTGATCCTGGAGGCGCTGGCCTGCGGCACGCCCGTGGCCGCCTATCCCGAGCCGGGACCGACCGAGGTCCTGGCCGGCACGCAGGCGGGGGTCATTTCGGAGGACCTTCGCGCCGCCGCGCTCGGCGCGCTCACCCTGCCGCGTGGGGCAGCGCTCGAGCGCTCGGCCGCCTACGGCTGGGACCGCAGCGTCGATATTTTCCTGCAGACGGTCGAGTCCGTCGTCGCCGCTGCCCCGCGCACGATGCATAGCGCACGGGCTGCCTGACGAGGATCGCGAAGCGGACGGCGGGCCCGCGTCGCGCCCTTATTCGAGCCGCGCCCAGACGTTTCCGTCCTTCGACGAGCGGACGGCGGCCTCGATGAAACGCATTCCGTCGAGCCCGTCCTCCACGGTGGGGAAGATCACGCCGGCTTCAGGATCGCCGCCGTCCCGCGCGGCGAGGATCGCGGCCGCGACCTCTGTGTAGATCGTCGCAAAGCCTTCCAGGTAGCCCTCCGGATGGCCGCTCGGGATGCGGCTCACGCGCGCGGCCTGCGGCCAAGCACCGGCGCCGGCGCGCGTCAGAAGCTGCTTCGGCTCGCCGAGCCGCGTGAACCAGAGCGCGTTCGGCTCGGCCTGCAGCCATTCGAGCCCGCCCTTCTCGCCGTAGACGCGCAGCTTCAGCCCGTTCTCGTTGCCGACCGCGACCTGGCTCGCCCACAAGAGGCCCTTCGCACCGCCCTCGTAGCGCAGCATGATCTGCACATCGTCGTCGAGCTGGCGCCCCTCCACGAAGGTCGAGAGGTCGGCCAGAAGCTCGCGCGCGCGCAGCCCGGTAACGAAGGCGGCGAGGTTGTAGGCATGGGTGCCGATGTCGCCGATGCACCCGCCTGCGCCCGAGCGCGCGGGATCGGTGCGCCACTCGGCCTGTTTGGAGCCCGCCGCCTCCACCCGCTCGCTCAGCCAGTCCTGGGGGTACTCGACCTGCACGAGACGCAGCGCGCCGAGTTCGCCCGCCTCCACCATCGCACGCGCCTGCCGCACCATCGGGTAGCCCGTGTAGTTGTGGGTCACCGCGAAGATGCGGCCCGTGCGCTCCCGAAGGGCGACGAGGTCCTGCGCCTCCGCGACGTTCATCGAGAGCGGCTTGTCACAGATGACGTGGATGCCCGCCTCCAGGAAGGCTCTGGCGGCCGGTGCGTGGAGATGGTTCGGCGTGACGATCGACACCGCCTCGATCCCGTCCGGCCGCGCGGCCTCGGCCCGTGCCATCTCCTCGAAGGAGGTGTAGGCGCGTTCGGGCGCGATGCGCAGTTCGGCGGCCGAGGCACGCGCTCGTTCGGCATCGGAGGACAGCGCCCCCGCGACGAGTTCGTAATGACCGTCGAGCCGCGCGGCGATACGGTGGACAGCACCGATGAAGGCGCCCTGCCCGCCGCCCACCATGCCGAGCCGGATGCGCCCGCCACCGACCCTCACGGCGTTCTCGTTCGCTTCGATCGTCATCACGCGCCCTCCCCGAGGCCAAGCATCGTGCGATTAGCCGCATCGTCCGTGCCGGCCCCGGCGAAGTCGTCAAAGGCGCGTTCGGTCGTGCGGATGAGATGCGCCGCGATGAAGGGCGCGCCTTCCGCGGCGCCCTGCTCGGGATGCTTGATCGCGCATTCCCATTCGAGCACCGCCCAGCCGTCGAAGCCGTATTGCGTGAGCTTGGAGAAGACGGCGCCGAAATCCACCTGCCCGTCGCCGAGCGAGCGAAAGCGCCCGGCGCGGTCGACCCAGGACTGGAACCCGCCATAGACGCCCTGACGCCCGGTCGGGTTGAACTCTGCGTCCTTCACGTGGAAGGCACGGATGCGCTCGTGGTAGATGTCGATATAGGCGAGATAGTCGAGCTGCTGCAGCACGAAGTGGGAAGGATCGTAGAGAAGGTTGGCGCGCGCGTGCCCGCCGACGCGCTCCAGGAACATCTCGTAGGAAATGCCGTCGTGCAGATCCTCGCCCGGATGGATCTCGTAGGCGATGTCGACGCCCATCTCCTCGGCGTGGTCGAGGATCGGCCGCCAGCGCTTCGCGAGTTCGTCGAACGCGGCCTCGACGAGGCCGGCCGGGCGCTGCGGCCAGGGATAGACGTAGGGCCAGGCGAGCGAGCCGGAAAAGGTCGCGTGGGCCTTGAGACCGAAATGGCGCGAGGCCGTAAGGGCCCGGCGCACCTGATCGACCGCCCATTCCTGGCGCGCCTTCGGGTCGCCGCGCACCGAGGCATCGGTGAAACCGTCGAAGGCGATGTCGTAGGCCGGATGCACGGCGACGAGCTGGCCCTGCAGGTGGGTGGAAAGCTCGGTGATCGTCAGCCCATGGCCGGCGGCGATGCCGGCGATCTCGTCGCAGTAGTCCTTCGATTCGGAAGCGCGCTTCAGGTCGAACAGCCGCGCGTCCCAGGTGGGAATCTGTACGCCCTCGTAGCCGAGCGAGGCGACCCACGCGCAGATCGCGTCGAAAGAGTTGAACGGTGCCTCATCGCCGGCAAACTGCGCCAGAAAGATCCCCGGCCCCTTGATGGTCTTCACGTCGCGCGACCTCCCTTGCAACGTCTGGAGCGCCGCGCGCCCATGCGGACCTGCGAGGCGTCGCTCCCCCTCCTCCGTCCGCGCATCGCACCTGTAGGCCGATCGCGGTCGCGGCCTCCCGACCGCCCGCGGAGGATGCACGCTCATGCGCGCCATGGCTAGAGACGATCGGCCTCCAAGCTTCGAGACGCGGCCTCAGGCTCAGCACACCCGCGGAGAAGATAGGACAGCGGTTGAGCGGCCGTTCACAAAGGCTGACCGGCGCCGCGACCGGCGAAACCTGCTGCGTCCCGAAAGATATGCGGGAACCGAAAGGGTTCATGGCCCACGCGTTCCTGTCGTGTCGCGGAACGATTTCGTCGGGGGATGGATCGTTTGGCGGACGCAAACGTTAACGAACCCATACCGGTGTTGCCGAGGGGGACCGAATTGCGTCCGATCGAAAGCCGGCAGAAGTAAAGGAGACCACCATGAAACGAGTTTTTGCCACGGCTCTGGTAACCGCCATGATCGGCGCCAACGTCGCACAGGCCGCCGATATGCCTGTCTACGAGCCCGTCGAGGCTGTTCCGCTGGTTCAGGAGCGTGACGGCGTGCGCATCGGCTACATGACGTGCGATATCGGTGGGGGTGTCGGCTACGTCCTCGGTTCTGCCAAGACACTCGATTGCGTGTTCCAGTCGACGGTGGGCGCGCAGACGACGGAGGTCTACACCGGCGTCATGCGCAAGATGGGCGTCGATCTCGGCTTCACCACGCGCGGTCAGCTGGTCTGGGCTGTGCTGGCGCCGACGGCCGGCTATCATCTTGGCTCGCTCGGCGGTGTCTATCAGGGCGCGACGGTCGAGGCGACGCTCGGCGCCGGTGCAGGTGCCAACATCCTCGTCGGCGGTACGGCCGGTTCGATCCAGCTCCAGACCGTGAGCCTCAGCGGGCAGATCGGCCTGAACGCTGCGGCAACGGGCACCTCGGTGACACTGACGCCGGCCGTCTGATCGAAAGACCTTCCATAGAAACAGGGCCGCACGCAGCCATGCGTGCGGCCCTTCTCATGGGGAAACTCTGCGGACATCGCTCGCCGCTTTGCGCGCCCTCAGTCCAAGTGCCCAAGGATCGCGTGGGCCGCCTCGACACGGCTCGCGTTCGGATAGTTGCGATTGGCGAGCATGACGACCGCGACACCTCGCGCCGGCACCATCGCGACATAAGCGCCGAAACCACCGGTCGATCCTGTCTTGTTGAAGAACGCCTCGGCGGGAGCCTCGGCAGGAGCAGCGATTTCCTGCGGCTCCAAGGCCATCTCGGTGGAATTGCCTTCGAGCAGCGCGTCGAGGTCTTCCGCGTCGTCGTAGCGCTCCCAACCGAGCGCCTGTGTCATCGGACCGACGGTGTAACGCCCGCGCCGGGTCTCGCGCACAGCCGCCTGCCAGTCGGTATCGAGCCCCGTGCCCTCCATCTGCGCGGCCACGAACCGGGCGAGATCAGCCGCCGTCGTCTTGATGCCGTAGGCTTCCGAGTCCAGCGCGCCCGGCGTCACCCGGATGGCCTGACCGTCGCGCGAGGTGCCCCACGCATATTCGCCCATGCGAGCCTGCGGCACGCGCACGAAAGTATCGGCGAGACCGAAGGCTGGCATGAGCGTGCGCTCCATTGCCATGTCGAAGCGCTCGCCTAGAGCGCGGGCCGTCAGATATCCGAGAAGACCGATGCTCGGATTGGAGTAGAGCCGGTGGGAGCCGGCCTCGAAGGGCGGGTCGAAATTCCTGTAGAAGGCGACGAGACCATCCTCGCCCGTCACCTCGTCGGGAAACTGCAGCGGCAGGCCGCCGGCCGCGTAGGTGCCGAGCTGGTCGAGGCTCGCCGTGCCGATCGCGCTGCCCTCGATCTGTGGCATATGCTGAGCGGCGCTGTCGGCTAAAGCGAGACGTCCTCTCTCCTCTGCGTAGGCCGCAAGGGTGGCGGTGAAGAGCTTGCTGACCGAACCGACCTCGAAGATCGTATTCTGGCTCACCGGCTCCTCGCCCTCTGGGGCAGTGACACCGTAGTTGAAGAAGCGCACCTCGCCGCCGGACAGGACGGCGACCGCCATGCCCGGAACGTCGTGCTCAGTCATCACCGGCTCGATCGCCGCATCGACGACCGCTTCGAGATGCGGGCCGCCCTGCGCCCACGCCGGTGCGCTTGCCAGCGTCATTGCGAGTGCGAGCGAGGATGCCGCGAATTTGATTGCGGGGCTCATGATGGTTCCCTGATGTCGGGCAAGGGTCCACAAAGCGGGAGCAAACCCCTCCCGCCGGCCTTTGCTGCGCTTTCGTTTTGGCACAGCCTGTCTATAGCCAAGCGGCGCTCAAGCCGGCAAACGACCAATTCTCGCCGCTGTCGCAAGAAAAATTTGAGGCTCTACCGGGTGGTCCGTCCGCATCTTCCTTTGACAGCGCTGCGCGCCTTCGAGGCGTCGGCGCGCCATCTGAGCTTCACGAAAGCGGCGATCGAACTCTTCGTCACGCAGGCCGCCGTCAGCCATCAGGTGCGCTCACTGGAGGCTTCCCTGGGTGTCTCGCTCTTCGAACGCCTGCCTCGTGGCCTCATGCTGACGCGCGAGGGCGAAACGCTGCTGCCGGCGGTGCGCGAGGCCTTCGACCGCATCGGCACGACGCTGGAGCGCTTCGAGGGCGGACGCACGCGCGAAATTCTGCGGGTCGGCGCCGTCGGCACCTTCGCCGTCGGCTGGTTGCTGCCACGCTTGCCCGACTTCCAGGCTCGCCATCCTTTCGTCGACCTCCGGCTCTCGACCAACAACAACCGGGTGGACGTCGCGGCGGAAGGCCTCGATTTCGCGATCCGGTTCGGCGGCGGCGCCTGGCACGGAATGGAGGCGCGCCCGTTGATGGAGGCCGCGCTGTCGCCGATCTGCCTGCCGCGCATCGCGCGCCGCTTGGCTGCGCCCGAAGACCTTCTCGCCGAGACGCTGCTGCGTTCATATCGCGCGGACGAATGGGCGCGCTGGTTCGCGCAGGCCGGGGTCGAAGAGCCGCGGCGCCTCCCACGCTCGATCGTGTTCGATTCCTCGCTGGCAATGATGGAGGCCGCGATCCAGGGCGCGGGCGTCGCGCTCGCTCCGCCATCCATGTTCGCTCGCCAACTCGGCGAGGAGACGGTCGTTCAACCCTTCGCGACCACTGTGACGCTCGGCTCCTATTGGCTGGTGCGCCTGCAATCGCGGCCCGAGACGGCGGCGATGCTGGCCTTCGCGCACTGGCTTCAGGAGACCTGATCGGGGTGCCTCGCCCCGAACGGGCGTTTTGGATTTGCGCGCAAGGGCGACTTCGGCCGAAGATGTGCGGGCCGGATCACCGGCAGGGGAGGAGAGCCGGCATTACGCGGAGATGACGGCACCCGGGAGGAGGGTATAGCAATGAAAATTCGTTCGGCCGTGCTTCGGGAAATGGGCGCGGCGCACCCCTTCGCGCAGAGCCGCCCTCTCTCCATCGAGACGCTGGATCTCCAGGCGCCGGGCCCCGGAGAGGTCCTTCTGCGCATCCGCGCGGCGGGCTTGTGCCACTCGGACCTTTCGGTGATCAACGGCACGCGCCCCCGGCCGATGCCCATGGCTCTCGGCCACGAGGCGGCCGGCGAGATCACGGCGCTCGGCGAAGGCGTAACGGATTTGCAGGTGGGCGATCATGTCGTGCTCGTCTTCATGCCGAGTTGTGGCCACTGCCTGCCCTGCTCGCAGGGGCGGCCGGCGCTCTGCGAACCGGGCGCGGAGGCCAACGGCAGGGGCACGCTGCTTTCGGGGTCCATCCGTCTGCGCGAGCACGGCCGCGAAGTGCATCACCATATCGGATGCTCGGCCTTCGCCGACCACGCCGTCGTCTCCCGCCGCTCGGTGGTGAAGGTCGACAAGGACCTGCCCTTCGAGGTGGCCGCGCTGTTCGGCTGCGCGGTGCTGACAGGCGTCGGCGCCGTCGTCAACACGGCCAAGCTCCAGCTCGGTCAGTCAGCGGCGGTGATCGGGCTGGGCGGCGTCGGCCTCGCGGCCGTTCTCGGCGCCGTCGCTTCGGGGGCCTCGCGCGTGGTCGCGGTGGACTTGTCGGAGGAGAAGCTGCGAATCGCACGCGAACTCGGAGCGACCGACACGGTGCTCGCGACACGCGCAGATGCGGTCGAGGCGGTGCGCGCGATGACGGAGGGCGGCGCGGATTTCGCCTTCGAGTTCGCCGGTTCGGCCCGCGCGCTGGAGGCGGCCTATCGCATGACACGCCGCGGCGGCACCACGATCACCGCCGGCCTGCCGGCGCCCGACGCGACGCTGCCCGTGAACATCGTCAACCTCGTCGCCGAAGAGCGAACCGTGAGAGGCAGCTACATCGGCACATGCGTGCCTGTCCGCGACATTCCCCGCTACGTCGCGCTCTACAAGCAGGGGCGGTTGCCGGTCGACCGCCTCGGCTCCGGCGTGATCACGCTCGACGAGATCAATGAAGGCTTCGACCGCCTTCACGAGGGCTCTGTCGTGCGTCTGGTCGTGGGGATGGAAGACGGGCCCCGCACGACATAGCCGCGCCGAATGGCGAACCCGTCAAAGTGGACCCATCACGGCCCGCCGTGAAAACCGGTTGAGCGACGGGACCTGCCGCACTCCCGCGAGGCGTCCACGGACGGGTGCGAAGCCTCCTCGATCGCAATCAAGGTCGCCCGCCACAGCCCGGCACCATTTCGAGACTGCGCCTAGGCAGCCATGCGATGAAGGGCTTCGACGATCTTCGACGTTTCGTACGGCTTGGGGAAGAAGACGCTTCGGGAAGGCATTCTGACTTTCTCGACGCTGAAATAGCCCGATGTCAGGATGATCTGGATCGGCGGCCAACGATCGCGAATGAGAGCTGCCATCTTCATGCCGTCCATCCCGCGCGGCATATCGATATCGGAAAAGACGATGCCGACATCGCGTCGTTCTTCGAGAATCTCGATGGCCTGAATGGCATCGGCCGCCTCGACGGCCTCGAACCCGGCGTCTTCGACAAGGTCGACGGCGGCCATCCGCAAGACGGGTTCATCCTCAACGACGAGCACCACCTGGCGCTTCGGATCACCTTCCTTCATCGACATCACGCCTAATGCTGCTGGACTTGATCCAAGGGCGCAGAGAAGATCGCCTTGAACCCTTCCGGTGGGTAATGGAGCTCGCTGCCGCCTGTTCCAGTCAATCCCATGCTGATCAACCGCGAACCGAAACCACGACGATCGGGCTGCTGCGGGCTGGGTCCGCCGCTCTCCTCCCATCGAAGGATCAGCTCTCCGTTCGTGTTGATCGACCATGCCAGGGCGACGTGGCCGGTCTCGTTCGACAAAGCGCCGTATTTCAGAGCGTTGGTCGCAAGTTCGTGAAGAAGAAGGGACAGCGAAAGGGTGGCACGAGGGCCGAGCGTGATGTTCTCGCCCGAGAGGCTGAAGCGATCCCCCATCTCGAAATTTGCAAGCACAGCATCGACGACCTGTCGAAACTGCGCTGCCGACCAGTTCTGCTGCAGCAGGACGTGATGGGCCGACGCGATCGCATGCAGCCGCTTCTTGAAGGCCTCCACCGCGTCCTTCTCGGTCACACCGCGCAACGTCTGCGTCGCGACCGCCTGAACCATCGCCAGCGTATTCTTCATACGATGCGAGAGTTCCTCGTTCAGGATATGCTGCCGGGCCTCGGCGGCCTTTTCATCGCGCATGTCGCGCGAGATGTTCGCATAGGCGACAACTTCCTCACCACCATCGCGCAGACCGATGATGTCGTAGAGGACGGGGATCAACTCGCCGGTGCGGAAGTGTCGAAAGGTGAGTTCGCCCCGCCAGTGACCGTCACGATCGACCGCCGGCAGCACCGTGGCCGCAATTTCCGGCCACTGCGCCGGATCGAAGTAATCTCGAATGGATGTGCGCTCGGCACTGGATGCGTCCGTCAGGCCCACCAGATCGCGCCCTGTCTCGTTGACCCACTCCACGGACCCGTCGAGCCGAGCGACACCGATGAAATCCCCGGACTGTTCTACGATGCGCGCGAGGCGGCGCGTCTCCTTCTCGCTGACCTTGCGTGCGGTAATGT
This sequence comes from Aureimonas mangrovi, assembly GCF_014058705.1. Lineage (NCBI taxonomy): Bacteria > Pseudomonadati > Pseudomonadota > Alphaproteobacteria > Hyphomicrobiales > Aurantimonadaceae > Aureimonas > Aureimonas mangrovi. The sequence goes on from NZ_CP059692.1 coordinate 3,294,269, forward strand.
CGATGGCGGATCCGGAGAAGCGCTTCGCCTTGCCATCGCGCGTGTAGATCATCCGCCCCTTGCACTCGACCCAGCGCAACGCCTGACCGGGGATAAGAAGTCGATACTCGACCCGGAAATCCGCGCCATTCTCGAATGTGTCCCTTATCCTTTCGCGCAGGCGGCCGAGATCATCCGCAACGACGAACTCCTGATACTCTTCCATGGTCAGGCCCGCAGCAGCAAGGTCCGGGTCGAGACCGTAGAGACGGGCGAAATGAGCGTCCCCATGCAGGAGATCGGTCTCGACAATCCAGTCCCAGAGGCCAACGACGCCTGACGCGGCAAGCGCGATCTGAAGACGTTCGTCTGCATTCTCGAGACGAAGATTGGCTGCCCGGTATTTTTCTCCCGCAGCGTCGCGTTCCCGGATTGCGCGGCGCAGCTCCATCTGGGTCATGACCTGACGTGCGAGACGCTCCAGCGTGACGGCCTGATGGGTCGTCAGCCCATCGGGTCGGGGAACATTGTCCAGGACGCAGAGGGTGCCAATGGCGACACCGTCCGAGGTTTCCAGCCGTGCGCCTGCATAGAACCGGATGAAGGGATCGCCTGTGACCAGCGAGTTTAATTGGGTTCGCGGATCGAGGGTAAGATCCGGGATGATCAGAAGGCCGGTCTGCTCCAGCGCATGCGAACAGACCGACTGCTCGATCGGTGTCTGGCACGCATCGAATCCGACACGCGCCTTGAACCACTGCCGATCATCGACGACGAGGCTTATGAGCGCAGTCGAGGTATGACAGATTTCGCGTGCCAGATGAACGATATCCTCGAACGCGTCCTCCGGCGGCGTGTCCAGAATGGCGTAAGTGTCCAATGCGGCGAGCCTTAGCTCGTGCGCAGACGGAGAATTCGTGTCATGTAGCAGTGTGGCGGAAGCCATGATGGAGCCTAAGTCCGGTCTCGCTGATGACGCCCCGGGACGATGCGCTCCGGAATGGATCAGGCGCCTTCATTTACTGAAGTTTCATGGTCGTGGCCAGCGATCTTCGCTGCGCGCGATCGTTCGCCGGGCGTTGCCCTCAACGGGGAAGCCGCAGGTACGCGGCCACGACCGACGTCGCCGATCGGCAGCAGACCAACTCCACGGTCGTATCCGGGGAATCACAGCTGCCCCCCATCGCCCTGGGGAGTGGGAGCTTCGACTGACCTCTGTTCGTCGGCAACACGCGACGAAATCCCATATGACGCTGACGTTCCATATGACAGGAAGGGGGCGAGAGCCCCCTTCCATACTTCCTTGACGTCTACGGGAGACCTTACTCGGCAGACTCGAACTCAGGCGCTTCTTCGAGCTGCTCGCGCGTATAGTTGACCATGATGTGGTCGATGCCCGCGCCGTCCCAGCCCCAGCCTTCACCGCTTTCGGCCATCGTGCCGGTTCCGGTCCCGGCCGTTCCACCCATCGTGCCCGTCGTCCCGGTCGCGGGCGCGGTTTCCGTGGTCGTGCCCGAGGGTGCCGGGGCGGCGCCGGCGTCAGCCGGGGCCGTCGTCTCCGCAGCCGTGTCGTCCATCGCCGCAGCTTCCTCGGCCATCACGAACTCGAGCTGGTCGGTGGCGATCGCCACGTCCTTCGTCCCGATGCCGAGGAAGCCGCCGACACCGACCACGATCGCCTGCACCTGACCCTGATTGTCGAGGAGGAGATCGTCGACCGCTCCGATGCTCTCGCCATCGGCGCCCTGAACGTCAGCGCCCATCAGGCCGGAGCCGAGCATCTGGCTGCCTTCCTGATAGGTGATGAAGCCGCCCTCGTTCGCCATGCCACCCATCGAGCCGGCATCAGGGCCCTCGGGCATCGGCGTGGTGCCCTCGGATTCCATCGCCGGCTCGTTCGCCGGAGCCTCCGGCGCTGTGGTCTGGGCATAGGCGGTGCCCGCCATCGCGACAGAGGTAAGCATCGTTGCGATAAGAAGATTCTTCATTTTCAGTCTCCCGATTCCGGTTTCGCAAGGTCAACGGAGGCTGCCCTTCCGATGTTCCGAAAATTCGGGACGCGAACCGCGGCTCGCGCGACAGTCACAGATGCCAAGCCACCGTAAGCCGCGAGAGTTTTCAACAGGCAGTAGGGCCTACATCGCAGCCAAGGACGGCATGTAGTTTCACGTCGCAAGCGGGCGGCCAGTCGTTCTCATTCAAGGATGGCCGCTGACCCGCGACATGTTCAAATATGGGACGTTGGGCATCTAGACCTATCCTGGATAGTGCGCATGGCATCCGATATTCGAACATGTCGGCCTGGATGCGCAGGATCGTCCCGACGAGATACCGCGCAGATAGGGAACGCAACTCCTACCCTTGATCGTTCTCTGCACATCAGAACGGCAGGGATCGATATGAGACGTCAGCGGCCAACGCATTCGAACGGGACCTGGGGCAGCGCCCTGCAACTGCTCCTTATGACCGCGGCCAGCAGCGGTATCGCGCTGGTGATCGGCTATCGGGCAAATCGTGAAAGGGCGGCCGAGCTCGATCGACGCGCTGACGCGCTGGAAGGCCACAAGGAGAAGAGCACCGAGGCAACTTCCGCGACGAAGAGGGAGGGAGGCAATGGCCGAAGCGCGGAACAGCCCAGCGACATTCCTGCGCAAGGCTGGAAGGCAATCCTCTATCGCACGTATGAGGAGTTCAACAACGATCGCCTGATGCTGGTGGCTGCGGGCCTGACGTTCTACGTCCTGCTCGCGATCTTTCCTGCGCTCTCGGCAATCGTGTCGATCTATGGGCTTTTCGCCGATCCCTCCACCGTTGCCGAGCATCTGGACACGCTGGAGGGCGTCGTTCCCGCCGGCGGAATGGACATCATCAGCGAGACGTTGGCTCGGCTTGCTAGCCAAGAGGCAAGCACGCTGGGCTTTGGTCTGGTGTTCGGTCTCGGTGTTGCGCTGTGGAGTGCCAATGCCGGGATGAAGTCGTTCTTCGACGCTTTGAACATCGTCTATGAGGAAGAGGAGAAGCGCAGCTTCGTCCGTCTGACCTTGGTCACGCTCGGCTTCACCCTCGCTCTGATCGTTTTCCTGATCGCGGCTATCGGCGCGATCATCGTTCTGCCGATCGCCCTGACCTATCTTCGGCTCGGCACGCTGGAGCCATGGCTTTTGCTGCTGCGCTGGCCGGTGCTCCTCGTGGTTGTGGCGCTCGGCATCTCGGTGATCTTCCGGTACGGGCCGAGTCGCGAGAAAGCGCGTTGGCGCTGGGTGAGTTGGGGCTCGGCCATCGCAGCCATCCTATGGCTGGTCGTCTCCCTTCTGTTCTCCTGGTACGCGGAAAACTTCGGAAGCTACGATGAGACGTATGGCTCGCTCGGAGCGGCCGTCGGCTTCATGACGTGGATCTGGATCTCTTCCATGGTGATCCTTCTCGGAGCCGAGTTGAACGCCGAACTGGAACACCAGACCGCCAAGGACACCACGACCCCGCCGGAGCGACCAAGCGGCCAACGGGGCGCGCGAATGGCGGACGAGGTCGCGTGAGGCTGGCCTTCAGCGTCACACGATTGCGTAGCCGGCGAACCATTTGAGATGGAACGACCGCGCGGCTGCAACGTCTGCCTTTGACGACCCTCGATCCGAGTGAGCGAACAGAAGGACGCCGACGATGAAAGCTCTCTGCTGGCACGGCACAAACGACATCCGTTGCGATACGGTCGACGATCCGCGCATCGAGGATTCGCGCGACGTCGTGATCAAGGTCACGAGTTGCGCGATCTGTGGATCGGACCTGCATCTGATGGACGGGCTGATGCCCGAGATGCATAGCGGCGACGTGCTCGGACACGAGTTCATGGGCGAGGTCGTCGAGGTCGGCTCGCCGGACCATCCGCTGAAGAAGGGCGATCGCATCGTCGTCCCCTTCAACATCAATTGCGGTGAATGCCGCATGTGCAAGATGGGCCTCTACTCCTGCTGCCAGCGCTCGAACCGCAACGCCGACAAGGCCGCCGAGATGTTCGGCTACCCGATCGCCGGCCTCTTCGGCTATTCGCATATTCTCGGTGGCTATTCCGGCGGCCAGGCCGAGTATGTTCGCGTACCCATGGCCGACTTCGCGCCGATCAAGGTTCCGGACGGGATGAGCGACGACGACGTCCTCTTCCTCACCGATATCTTCCCGACTGGCTATCAGGGCGCCGAGCAGTGCGATCTGAAAGGCGGCGAGACCGTCGCGGTATGGGGTTGCGGACCGGTCGGTTTCTTCGCGATCCAGTCCGCAAAGCTGCTCGGCGCCGAGCGGATCATCGCCATTGAGACCGTCCCGGAACGGATCGAACTCGCCCGGCGCGCCGGCGCGACAGACATCATCGATTTCGCCAAGGAAGACGTTTTCGAGCGGATCAAAGAGATTACCAAGGGCGAAGGTGCGGACGCGGTGATCGAGTGCGTGGGCATGGAAGCCGATGCCGGCCACGGGCAAGGCGGCGTCCTGTCGGCCATCAAGAAGAAGGTCGCACCGGCTGAACGCGAGTTCGCGCTCACCCAGGCGATCCAGTCGGTGCGTCCCGGCGGTGTCGTGTCGATCCCTGGCGTCTACGGCGGCCCACTGTCGATCAACATGGGCCAGGTGGTGCAGAAGAGTCTGACGCTGCGCAGCGGGCAGACGCACGTCAAGCGCTACCTCGACCCGCTGACGAAACTGATCCGGGAGGGCAAGGTCGACATGACCTCGCTCATCAGCCATCGCAGCGCCGATCTTGCCGAAGGGCCGGACCTCTACAAAGCCTTCAAGGAGAAGCGCGACGGCTGCACAAAGGTCGTCTTCAACCTCGGCTGACAACAGGCGGCCGTCCGCCGCTCTTGATGGATAGGAGTTCACCATGGGAACGACCCTGAAGGCCCAGTTCGAAACACGACGCGACGCAGAGATGACCGTTGAACGCCTCGTGCAGGAGCATGGGATCGAGCGGACCGACATCTTCATCGCACCCGTCAGCGCGCAGAACAGCGCCGGCGTCAAATCGGCCGGCGCAGACCGCGAAGCGGGCGAGCCGAGTGTCGAAGGCCGCGCGGACACTGCGTCGAACGGGCCGATCGAGGTTTCTGTCGAGATAGCCGACGAACAGGCGGCGACGACGATCCGAGATGCCTTCTCGGAGTTCGATGCGCATGACGTGAACCAGAGCTGATCGCGCGAGCTTACCGAAATGCCGTCGGCGATCAGCCTTTGATCACCGGCGGCATTTTGTCGTCGACGTCATTTATCGGAACACCCACCCGACCGTGCCGTTGCTCTCTCTCACACGGGAGAACTCCAATGTTCATGCGCGTCGACAAACTGCAGGCGGATTTGCCTGCGCCGAAGAAAGCCGACCCAAACGCTGCCGCTGCTCTGCAGGAGCTGCTCGGCGGAAAATACGGTGAAATGTCCACCCTCGGGAACTACATGTTCCAGAGCTTCAATTTCCGTTCCAAGGACAAGTTGAGGCCCTTCTACAGCCTCGTCGCCTCGATCACCGCCGAAGAGCTTGGCCATGTCGAGCTTGTCTCCAACGGCGTTGCCATGGTCGCCAACGGTCCCGACAAGCCAAAAGGCGACACCGGCGATGGCGGCGACATCTCGGGTGCGCCGTTCGCCGACATGAAGGACATCCGATCTGCGGCCTCGTTCCTGTCCGGCGGCGGCGGCGCCATGCCGGTCGATTCCAACGGTATTTCCTGGAACAACGGCTACGTCACGACGACCGGCAACGTCGTCGTGGATCTGCTTCACAACTTCCACCTCGAGTGCGGCGCTCGGCTGCACAAGCTGCGCGTCTATGAAACGGTCTCGGACCCGACCAGCCGTGAAGTCTGCGGCTACCTCCTGGTGCGCGGCTCCGTCCACGCGCATGCCTACGCGTTGGCGCTGGAGAAGATCACCGGCGTCAAGATCAAAGATTTCCTGCCGACGCCGAACATCCCGCTCGGCAACATCCCCGAATGCCAGAAGTATCTGGACGAGGGCTCGCATCGGCGCCTCTACACCTGGAGCCCGAACGACTACAAGGAGATGTCGGGCATCTGGGGCAATGGCGAGGTGGCGCTGCCGGACGATCCTCCGGGCGAACTCGAGGTGGTCGAAGGCATGCCGGACGGCGGCAAGATCCACCAACTGACTGGTGTGCCCTCGGCTTTTACCCCGGACTACGCTCCAGAGGAGATGTTCGAGATCGCCGAGAAGCTGACCAAGGCAGCTCGCTGACCGAAACGGGCCATGGGACGTCCATCGACATCCCGTGGCCCTACTCGAGGAGTTGCGCAGATGAATCTCACGGACGAAGAGCGCGAAACGTTGCGCGCGATGCGAGCGATCACAATCGACGAAAACGGCAGCGAGATTTTTGTCGGACTGGACCCCGCGGAAAGCGACGAACTGTTGGCCTTCACACGCAGGGACGAGGCCGAAGGAGTATCGACGAGCGATCCACGGTTCCGGACGCTACGGGAAAAGCACGAGGCCGAACGCGAGGCCATAGCTCAAGGGCAGGAGCATCTGGATCGCTCTCACCGTATTTGACACGTCTCGTGCCGGATCCACCAACATGCACGGGAACGCCCCGCCGGAAAGCGAACTTAACTTCGCGCTATGACGCAGGAGAATTCAATGGTTACCACAGTCGGAACTGAAACAACGTTCGAGAAGCTGGTACAGAACCTGCTGGTTCTGGAGCACGATGCAATCGCCGCCTACGAAAAGACGATCGAAAAGCTGGACGATTCAGCCTCGAAGGCGAAGATCGCGGAGTTCAAAGCCGATCACGAAAGCCATGTCGGTGAGCTGACGCGGCTTGCCGGCACCATCGGTACGCAGGTGCCTCAAGAAGGTGACGCCAAGCAGTATCTCACCACCGGCAAGGTGGCGTTGGCTTCGATCATTGGTGACAAGACCATCCTGAAGGCGATGTCGACCAACGAGATCGAGACCAAAATGGCCTACGACCACGCTTCGAAGAACGAGGTCGCGACGCCTGATGCCCGGGCTTTCTTCCAAAAGGCGTTCGCCGATGAGAGCCGGCACAAGGACTGGATGGACGCGGCAGCCAGCGCGTAGGCCGCAAGCTGGGAAAAGGGCCGCGGGGCCCTTTTCCCTTATCCAGCGTTTTAGTTTGCGCGCGGGCGATCACCGTCGGTTCAGCAAATCGGCTTGCCGCCCTCGCAGCGCAAACCAGCGATGTCTATGTGAGAATAACCGATCTCGTAGGTTTTGAACCGTTTGGGCTTCTCGCGGTCGATCTTCGGCAGACGGGCGATGCCATGGCGTTGCAGCAGCGATGCAGTGATAACCGCGTCAGATGGGAATGACGTCTCTCAAGGTGATGAAAACGTCATCCGCGGTGGGCGGGCTGGACCTGCAGCCTCACGATCGTGGCCTCCTCAACCGCTGAAAGGACTGGCTACGTCGCTCGTGCAGCCCATCGGCTCGTTCTCGACCACCGCCTGTGATCGCCATGTCTTGACCGTCCTCTCATTGAGGCCGAACGGCCGGGCGAGTTCCGCGGACGAAGCCTGAGATCGCTTTGGCTCCGCTCGCACGGCGTGGTTTTGGCGCTCCTCATGAGAAACCTGGCCTATAGCGCATCCCTCCCCGACGGTGACAACGATAGGCCGTCATCCCCCGGGACTAAACAACCAGCGCAGGGTTTGCATAGAGCTGGACCCCATCAACGCGAATTACTGGCACGCCGTCAGATATGTCGAAGATTGCAGGCCGCTCTATTTCAAGCAACCATCCCGACCGGATCATGTACTCGAGCAGATCACCTTCGATCACCCGAGAGTGGGTTCCGATCAAAACACGTCGGACATACCGCTTGATATCGTCGAAATTGCTCTTGATGAAGTCCGCTTCGCCGCCCTGGATGTCTATATGAAGGAGATCGATTGGAAGATCTCCCACAATCTCCCTCAGCGGGAATGACTCGAGAATATAATAGTCGCCCAATCGATCAGCTTCAGCGAGCTGTTCATCAGATGCGTTGAAGATCGGAGCGCTGCCCCATGAACCACCTGGATTTGCAGACCGCGGGAAAAGCGCTTTCCCGGAACTCGGAGCTGCTACACCGTGAATGATACGGAATTCAGACGGCGAGAATCCATTCAATTTCAGCGTGGCTACCGCCGAAGATATATGAACGTCGTCGCCCTCGATGCCGATCAGATCAATCTCAAGGCCGCGTGATCGCGCCGCCGCGCCGGCGTTGTTGAGCCAGCACCCCCATCCGCAGCCCAATTCAACCATACGGAACAAGCCCTTGGCATGGTCCACTGCGCGCAAAGCCGCGCCCCATTCTGCAATATCCGCGTGCCAGTTGGCCGGGATCGGCAGCGGTTCGACCGATCCTTCGTGCCCAGCGAGAAGCCCGCCGAACGCTGCAGGATCTATGCGGACACCGAGAAAATTGGTGAGCAGACCACCCGCTGCCACTCGATCCTGTTTCTCGTATTTCTGGATCAAGGCGATGGGATCAAATGCGGCGTTGTAGTGCTCGAAAGGGCTGCTCACGACTTTGGTTCTCCTGCATGCCTGGGGAACCGTAATCCCTCACTCCCGCAGCGCAACCACCCGCTTGCCTCGATCGAGTTTTTTCCTGTCCGCATCATCGGAATTCCGCCCGCAGCGGCGCAGCTGCTCGACTACGCACGCACCACGGAGGTCGAGACTCAAGGCCTGGCGGGCTATAACGCCATCTTCGGCCGAACAAGTACCAGCTCTGCGAGCCCATACCCTAGTATGACGGTGGACGAAGTGATCGACGCACAGGCGGCTTGGTCGAGACGGTTCGGCTCGTCGCTACGGTAGGGACGAAGCCTACGATTTCCATTGCCAACAAAATTTCTTCTAATGTCTGACAGCAAGAAAAAGCATCTTTTCCGTACTGTTTTTATGTGATGGGCTGCTGACGTTAAAGGACGCGACGCAGGCGCGTCAGATCGTTTGACTGAGGCGGGAGGCTCGCGATGACGGTGAGGCACGATCAGGAGACGCATCGCTCTCAGGCATCGGCCATCTTTCAGGCGTGGGGCATGCCGTTCGAGAACGCCGAGCAGACCTCGCGTGTCCTGACATGGGCAGATCTTCATGGTGTCGAAAGCCACGGCATCGCGATGATTGTGGAATACAACGAACGCCGTTCTAACCGGCCTATCAATTTTGCCAACGTACCCTTCGTCGTCCGCGAGACGCCCGTCAGTGCGCTGATGGACGGCGACGGTGGTCTCGGGCACGTCACCGCAACGAAGGCGATGGAACTGGCCGTCGCAAAGGCCCGCGGGAGCGGGGTGGGCCTCGTCTCGGTTCGCAACTCGGGACATTTCGGAGCGCTAGGCTATTTCACATCAATGGCGGCCGAGGCGAACCTCGTCGGCATCGCCGCGACCAGCGTCTTCGGCATCCGCGTTCCTCCAACTGGCGGCTCGCAGGCCCGTTTCGGAACCGACCCCTGGTCGTTCGCCGCGCCGGGCGCCGATGGGAAGCCCTTCCTCCTTGACATGGCGACGACCACCGTCGCCTCGGGCAAGGTGCGCAACAAGATCGTCGAGGGGCAGGAGATGCCGCATGGTTGGGGTTTCGATCCTTCAGGACGGCCGACCACCGACCCCGCGCAGGTGATGAACGGGGGCTTTCTGTCGCCGCTCGGCGGGACGGCGGACAGTGGCGGCCACAAGGGATACGGCCTCGCGGTGATGGTCAACATCCTCGCCTCCTGCCTGTCCGGCTCGACGCTGATTACCGATCCGATGCACTCGCGCCAGCCGAAGGGCCTCGATGTCGGTCATTTCTTCATGGCCTTCGATCCGGGCCTTTTCCGGGAGGTCTCGGACTTCCGCACCGACGTCGCGCGGCTTTGCGACGACCTTCGCGCGACGATGCCGGTGAACCCGTCGACACCCGTGAAAGTCGCCGGAGATCCGGAGCGGGAGCACCGCATAAAGCGCGAGCGGGAGGGCATCCCGATGGGGCATGGATTGTTCGAGCGCTTACGGCGTATCGCCGAAGAAAGCGGCGCTCCCTGGCTTTTGCAGGCGACCGTGGACTCAGATCATGGTGAACGGAAGGAAGCCCCAACCGAGATGTACTCATGACAAAAATTGTCGACAATATCCTGCCGACTGAGGAGTGGAAACCATTCGGAGCCGGGGCTCGCGGGGGCGCCCGCCCGATCGCACGAGCCGAAGGGCTGTCGTCTAAGGTGTTGCGCGAGATCGAGCGGCTGATCTTGTCGGGCGAGCTTCTGCCGGGCGAGCGCGTGAACGAGTATGCCCTTGCCGAGAAGCTCGCGGTCAGCCGCGCGCCGGTACGCGAGGCAACGCGCGCGTTGGTCCAGATGGGGCTGCTGACCTCCATTCCAGCGCGCGGGGTCTTCGTGCGCGAGATGTCCGACACGGAAATCGCGGAGAACTACGACATCCGCGCCCTTGTTACCGGACTGATGTGCGAACGCGTCGCCGAGCGGCGGTCGGATGCGGAAGTCGAGGAACTGGCCGCCCTCGTGCGGGGCATGGACGAGGCGGTCCGCAGCACGGATGTGCCGCGCTACTACGAAATCAATCTGACCTTCCATCGACGCATCGGCGAGATCGCCGACCATGGTAGCGCACTGCGCCTCTACGACGATCTCATCCGTGCCACCCACGCGCTGCGGCGCTCGCTCTTCGCGCCGGGCACGACCAACAGCGAGCATGCGGAGCTCGTTGAAGCGTTCCGCGAGCGTGACGTGGGCAAGGCCAAGCGCCTTGGCGAGGAGCACGTGCTGCACGGCAAGCGACGCTGGAAGGCCGCCAAGACGGCAACCGGGCAAACCAGTTAAAGCCAAAGAAGAGGGAGTGGACCATTGAAGATCGCGAACATCAAAGCGACCCTGCACAGGCACGAGATCGACCTTCCCGGCATCGGGGAGTCGATCGAGTCCCGAATGTTCGTCTTCGTTGAGGTCGAGACGGATGATGGACTGAAGGGCATGGGGTGTACCGGGCAGTTCCTGCCCTGGTCGACCATCCCGTGCATCGAGAACCACATCTTCCCGCTGATCAAGGGGATGGACCCAGTCCACACCGAGGCGATCCACTCCAAGGTCTGGAAACAGCTCAACAATCGCGCTTACACCGGCGTCATCTCCAATGCCCTCTCGGCCATCGACATCGCCTTGTGGGACATTCGCGGCAAGGCCGAGAACCGGTCGATCTCCGAACTTCTCGGGGGTTATAGCCGCGAGGCCTATACCTACGCGACCTTCGGCTATCCGTTCTTCGACGAGGATCAGATCGCCGAGTACGCCAAGAAGTTCCTGGCCGACGGTCACACTATGCTGAAGATGGTGGTGGGTGGCGAACCGACCCGCACTTGGAAGGACGACGTACGGCGCGTGCGCGCCGCTCGTGACGCCATCGGCCCCGACGTCGACCTGATGATCGACGCCAATTGCTGGTTCAATCCGCACGACGCCTTCATGCTCGCGAAGGGGGTCGAGGAACTGAATCTGAAGTGGTTCGAGGAGCCGATCCAGCAGAACGACGCGCGCGCCCTCGCCGATCTGCGTTCACGCGTCCAGGTCCCGATCGCCGCAGGCCAGATGGAGGGCAATCGCTGGCGTTTCCGCGAGCTTGTCGTCCATCACGCGGTCGACGTGCTACAGCCGAATGTCCTCTACAACGGCGGCTATACGGAAGCTCTCAAAGCGGCCTATCTCGCTCAAGCCTTCAACCTGCCGATGGCCAATGGCGGGGGTTGGCCGATCTTCAACATGCATATTCTCGCCGGCGTCATGAACGGTGGTCCAGTGGAATTCCATTACGGAATGTGGATGACCGGCAAGCACTTCTTCGACGGAACGCCCGATCCGGTGAACGGCAAGATGACGATCCCCGACGCGCCCGGCCTCGGCTTCACCCCGAACTACGACGCCCTGAAGGACGGGCGGATCACCGATCCGTCGAAGTCCCGTTTCGAGGGCCGCGACGCGCACGGCTATCTGCTGCGCGAGACGATCGAGGGCAAACGCCAAGCGGCGGGATGACCTGGTGCGCCCCGTTCGGGAGGGCGGGGCGCACGCAACACAGCCAAGATCATCAACAGGGAGGAGACCACTATGAGCATTTTCGATCGCATGCGCATGGGCCGCATCGCCGGCCTCGGCACGCTCGCGCTGTCGGGCGCCCTCTTGGCCGGCCCCGTCGCCGCGCAGGACTATCCTCAGCGGGACATCCAGATGATCATCCCCTTCGGGGTCGGCGGCGGCAGCGACACGCTCGCGCGCACCATCGCCAACGTGATCTCCGAACTCGATCTCCTGCCTGTCTCCATCCTGCCGGAGAACCGGCCGGGTGGCAGCGGCGCGATCGGCTACGGCACCGTCGCACAGCAGAGCGGCAACCCCTACGTGATCGCGACCGTCAGCGTCAGCTTCTTCACAACGCCGCTCCTCGGCGCCTCACCGGTGAACTACGAGGATTTCACCCCGCTCGCGGCGATCGCCTATTCGCCCTACGTCCTCGCGGTTCGCTCCGATTCGCCCTATCAGACACTGGAAGACATGTCTGGTGCGGAGCGCTTGACCACATCCACCGTCGGCGTCGTGTCGGATGCAGCTCTTCTGGCGAGGATGGTGTCGAACGAGCTCGACGTGCAGATCGATGCCGTGCCCTTCGACGGAGAGGGAGAGGCGCTGGCGGCGGTCCTTGGCGGTCATGTCGATTTCGTCTTCATGAACCCGAGCGAAGTCATGGCGCAGGTGGATGCCGGAGCTATGCGGCCGCTCGCCGTCTCTGCTGCCGAGCGCATCGCTGCTCTCCCCGACACGCCGTCCTTTAGGGAACTCGGCTATGAGATCGAGCACGTCCAACTGCGTGGGCTGGTGATGCCCGGCGATGTTGAGCAGGAAGTCGTGGCCTACTGGAATGGCGTTCTTCGGCAGGTCGCCGAAAGCGATGCGTGGCGTGAGCAGTACATCGAGCGCTATAACGATGAGGCGGCCTTCCTGCCGGCCGAGGAGTTCGGCCCGCTCATCGAGCAGACCAACCAGCGCTACGAGACGATCATGCGCGATCTCGGCCTCCTCTAGCTCGCGCGTCCGGGCTTCGGCCCGGATGCCTCTCGTCAGGAAACGCATCGCGGAGGAAAGGCCATGACGACGAACCGCGCAGACCAGATTTTCGCGGTCCTCCTGATCCTTCTGGGCTGCTACGTCGTGTGGTCCGGGATCGGCTACGGCTACATGGCGGGCACGGCGCCCGGCGCAGGGTTCTTCCCGGTGATCCTCGGCATCGCTATCGCGATGCTCAGCGTCGTCAACCTACTGCGCAGCCTTTTGGGGGCCGAGCAATTGACGAAGGGGATCGAATCCAGAGATTTGGCCAAGATAGCGGGCGTAACCGTGGCCCTCGTCCTTCTGATCGTCGCAACCCCCTATGTCGGCATCACCGTCGCCTCGATCGGATTGATGCTGGCGATCGCCCTCATCATCAGGCCTTCCGCCGAACCCGCCTACTTGTCACGCATCGTCGCGTGCAGCGTCTTCGTACCGCTGTTCTGTCGGGTCGCCTTCGGCAACTGGCTGAACATCCCCCTGCCGACCGGCCCCTTCGGCCTCTGATCCGGCGAGGTCGAAGGCCGCCTGTAGTCGCGCGCGTCCGTTGGGCAGGGAAGCCCGGCGACATGCGAAAACGCGGCCCATTCGCTCTTGGGAGGAGAAAGATCGATGGACACCTTCTGGCTCATGGCCGACGGCATTGCGGCGGCCGCTGCCCCGACGACCCTTCTGGCGACGTTGTTCGGCGTAGTGATCGGCCTGCTGATTGGAGCCCTGCCTGGCCTCGGCCCGTCAGCCGGCGTCGCCATTATGCTGCCGGTCGCGGTCGGCCTCGGAGGCGTTCCGGCGCTCGCCTGCCTCGCAGGCGTCTACTACGGCTCGATGTTCGGCGGCGCGATCACTTCCATCCTTCTGGGGATTCCGGGCGATCCGCCCTCGGTGATGACCATCGTGGACGGATACCCGATGGCCAAGAAGGGGCAGGCCGGGCGGGCGCTCGGCATGAGTGTCTTCGCCTCCTTCTTCGGCGGCCTCCTCGGTCTCGTCGCGCTGGTCTACCTGTCGGCCCCCATCGCGAGCATGGCCCTTGCGATCGGGCCGACCGAGATGACCGCCATCATGGCGTTCTCGCTCTCATTGGTGAGCGTCCTAGGCGGGCGAAACGCGATCAAGGGCTTCGTTGCTCTGGCCCTCGGCTTCTGGCTCGGCACGGTCGGCCTCGACCCCATCGCTGGGCCGGTGCGTTTCACCTTCGGCTCGATGGATCTGTTCGACGGGCTGGAATTTTCGGTCGTCGCCGTCGGCCTTTTCGGCCTGACGGCGATGTTCATGAGCCTGAACGTGAATGTCGACCGGGAACTCCAATCGTTCAAGTTCTCGAGCCTGCTGCCGCGCTTTTCGGATGCAGTTAAGTCGCGCTGGGAACTGCTTCAGGGGTCGGGAACCGGCTTTCTCGTGGGCGTTCTGCCGGGCATCGGGGCAACGGCCGCGACGATGATGTCCTACGCGCTCGCCAAGCGCTTCTCCAAGAGGCCGGAACTCTTCGGCACAGGCATCGTGCAAGGCGTTGCGGCGCCGGAGGCCGCGAACAACAGTGCCTCCTACGCATCGATGATCCCGCTCTTCACCCTCGGCATTCCCGGCTCGGCGACGACGGCGGTGATGATGGGCGGGCTATTGATGCTCGGCCTCCAGCCGGGGCCCCTGCTCTTCGTCAACAATGGCGACTTCATCTGGGCCGTCTTCGGCAGTTTCTGGATCGGCAATCTGATGCTGGTCTTCTTGACGCTGCTTCTGACGCCGGCTCTCGCGGCCGTGCTCTTCGTCTCGACCGCGATCCTCTATCCGATCGTCTTCACCATCATCGTCTTCGGCGTCTATGCGATCGACTACTCGATGACCGGCCTCGTCGTGGCGCTGGCCGCCGGCGTGGTCGGGCTCGTCCTCCTCAAGCTCGACTATCCCCCCGTCCCGCTTGTTCTCGGCCTCATCCTCGGCCCAATGCTCGAGCGCAACATCCGGCGCACGATGATCCAGTCGCAGGGGGATCTGACTGTATTCGTGGAGCGGCCCATCGCCCTCGTCCTCTTCCTGATGACAATCGCGGTCCTGCTGCTCCCCCTCGCCTTGCGGCTGGCGAACCGAAAGAAGATCGCCAGCGACGACGACGACGTCTGATCGTCCGCCGCGAAACGAACGAAAGGCATGCGATGTCCGAACGGCACTACGACTACTGCGTGATTGGCGGCGGCATTGTCGGCCTCGCGTCGGCGCTCGAACTGACAGAGCGCGAGCCCGCCGCGCGTGTCGTGCTGCTGGAGAAGGAAGCTGATTTCGGCCTTCACCAGACTGGCCATAACAGCGGCGTGATCCACGCCGGCATTTACTACCAGCCGGGTTCGCTGAAGGCCCGTTTGTGTCGCGACGGCGCCGAGGCGACGAAACGCTTCTGCGGCGAAAACGCTATCCCCTTCGAGACCTGCGGCAAGCTGCTCGTCGCCACAAATCGGAAAGAGCTGGAGCGCATGGCGGCGCTAGAGACGCGCGCGACCGACAACGACATCGACCATGAACCGGTCTCGGCTTCGCGGCTGCGCGAGATTGAGCCCAACATCGCCGGCGTCGGCGCTTTGCTCATCCGCGCCACCGGCATCGTCGACTATCGCCGTATCTGTCTCGCCATGGCCGAACGCCTGCGAGAGCGCGGCGCGGCGCTTCTCCTGCGAACACGCGCCACCGCGATCCGTGAGGAGGAGACGCGAGTCGTTGTCGGCGTCGACGAGGCTGACGGCTTCACGGCAGGCCGCCTGATCGCGTGTGCCGGGCTCCAATCCGATCGCATCGCGCGGCTTGCGGGGCTCGACGTGACGCATCAGATCGTGCCGTTCCGCGGCGAATACTACACGCTACCGCCCGAGAAGTCAGGCATCGTGAAGCACCTGATCTACCCGGTTCCCGATCCCGACCTACCGTTCCTCGGCATTCATCTGACACGGATGATCGACGGCCGCGTCACGGTCGGCCCGAACGCAGTGCTCGGCTTTGCGCGAGAGGGCTACGCCAAGGGCAGCGTCAGGCCCGGCGACGTCGCGGCAATGGCCGGTTTCAAGGGCTTCTGGTCCATGGCACGCAAGAACTGGCGCTCCGGTGCCGCCGAGTTCGTCAATTCCGCATCGCGTCGGCGCTACCTGGAACAGTGCCGCAAATACTGCCCGAGCCTGACTATCAACGATCTCGGCACGCCTGGAGCAGGCATCCGTGCCCAGGCAATTCTAGCGGACGGCACGCTCGTCCACGATTTCTTGTTCCTGGAAAGCGAGCGTATGCTGCACGTGTGCAACGCCCCTTCCCCTGCCGCCACTTCGGCCATGCCGATCGCCTCGATGATCGTCGACAGGCTCACGGCGCGCTGAAAGTGCGCGCGCGGAAAAGAAGCGCCGGTCCGGCGCTCCTTTCATTCCGCTGCCTCACGCGCTGGTCAGACGGGGGCAGCCTTCCACGCTTCGTAACGTGCCTTCGTCTCCTCGTTCATTGGATAGAGGCCCGGAAGTGGAATGCCGCGGTCCACCTCAGTCATGATCCAAGCCTCCATGCGCTCCTGTTCCGGCGCTTCTGCGAGAACTTGGTCGAGATAGGCGGCCGGAATGAGGACGGCACCGTCATCGTCCACGACCACAACGTCGTCGGGGAACACGGCGACACCGCCGCAGGCGATCGGCTCCTGCCAACCGACGAAGGTCAGCCCAGCGACGGAGGGCGGGGCTGCAATGCCGTCGCACCACACGGAGAGGTTCGAGGCGAGAACGCCTTCTGCGTCGCGCATCACACCGTCGGTGACGAGCCCAGCTACACCACGCTTCTTCATCCTCGAGCAGAGAATATCGCCGAAGATGCCGGCATCGAGAACGCCCATCGCGTCGGCCACGGCCACGACGCCTTCGGGCATCGCCTCGATCGCGGCTCGCGTCGAGATCGGCGAGGCCCAGCTGGCGGGCGTCGCCAGATCCTCCCGTGCTGGCACAAATCGCAGCGTGAAGGCCGGGCCGACGACCCGGCCTTGACCGGGCTTCAGCGGCTTGGTGCCACGCATCCACACGTTGCGAAGGCCCTTCTTCAGCAGCACCGTGGTCAGCGTGGCGGTCGAAACGCCCTTCAGCGTTTCAGCGGCCTTGGAATCGAGGGGCATGCCGGTTCTCCTTCAGATACTGGGAATGAGGCCGCCGTCGATCCGCACGACGGAGCCGGTGAGATAGGATGCCTGCGTGCTCGCAAGAAAGGCGACCACGGCCCCGTATTCGTCAGGACTGCCGTAGCGACCGACGGGGATGGACGCGGTGCTCTCGGCGCTCACCTCTTCGACCGAGCGGCCCTCGCGCTTGGCTTTCTGCTCGTCGAGAAAGGTGATGCGTCCGGTGGCGATGCGCCCGGGCAGAACGATGTTGGCCGTGACGCCGTCGCGGCCGACTTCGCGGGCCAGGGTCTTCGACCATCCGACGAGCGCCAAGCGCAGGGCATTCGAGATGCCGAGGTTGGGGATCGGAGCGACGACGCCCGAAGAGGTCGAGGTAATGACGCGGCCCCATCCACGCCGGCGCATTCCAGGAAGCACCGCATCCGTAACGGCGATCACGGAGCGCACCATCTCTTCGAAATAGCGCGACCACTGGTCCGGCGCCTGTCCGGAGGCCGACGTCGGCGGCGGCCCACCGGTGTTGTTGATAAGGATGTCGACCGGGCCGAACTCCCGTTCAATCAAGGCGATGTTTTGCGTGATCAGCGACAGATCGGCGATGTTCCAAACCATCACCATCGCGCTTCCGCCTGCCTTCGACACTGCTTCCTGAGTGCGGGCGGCTGCATCTGCGTCGATGTCGGCAACGACGACGCGCGCACCTTCTGCGGCGAGTTGCCGTGCGATGGCGCCACCAAGGCCGCCACCCGCGCCGAACACGAGCGCCGTCTTACCCTTGATTCCGAAATCCATGTTGTCTCCCCACGTCGTCGGCGAGGAGACTATCGCAGGGCGACTGAGGAAAAAGTCGTTTTTGCCAGCTTCATTCGATAGAAAAGGTCGATGGATACGCGGTTCCTTCAAACCTTTCTTTTCGTCGCGGAGCATGGCTCGCTTGCGGAGGCCTCGCGCCGCCTGAACATCACACCGGCCGCCGCTGCACAACGTATACAGGCGCTGGAGGCTGAGATCGGCCAGCCCCTTCTTGTGCGAGCCGGGCGCACGGTCCGGCCAACCGAGGCTGGTCTGTCGATCCTTTCTCAAAGCCGTCGAATCGTCTCCGACGTGAGGCAGCTGCGCAATCTAGCGGCAAGCGATCAACTGGCAGGCGAGTTGCGCCTCGGGGCGATCTCTACAGCGCTCACCGGGCTTCTTCCTGCAACGCTACGCGAGCTGCGCACCACCCTACCCGAGATTGAGGTATTCCTCCTGCCGGGCACGTCCAACCAACTCTACCCACAGCTTACGGACGGTGTGATCGACGCTGCCCTTTTGGTGCGTCCGCCTTTCGAACTGCCGAAGACGCTCGAATGGCGGCTGATGCGCTCGGAACCGCTGGTGTTCTTGTGCCCGTCGGCCTGGCGCAGGGAGGACATTCCCACTCTTCTAGCAACGCGCCCCTTCATTCGCTACGACCGAAGCAACTGGGGTGCGCGATTGTCCGAGGACTATCTCCACGCTATGTCCTACAACCCGCAAGAATGGCTCGAGCTCGACTCTTTAGAGGCGATCACAGTGCTCGTTAGCAACGAACTCGGAGTGTCGATCGTCCCCGATTGGCCACGCCCTTGGCCCGAGGGCATTGATGTGGCGCGACTTCCACTGCCGGAGGCGACGCGTCCTAGGGAAATCGGTTTCATCTGGCCCCGCGCTTCGCCAGCCGCTCGGTTGATAAAATTAATTGCCGAGAGAATGAATAAAACCGGCCCATAGAATATATTTACACGGGAAACACATAATATTCTTTAAAAAATAGATAATAATTAAATATATTGATCCTGCGATAGACGAGCTGCAGACCTTCGCAGAGTGACCAGGTCGAAAAAGATTTGGTTTGAGCAAAACTCACGAGCGCCGGTCTTGCCAGGCCAGCGGCTTCTCTCTCGGCCGCCTCGACGGGCGCTGAAACGCGGCGAAAAGATCAATGAAAAGAGAATGGTGATCCCAGTTGGATTCGAACCAACGACCCCCAGATTAGGAATCTGGTGCTCTATCCTGCTGAGCTATGGGACCCTCGACGCGCACCATAAGCCCTCGTGGCATGAAGGCAAGATCGAAGAAGGGGCTGCGCATCGCCGGTCGCCATCCTCGTCGTTTTGACCAGCGCGTGCCGACGAGATCAGGTCGACGCGGCGTTTGTCTTGCAGATGGACATCGTGCGGGACACTCGGGATCGAGGACTTCGATTCGATGGCGATGAACCGTCCGGTGCCCGAATTCGATCTGCGCGACAGCCGGCGGGATAAACGCCGGAAGCGGGCGCCGTCATCGTGATTCGAAGGCCGTTTCCTGCATCATGAGAATGGCGTGGCCGCGGCGCACGCGAGCGCCAACCGGCCCGGTCGCTTCGTTGGACTGGGTCAGCGTCGAAGCGAGCGGCAGGTCCACGTCGTGAAGGGACCATCTCGCGCCCGTCACGGTGAGCCCTTCGACATCGCCGAAGCGAAGAACCGAGAAGGTCTGCCCCTCCCGCGCCGCGATGGTGCGCATCTGTGGCCCGAGAGGAACGGCGCGTTCGACGCCGTCGAAGAGCTCGACGATCAGCCCCGCATCCGCCGCGCCGAGTGTCATCACCATGTTGGAGAAGGCGTGGTCGCTGCGCCCGCCAAGGCCGCCGATGACGAGAACGTCCCGCGCGCCGCGCTCCCGCGCTTCGGCGAGCGCCAGTTCGCCGTCCGTCGCGTCCTTCTCGGCCGGCCATTCCCGGCGCGGCGTCGCCGCGATACGCGGCGGCAGTGTCTCCGGCACGGAATCGAAGTCGCCGACCCAGATCTCGGGCTCGATCTCCAGCGGCATGGCATGGGCGATGCCGCCATCGGCCGCGATCACCCGCCGACCGGCGAGCGCTGCGAAAAGCGCAGGCGTCGCCGCCATGCGGCCAGCCAGAAGGAGAGCGAAACGGTCCATGAATGGCTCCTATAGAAGCGCTGTCGCCGCCGCAATCGAGGGACCTGCGCAGCGTAGGTAGAGCGCCCGTCCCTAATTCGGTCCGATTCTCCGCGCACGCACCAGCGCGGGAACGCGAGGGCTCGAAATGATCGAAACGGCGCCTGTTGCGTCCGCGTGCTTTCGCCGGCCTCGAGCCCGGCTATAGAATAGCGTTTTCGACGCGCGGGTTCGGGAAGGGTTTCCATGGGGGCGGAGTTGAAGGGCAACGAGACTGCGGCCGCAGGTCGGGGCGCCGTGCGCCGACGCGCGGGCATCTGCCTTGCCCTGTTCGCGGCCCTTTCCCTCGGCGCTTGCAACACTCTCGGCCAGAGCTTCGAGGAAGCGGCCGGCGAGGCCGAACTGCGCTCGGGCTATCTGCCCGGCGCCGCACGCCAGCCCGTCACCTTCGAGGGTATCCAGCAGAACGACCCGCAATCCTCGATCGGCCGCACGCAGCATCCGCGCATTCTCGCAGCCTATGGCGGCGCCTATTCGGATGAGCGTCTGGAGCGGACCATCGCCGGCATCGTCGGGCGATTGAGCTCGGTTTCGGACGATCCGGGCCGCGCCTATCGCATCACCATCCTGAACTCGCCCAACATCAACGCCTTCGCGCTGCCGGGGGGCTATCTCTACATCACCCGAGGGCTTCTGGCGCTGGCCAATGATTCGGCGGAGGTCGCGGCCGTGATCGCGCACGAGATGGCGCACGTCTCGGCCAATCACGGCATCGAGCGCCAGCAGCGCGAGGAAGCGGCCGAACTGGCGGGCCGCGTCGTCAACGAGGTGCTGTCGGGTGATACGGCGGGCCGCGCCGCGCTCGCGCGCGGGCGCCTCAGCCTCGCCAGCTTCTCGCGCAACCAGGAACTCCAGGCCGATGCGCTCGGCATCCGCCAGATCGGACGCGCCGGTTACGATGCGACGGCGGCCGCGCGGTTCCTGGGCGCGATGGAATCGTTCACCAGCTTCCGCAACGCCTTCCAGGCCAGCAACCCAGAGCTCGACTTCCTCGCCTCCCATCCGGCCGCCCCGCAGCGCGTGCAACTGGCCAACCAGCACGCGGCCGAATTCGCCTCGCAGACCGGAGCGACCGACCGCGACCGCTATCTCGACGGCATCGACGGCATGCTGTTCGGCGACACGGCCGCCGAGGGCTATGTGCGGGAACGCTCCTTCTTCCATCCCGCGCTCGGAATCGGCTTCACGGTGCCGGAGGGCTTTATCATCGACAACACCGCCGAGGCGGTGCTCGCGACCGGGCCCGGCGACGTGGCGATCCGCTTCGACGGTGTCGCACTTCCCCAGCGAACCAGCCTGACCGACTATATCGGCAGCGGCTGGATCGGCGGGCTCGACCGCTCGACGATCCGCACGATGCGTATCGGCGATCTCGAAGCGGCGTCGGCGCAGGCTGCAGGTGGATCCTACGTCTTCGACGTTACGGTGGTCCGGGTCGGCGGGCAGGTCTACCGGTTCCTCACGGCGCTGCCGGCGGCCTCCTCGGACCGGCTGGAGCCGATCGCACGGCAGATGTCCTCGTCCTTCCGTATGCTTTCGGCACAGGAACGCGAGGCGCTGAAGCCGCTGCGCATCCGCGTCGTCACCGCGAGGGCCGGCGACACGCAGAACTCGATCGCGTCGCGCATGGTTGGCGTCGACCGGCGCGTCGAACTCTTCCGGCTCCTGAACGGGCTGGAGGGCGGCGGCACCGTGCGGCCGGGCGAGCGCTACAAGATCATCGCCGAATAGGTGCCTAACGGAAATAATAAAAAAGGCCGCCCCCGAGGGCGGCCCTTTTTATTCCAGCGTATCGAAACGAGATCAGCTTACATAAGCGGCCTGATCGGGGTTGGTTTGGAGCAGCGCGGCACGAAGCTTCTCGAGAGCGCGCGTCTCGATCTGGCGCACGCGCTCCTTCGAGATGCCGAGCTTGGAGCCCAGGGCCTCCAGCGTCGCGCCGTCGTCCTGCAGGCGGCGCTCGCGGATGATCTTCAATTCGCGCTCGGACAGAACGTCGAGCGCATCGTGCAGCCAATGGACACGGCGCTCGTCATCAATCGAAGCCGAAACCATCTCGTCCGGCAGGGGATCGCCGGCGACGAGGAAATCCTGCCGGTCCGCGCTGCCCGACTCATCTTCCATCAGCGGCGCGTTCAACGAGGAATCCGGGCCCGAAAGGCGCGAGTCCATCAGGGCGACGTCGCTCTCGGAAACCTTCAGCGCCGTCGCGATCTCGCGGTACATCGCCGTGCCGGAGAGGCTCTCGGAGCCTTGGCTAAGACGGGCGCGCAGGCGGCGCAGATTGAAGAACAGGGCCTTTTGAGCCGAGGACGTACCGCCCCGCACGATCGACCAGTTGCGAAGGATGTAGTCCTGGATCGAGGCGCGGATCCACCAAGTCGCGTAGGTGGAGAAGCGCACCTCGCGCTCGGGTTCAAAGCGGGCCGCGGCCTCCAGAAGGCCGACATGGCCTTCCTGGATGAGGTCGTTCATGGCCAGACCGAAATGCCGGAACTTCGAGGCCATCGAGATCACCAGGCGCATATGCGCCGAGGTGATCTTGTGCAGGGCATCCTGGTCGCGCATTTCCTTCCAGCGAATGGCGAGCTCGTATTCCTCCTCGCGCTGCAGATAGGGCGCTGCCATTGCTGCGCGGATCATGACACGGCGTGCGGACTGGGATTTCATGAGTTCCAACCTTCCGGATCGCTGGGCTTCTGGCGATGGAAGACGCCGTTGCCGCGAGTGGACGCCGACGCCTGTGTCTGTTCACAACAGCGCGAAGAGCCAAACGTTCCGGGAAGGGAAAACTTTTTTGCGCGATGTAGAGGAGAGCGCAGAAAAGACAATGGCGGCCACTTCGGGCCGCCATCACGTTATTCAGCACTAGCAGGCGTAGCCCGCAAAGAAAAGGCCGACTGCGCGAGCAGCCGGCCTTTTCAGCATTCGCGGTAGAAAGGCGCTGCCTCAGGCAGCCTTCTCCTGCTCGGCCGGCTCCACGCCGTCCTCGTCCTCGGCGTCCACCTCGGCCTCGGCCTTGGCGCCGCGCTTGGGCCCCTTGGCGAGGTTGAGCTCGATCAGGCGCACGCCCTCGGTCTCGGAGACCTCGTTCACGGCCGCGATCTCGCGGGCCATCCGCCCGAGGGCCGCCTCGTAAAGCTGGCGCTCGGAATAGGACTGCTCAGGCTGCGAATCGGCTCGGTAGAGATCGCGCACGACCTCGGCGATCTGGATCAGGTCACCGGAGTTGATCTTCGCATCATATTCCTGCGCCCGGCGGCTCCACATGGTCTTCTTCACGCGGGCGCGACCTTGCACGACCTTGAGCGCGCGATCCACGAAGTCCGTCTCGGAGAGCTTGCGCATGCCCACGCTCTCGGCCTTGGCCACCGGCACCTTCAGGCGCATCTTGTCTTTCTCGAAGTCGATAACGAACAGCTCGAGCTTCATGCCCGCGACTTCCTGCTCCTCGATCGCCACGATCTGGCCCACGCCGTGGGCCGGGTAGACGATGCTCTCGCCGGTCTTGAAACCCTGACGCTGGGAGGTCTTCTTCTGGATGCTCATACGCTTGATCAAACTCCCTATTGTGCCGAGCCGCGACAGCCGCTAGGCACGGGGACGACGAAAAACCGTCGCCGGTTTGTGAGAGCACCACCGACAGGTGGGCAACAGGCCGATCCGCACGAATGCGCACGCAAGAACGCTGGCGGATAAGCCAGTGCCCCTTGTCCCGAGTTGACGAAGAAAACGCCTTTCGGACGTGCCGAGAATACCGAGCCCTAACGGCTCGCCATCATGCCGGCGTTCGACTGTTGCAGAAATAATACCTTATCGCAGCGCGAATTTCAACAAAATTGCTGCGGGTGCGCGCGCGTGCCCGCCTCCCCTTGCCGGGATCCCTAACGCCGCCCTGACGCGGCCGCTGCGAATGAAGCGGTCTGGTGGCGCTTCACACTCTCATCACCCTTTGGCGATGCGCCCGTCAATCGCCCTGGCCCGGCTCCGGGGAAAAGAATTCCTCGAACTTGCCGGTCTTGCCATCGAACTCCTTCGCGTCGGCGGGGGCTTCCCGCTTCACCGTGATGTTCGGCCAGGCGGAAGCGTATTGCGCGTTGACCTTCAACCACTTGTCAAGGTTGGGCTCGGTATCGGGGCTGATCGCCTCGGCCGGGCATTCGGGCTCGCACACACCGCAATCGATGCACTCGTCGGGATGGATGACGAGCATGTTCTCGCCTTCGTAGAAGCAGTCCACCGGACAGACTTCGACGCAATCCATGTATTTGCAGCGAATGCAGTTGTCTGTGACGACGTAGGTCATGGCAGGCCTTGAACGATGGTGCGGCCGGCGCGGCGCAGCGCGCGGACAGTCTTCTGGCGCGGGGTCACGCCCTGCTTGCTCACAGAATGCTCCACGCGCCAGCCGAGGTAGCCCCTGGGAACCGCAGTTGCAAGGGACAAGCTTTGCGCCGAACGCTGCGCGGACGGAAGCGTTTTTCGCGGCGCGGCGCACAGCCATGCCGTCAACCGTCGAAGCCGCCCCTCTTGAAGGCCGCCGCCTCACGGCGCTCACGCCTGTCGGGGCGCCCTTCGGCGACCGGGGCGGACAGTCTCTCGACGCTTGGTGTGGCAGGCACGACCGGCGAGAGATCCTCGTAGAGTTCCTGCGCCTCAGGAGCCGGTCCGCGCCGATCGCCGATCGCGACGACTTTCAGGACACGCACCCGCTCGTGGACGGACAGGGTCAGCACGTCGCCCGGCCGCACGAGGCGGGCCGCACTCGAAACCTTCTCGCGGTTGATGCGCACCGCGCCCGAGACAACGAGCTTCTGGGCCAGCGAGCGCGTCTTCAGGAGACGCGCGAAGAACAGCCACTTGTCGATCCGCTGTCCGCTGCGCGCTTCGCTCATTCGGGCCCGGCTATTTCTTGAGCTGCTCTTTCAGGGCCGCCAGCTTGGCGAAGGGCGAATCCGGGTCGATGGCTTTCGCACGCTCGGGGCGCCGGTCCTGACGCCCCTCGCCATGCGCCTGTGCGCCCTCGAAGCGCGGCTTGCCGCCCGGCCGCTTGCCGAAGCGCTCGCCCCGGCCGCCATCCTCGCGCTTGCCTTCGCCGCGCTCGGGACGCTGGCCACGTCCGCCGCTCTCGTTCCGGTCGCGCTGGCCGCGGCCCTTGTTGCCACCAGCCTCGTCGCGACCGCCGCCCCGCGTGTTGCGCCCGGCCTCGGCGCCACGGCGATGATCGCGGCGTGCTCCGCCACGGCCTTCGCCACGCGAGGGACGCCACAACTGCACCATCTTCGTCGGCTCGGCCTCGGCTGCCGGTTCGCTCGCCGCGGCGTTGCCTGCAGGGGGCGCGCCGTCGCTCGCCTCGGCCGTTACGGGTTCTGCGGCAACGTCGGGCGATGCGGGTTCGGCCGCAGGCTCCTCGACCGTTGCGGGCTCGGGCGCATCCACGGCCAGCCGTTCGTCCGCCGGCTGCCCGCCCCCGGCTTCTTCGCTGGCGGCTTCGACCGTGAAAGCATCAGTCGCGGGCGCGTCGGCCGCCTCATCGCCCTGCGGCGCCTCGACAGGCGCCTCGTTCACCGGCGCCTGACTCGCGGCGCTCTCGCTCGTCGTGATCTCGGCGAGCTTGGCGTCGACTTCAGTCGCCTCAACCTCCTGCGCACGATAGCCGAGACCCTTCAGGATCGCGTCCATGTCCTCGGCGGTGGCGCCGAGGATCGACATCATCGCGGGCGTCACGATGAACTCGCGACCGTTATAGGCGCCTTCGGGGCGTTTGGCCGCGCCCGGCTTCCAGGCCAGCGCCGGACGAATGAGATCCGCCAGGCGTTCGAGGATATCGACGCGCACGGCTCGGCTGCCGAGAAGGCGATAGCCGGAAAGCGCATAGAAGATCGGATCGAACCCCGCTTCCGGGCGCGCTGACGTGCGTCCCGTCGCCAGGAGCTGCGTGACCTCGCCATAGCCCGGCCTGTCGCGCCCCTCGTTCGCGATGCCCCAGAGCAGCGTCAGGAGGCCGGCGGGCGCCGGCTTGATCAGCGCGGGGACGAAAATGTGGTAGGCGCCGAAGCGCACGCCGAGGCGGCGCAGCGCAGCGCGCGCATCCTGATCGAGCGCGCGCACGTCATCGGCCACGTCGCGGCGCTGCAGGAGACCGAAGCTCTCATAGAGGCGATAGGCGATGCCTTTCGCCGTGCCTTCCAGCCCTTCGCCGGACTGCAGATCGGCCAACGGCTTCAGGATGGTCGAGACCTGATAGGTAACGTAGCGTTCTGCACGCGCGGCGACCTTCTCCCGCGCCGCGCCTTCGAGCTGTTCATCCGCCAGAATCACGATGCGAGGCTTCAGCGGGTCGTCGCTGGCGCTGAGTGTGGCGACGGGCGCGCCGAGCCAGCGCAGGAGCCCGTCCTGGCCGAGCGCGATGTCGCCGTTGGGCGCGTTGAAGAAGCGCTCGGCACGCGTCTCGTACTCGCCGGCCAGGGCCTTCTGGGCCGCGGCCCGAACGGCGCGCGCGTCCTGTCCGTCCGACTTGGCGTCGGCCGTGAATCTGAAGCCCTGCAGCTCCCCGACATGGTGGCCCTCAACGAGCACCGTGCCGTCGCCGCCGATTTCAGCTTCCATGAATGCGTTCTCTCTCAACCGCCGCATCAAGACGCTTGTCCTGCGATCTACGAAGCGTTTCGTCAACCGCTCGTGAAGCGCGTCGGAAAGCCGGTCCTCGATGGCGCGCGTCTTTTCCTGCCAGTGTGTCGGATCGGCCAGCCAGCCGGGCCGGTGCGATATGTAGGTCCAGGTGCGAATCTCCGCGATGCGCTGGGACAGCGTGTCGATATCGCCCTCGGTGCGATCCGCGCGCTCCACCTGGTTCGCCATGTAGTCTTCCGCCACATGCCCGTGCCCGACGAGATCGGCGTAGATCGATGCGATGATCTCGGCGTGCTGCGCGGGGGCGATGCGTCGGTAGTCCGGCAGCTTGCAGGCCTCCCAAAGAAGCTCGACCGCCTTCGCGCCGACGGCCTTTCGGGCAACCGCCTCATCACGCGACAGGAATTCCAGCGCGCGCTGGTCCACCGAAGGGAGCGAGCGGGCGAGCTCCGGCGTGCCGGAGCCGCGCTCGAGGCTCGCGCACAGGCGGTCGATCGAGCCGAAGTCGAGCTCGCGGGAGCGCCACTGCACCACTTTCACCGAAGCGAAGCGATGCGCCTCCAGATCCTCGACGAGTTCGGGAGAGAGCGGATCGACCCGGCCGGTCACACCGAAGGTGCCGTCGCGCACATGGCGACCGGCGCGCCCGGCGATCTGGCCAAACTCGGCCGGCGTGAGCTGGCGGTACTGGAAGCCGTCGAACTTCCAGTCCTGCGCGAAGGCGACATGGTCGACGTCGAGATTGAGGCCCATGCCGATCGCGTCGGTCGCGACAAGGAAATCGACGTCGCCGTTCTGGTAGAGTTCGACCTGCGCGTTGCGCGTACGCGGGCTGAGCGCGCCGAGAACCACCGCCGCCCCGCCCCGCTGCCGACGGATCAGCTCGGCGATCGCGTAGACCTCCTCGGCCGAGAAGGCGACGACGGCCGAACGTCGCGGTAAGCGCGTGATCTTTTTCGAGCCGGCGTAGAGGAGGTTGGAAAGGCGGGGACGCGTGACGAACTGGATGCCCGGCAAAAGCCGCTCCAGCACACCACGCATCGTCTGGGAGCCGAGGAGAAGCGTCTCTTCGCGCCCGCGCGCATGCAACACGCGATCCGTGAAGACGTGGCCGCGTTCCAGATCACCGCACAGCTGAACTTCGTCGATCGCCACGAACGCGGCGTTCGGCTCGCGCGGCATCGCTTCCACCGTGCAGACCTGATAGCGCGCGTTCTTGGGCTTGATCTTCTCCTCGCCGGTGATCAGCGCGACAGCGCCGACGCCGACGCGCTCCACCACCCGCGCATAGACCTCGCGCGCCAGAAGCCGCAACGGCAGGCCGATGACGCCGGAGGAGTGGGCCACCATCCGCTCGATGGCCAGAAACGTCTTGCCGGTGTTGGTGGGGCCGAGAACGGCCGTGACGCCGGCCCCGTCGAAGGGCCGGACTGTGCCCTGGGGCGGAGGGCTCGAGAAGGGCGCGTTCATCATCACTGCGCCTTGATAGTGGGGAGCGCGCCCGCGAAACGCAACGCGGCTTCATGCCTCGCGCACAAGAAAGGGCTCCGCTGACCGGCGGAGCCCTTCAGGTGAGCTGCGACGATGTCAGCGGACCGATATCACCGCGCCGGTGCGGCGGTCTATATCGACCTGCAGGTCGTCGCCGCGTCGGTCGGCGCCGACCACGCGGTAGCTGTTCGAGCGGCGGCTGACGGTGTCGATCTCGCGCATGCCTTCCGAGCGCGCGATCGAAACGGCGTCGCGCTCGCCGATCTCACGGCCCGTGCCGCGCTGCGGCGCATCACGGTCGCGCGTGTTCTCGCCGGGCTGGACGATGCGAACGCCGTCCGGACCAATCTGGATGCCCTGCGCTAAAGAGGGTGCGGCACCGGCGATGAGCGCGGTGGCGGCCAATGCGAAGATGGAGGATTTCATGCTCATGCTTCACTCCCATGCCTGAGCCAAAAGGTGCATTCACATGGGAGAAAGAACGGCCTTCGCCGAACCGCGTTCCCGGCCGCCCTGCGCAAGCCATGAGGCGAGATGTCTCAGGCCAGGTACTGTCCGCCATTCGCCGTCAGGGTCGCTCCTGTGATGAAGGCCGATTCGTCCGAGACGAGGAAGAGAACACAGCGCGCCACTTCATAGGCCTCTCCGAGCCGTCCGACCGGGATATGCGCGACGATCTGCTTCTGCATCACCTCTTCGGGGATCGTCGCCATCATGTCGGTGTTGATGTAGCCGGGGCAGATGGCATTGACGGTAATGCCCTTCTTCGCGCCCTCCTGCGCCAGCGCCTTGGTGAAGCCGATGTCGCCGGCCTTGGCGGCCGAGTAGTTCGCCTGCCCCATCTGGCCCTTCTGGCCGTTGATGGAGGAGATGTTGACGACGCGCCCGAAGCCGCGCTCGCGCATCCCGTCCCAGACAGGCCGCGTCATGTTGAAGAGGCCCGAAAGATTGGTGGTGATCACCGCGTTCCACTGCTCGGCGGTCATCTTGTGGAACATCGCGTCGCGCGTGATGCCGGCATTGTTGACGAGAATCTCGACCGGGCCGAGATCCGCCTCCACCCGGCGCACGCCCTCCTCGCAGGCCGCGAAATCGCAGACGTCCCACTTGTAGGCCGGGATGCCGGTCTCTGCGGTGAAGGCTTTCGCCTTCTCCTCGTTGCCCGCGTAACAAGCGGCCACCTCGTAGCCCGCCTCACTCAACGCCTTCGAGACCGCAGCCCCGATCCCGCGCGTTCCTCCCGTCACGATCGCCACCCTGCCCATTCGCGCCTCCCGTCGTTTCTGGTCAGTATCGATGCTGTCTCTCTTCCTAGATGCAGAACGGCCGGCGCATCTCCAGAGCGCGCCGGCCCTTCATCGATCACATGCGCTCGAGGCACATGGCGACGCCCATACCCCCGCCGATGCACAAGGTCGCGAGGCCGCGCCTGGCGTCGCGCCGCGCCATCTCGAAGAGCAGGGTGTTCAGGATGCGCGCGCCCGAGGCGCCGATCGGATGGCCGATCGCGATGGCCCCGCCGTTGACGTTGACGTTCTCGACGTTCCAGCCGAGTTCCTTGTTCACCGCGCAGGCTTGCGCGGCGAAGGCCTCGTTGGATTCGATCAGGTCGAGATCGGCGATCGTCCAGCCGGCTTTCTCCAGCGCCTTGCGCGAGGCGGGGATCGGCCCCGTGCCCATCACCGCCGGATCGACGCCCGCCGTCGCCCAGGAGACGATGCGCGCCATCGGTGTGATGCCGCGCCGCCCGGCCTCGACCTCGCTCATCAGCACGGCGGCGGCCGCCCCGTCGTTGATGCCGCTGGCGTTGGCGGCCGTGACCGAGCCCTCCTTGTCGAAGGCGGGGCGCAGCGCCTGCACCTTCTCCAGCGTCGTGCCGTGCTTGATGTACTCGTCCTCGGAGACGACGGTGTCGCCCTTTCGGCCCTTCACGGTGAAGGGGACGATCTCGTCCTTGAAGCGGCCGGCCTTTTGCGCGGCCTCGGCCTTGTTCTGCGAGGCGACGGCAAAGGCGTCCTGCTCCTCGCGCGTGATCTGCCACTGGCGCGATACGTTCTCGGCCGTCGTGCCCATGTGATAGCCGT
The DNA here is from genome assembly GCF_014058705.1 of Aureimonas mangrovi. Classification (NCBI taxonomy): domain Bacteria; kingdom Pseudomonadati; phylum Pseudomonadota; class Alphaproteobacteria; order Hyphomicrobiales; family Aurantimonadaceae; genus Aureimonas; species Aureimonas mangrovi. Next base: position 3,324,696 of record NZ_CP059692.1, read on the forward strand.
GGAACGCGTCGATCAGCCCGTCCTTCAGCATGGTGTCGACCATCTTCATGTCGCCCATCTTGGTGCCGGCGCGCAGATGCGCGGCATGCGGGGCCATCGACATCGATTCCTGCCCGCCGGCGACGACGATCTTCGCATCGCCCGTGGCGATCTGCTGCATGCCGATGGCGACCGCGCGCAGGCCCGAGCCGCAGAGCTGGTTCAGCGCCCAGGCCGTCGTCTCCTGCGGGCAGCCGGCGGCCATCGCCGCCTGCCGCGCGGGGTTCTGCCCCTCGCCGGCCTGCAGGATCTGGCCCATGATCACTTCGTCGACGTCGCCGCCCTCGACGCCCGCGCGCGACAGCGCCTCACGGATAGCCGTCGCGCCGAGCTCATGCGCGGGCACGCTCGCGAAGGCGCCGTTGAAGGCGCCGACGGGCGTGCGCGCCGCCGATGCGATGACGATCGATTGCTCAGAAGCCATGAGATGTCCTTCCCTGCCGTGGGCGAGCGCATGCCGCATCCCGGGCGGCTCGCCCGCGCCTTGCCAAATCGTTTCCTCGCGCAACTCCGCCCGAGCGCGCGGCCCACCCTACTTAGGACGAACCTGCCGTCCTGCACAACGCGAGGGCAACAGCGAAACTCTTTGGCGGCGCGGCAAAACTATGGCTACATTCCATTCAAGCCCATCCGACGAAGATGGCGCGCCACGGAACCGCCGGGAGACGATCCGAACATGGCTCGAAATACCGAAACGACGATCATCAAGAAATATGCGAACCGCCGGCTCTACAACACCGGCACCTCGATGTACGTGACGCTCGAGAACCTTGCGGCGATGGTGAAGGGAGGCGAGGACTTCACCGTGCAGGACGCCAAGACGGGCGACGACATCACCCATCAGGTTCTAACACAGATCATCTTCGAGCAGGAGAACAAGGGCGGCCAGAACCTCATGCCGGCCACCTTCCTGCGCCAGCTCATCCGCTTCTACGGCGACCAGATGCAGATGGTCATCCCGGCCTATCTTGAGCAGTCGATGGCCGCCCTCTCGCGTGAGCAGGAAAGCTTTCGCGGCGAGGCCAACCCGATGGCGCAGACGACGCGAATGATCGAGGAGCAGGTGCGCCGCAACACGGAGATGTTTCGCGAGGCGATGGGCATGTTCAATCCGTTCCTCGCCGGTGCCGCGCCCAGCGGAGCGCCAGGCGCCAAGCCCGCACAGCAATCCGAGGCCCAGGAAGGGTCGAGCGACGATCTGGCGGCTATGCGCCGCGAAATCGCCGAGATGCAGAAGAAGCTCGAGGCGTTGAGCGGGGCCAAAGCGAAGTAGCCAAGGCGCCGCGCGTCATCTCGCGCACCCAAGACTGGCCTGTCAGGCTTTCAGAACCGATCAGGGTTTCCGAGCCGAAGCCGGCACCGGAGAACCGGCGCCAAAGAAAAAGCCGGGCATCGGCCCGGCTTTTCGATCTCATGCAGGGTCACGGCCCTGTTCGGCCGCGCACCACCGACGGCGACGGTGTCAGCCGTTGTCCTTGACGGCGAAGACCTGCTTGCCGCGGTACATGCCCGTCTTCAGGTCGATGTGGTGCGGGCGGCGCAGCTCGCCGGAGTTCTTGTCCTCGACATAGGTCGGGGCGCTCAGCGCGTCGGCCGAACGGCGCATGCCGCGCTTGGAGGGGGTGGTCTTTCGCTTGGGTACGGCCATCTTCTAAGCTCCGTGGCGGCTCTCGGCGCGTGCGCCTTTCCGCCCAATCTCGTTCACATCACCGGGGGCCGGAACTCTTCGTCCGCCACCCCTGCCGCCACGAATGTCGTGAGGACCGTGACGGGCACGACCGCTCCAGACCACCGAGGCGACGGGAATTCGTGCGTGCCCATAGCAGGATCGCCGCCGCCTGTGAAGAGGGTCGGGCCGTCGAGCTCAAACGTCGAGACACTCGACATAGGCGCCCGAGCCTCGCGCGCGAGCCTGGACGCGGTCGGCGATGCGGGCGAGGCCGGCGGTCGGATTGGCCGGGTCGCGCGCCAGCGGCGCCGGAAGCGACGCCGCCAGAAGCGCGGCCTGGCGCGCCGAGAGGTCGCTCGCAGGACGGTTGAAGTAGTAGCGTGCGGCGGCCTCGATCCCGTAGATGCCCGGCCCCCACTCGGCGACGTTCAGATAGATCTCCATCATCCGGCGCTTCGACCAGAGGGCATCGGCATACATCGCCAGCGGCACCTCCAGCCCCTTGCGGAGATAGGATCGGCCGTTCCACAGGAAGAGGTTTTTCACGGTCTGCATCGGGATGGTGGAGGCGCCGCGACCGCCCGAACCTTCGGCCAGTGCCTGGTCGATCACGGCGCTGAGCTCGGTCCAGTCGATGCCGTCATGGGCGCAGAACTGGCCGTCCTCCGACATCATCACCGAATGGACGAGGACGGGCGCGATCCCGTCCAGCGGCACCCATTGCCGGTCGAAGGGCTGGAAGGTGAAATGCTCCGCCAGCATCAGCGTCGAGAGCGGCCGCAAGGCCGGCGAGGCGTAGATCGGCACGAGCAGAAGCGGAATCGCTGCGAGAACGAGAGCGACGACGACGATCAGGCGCAGGATGCGTCTCAGCATTCGCTTATCGCTCGCCCCTTCCCTGCGAGCGGCCCCGCTCGCGCGCCACGGCCCCTCGCCTTGCGTCGCCCTCGTTGTAGAGCATCGACGAAGCGCTCTGCAAACACCCTTGCGGCGCGGCGTGGATGAGGCCACAGACGGGCCCTTGGTCTTCGAAGGAGCGACGGCATGAGCGAGCGGGCGGCGGCGTTCGAAGCAAGGTTTTCGGCAGCGGCCGGCGAGACGGAGGCGCGGCTGGCCGCGATCCTCGCCGACGGGTCGCACTTCGTCGAGGGCACGCCCCAGACGCTGCTGGCCGCGATGCGCCACGGGGCGCTCGGCGGCGGCAAGCGGCTGCGCCCGTTCCTCGTCGCCGAATCGGCGAGCCTCTTCGGTGCGGTCGGCGACGGCCCGGCGCAGATCGGCGCCGCGCTCGAACTCCTGCACTGCTATTCGCTCGTCCACGACGATCTGCCGGCCATGGACGACGACGACATGCGGCGCGGGCGACCGACCGTCCACAGGGCCTATGACGAGGCGACGGCCATCCTGGCGGGCGACGCGCTCCTGACGCTGGCCTTCGCGCTCGTCGCCGATGCGCCGGGCGTGCCACCAGAAAGCCGCGTCGCGCTCGTCGCGGCACTCGCGAGTGAGGCGGGCGCGGCCGGCATGGTCGGGGGGCAGGCGCTGGATCTGGCAGCAGAAGCGCGCTCGCTCGACGAGGACGAGATCGCCCGGATGCAGGCCATGAAGACCGGCGCGCTGCTCACCTTCGCCTGCGAGGCGGGGGCCATCCTCGCCGGCGCGTCGAGCGCGGACCGGGCGCGGCTGCGCCATTTCGGTCAGGCCATCGGCCTCGCCTTCCAGCTTGCCGACGATCTTCTCGACGAGACGGCGGACGCTGCGACGCTTGGCAAGGCCGCCGGCAAGGACCGCGGGCGCGGCAAGAAGACCCTACCCGCGCTCCACGGCGTCGACTGGACGCGAGCGCGCCTCGCAGCACTCGTGGCAGAGGCCGAGGCGCTCCTTTCGCCCTTCGGCGAGCGCGGCGACACTCTGGCCGCCGCCGCTCGCTTTATCGCGAACCGCGATCGCTGAGGCGCGCTCAGCGGTTCGTCACGCGGTAGCGCAGCCAGACCGCGCCCCCTTCGATTACTTCGTGCGAAACGAGTTCGATCGCCTCGACGGGCGCCCGCTCGCCTGCCGCCGTCTCCGATGCGTTGAAAACGCTCGGCGCGCCCTCCGCCCCGTCGACGGCCGGGGCGATCACGACGCTGATCTCATCGACCAGGCCGGCGCGCAGAAAGGCCCCGTTCGCACCGCCCCCGCCCTCGATCAGAAGCGTCTCGAGGCCGAGTTCGTGTCCAAGCGTCTCGAGCGCCAGCGCGAGGTCGATTTCCGTCTTTCCGGCGAAGACGTAGGAGACGCCGTCGCTCCGGAGCCCGGCCAGATGCGCATCCGAAACCGCCTCCGTCAGCACCACGACGATCGGGTCGCCGTCAATGTCGGCGCGTCCCCAGGCGATCTTGCCGTGCGCGTCGAGGACGATGCCGTAGGCTTCCGCGCCCCTTTTCGCGATGAAGGGCTCGCGCGCGAAGGTCTGTTCGCTCGCCTGCGGGTAGCTCTCGCCCTTGGCGAACTCCTGCCCGGTCGTGCGTCCGACGATCCACGAGCCTCCACCCAGGCGGTCGTGCACGCCCTCGAACAGCGCGCCCATGTCGATGCCACGCGGGCTCCAGCGGCTGCCGAGCGTGCGCCCGTCGATCGAGGATACCATGTGGCAAATCGAGTTCGGTCGCATCGTCGGCATTCCTTCGTCCATTGCCTTGCTCGCCTCGACGGCGGGTCGGAGCGCTACAGCTAAGCTGGAACCGGCCTTCGGCAAGCGGGCGCAAGGAACGCTTTGCATCCGCGCGCGATGGCGCTATGGGGAACCGAACCCACCGGTACGGACCAACCCCATGCTCGACGCGCTAGGCCGCTTCTCCGCCTTCATCGGCAGAACTTTCGCCCTCTGGAGCTTGCTCTTCGCGGTCGCTGCCTTTCTCGTGCCCGCTCCCTTCACCGGGCTCGCCGGCTGGATCGTGCCGCTGCTCGGCATCATCATGTTCGGCATGGGCCTGACGATCTCGACCGACGATCTGCGCCAGGTCGTCAAGCGGCCGGGCGACGTCGCCATCGGCATCGCCTGCCAGTTCACGATCATGCCGCTCGTCGCCGTTCTCCTGACGATGGTCGTGCCGATGTCCCCGGAGGTCGCGGCGGGCGTCATCCTCGTCGGCTGCTGCCCCGGCGGCACCTCGTCCAACGTCATGACCTATCTCGCCAAGGGCGACGTCGCTCTCTCGGTCGCCTGCACCAGCGTGACGACGCTGCTGGCGCCGCTCGTCACGCCCTTCCTCGTCTGGCTCTTCGCCAGCCAGTATCTGCCGGTGGACGCCGGCGCGATGTTCCTCTCCATCCTGCAGGTGGTGCTCCTGCCGATCGCCGCCGGCCTCCTGGTGCAGAGGATCGTGCCGCGCGCGGTGCGCGCCGCCCTGCCCATGCTGCCCCTCGTCTCGGTCGCGGGCATCGTCCTCATCATCGCGGCGGTCGTTTCGGTGAACCAGGAACGGATCGCGACGACCGGCCTCCTGATCTTCGCGGTCGTCGCCGCGCACAACCTCTTCGGCCTCGCGCTGGGCTTCTTCGCCGCGCGCCAGCTCGGCCTGCCGCTGGCCAAGGCGAAGACGATCAGTCTCGAAACGGGCCTGCAGAACTCGGGGCTCGGCGCAGCGCTCGCGGCAGCGCATTTCTCGCCGCTCGCGGCCGTTCCGTCCGCCATCTTCTCCGTCTGGCACAACATCTCCGGGGCGCTGGCCGCCAACTGGATGGCCACGAAGACCGACGGCTCGGAGCGTCCGGTGCAGCCCGCGCCGCCCGTCAGTTCCTGATCACGACGCAGGAGCCGCCCGCCGAGCGCAGGCGCGTGCAGACGCTCTCGGCCTCTCCGCGCGTCTGCGCCCCGACGCGTACCGCGCTAATGCGGCGCGGCCCGGAGATCGGGCGCGTGCGCATCACGATCGGATCGACGCCGCCGAGGATGCCCGGATAGGCGTCCTGGAGCTTGCGGTACATGCGCATGGCGATCGCCTCGTTGACGTGGCCCGCGACCTGCGCGCCCCAAGGCTGCATCGGTGCCGATTCGGCGCTGGCGAACACGGCCCGCGTCTCCATGATCGGCAGGCGCCGGCAGCTCTCGTCGAAGGGCCGCTCGGCATCCAGAGGCTTCACAGCCGCCTCGCGGATCTCCTCGCGGAACCATGAGGCCGGCTGCGCGGTGATCGAATAGACGTAGTCCTCGGTCTCGTAGGGAAGGCGCCCGCCGCTCGTCATCCAGCGCTTCACGCGGTTGATGCCGCCGTTGTAGGCCGCCGCCGCGAGCCCCCAGGAGCCGAGCTCAGTGCGCAGATCGCGCAGATAGAGCGCCGAGTGGCGGATCGCCTCGTTCTTGTCGAAGGGGTCGGCGAGCCCGCGCTCGGCCGCCGTGTAGGGCATGAACTGGGCAATGCCCTGCGCACCGACGGGCGAGCGCGCGCCCTCGTCGAAGCGGCTTTCCTTCCAGATCAGCCGGGCGAAGAAGTCCGGCGACATGCCGGTCGCCGCCGCGTTCTGCGCGATGAGGTCGCAGATCGCGCCAACGCGCGGGTCCGCTTCGGGCTCCTGCGCGCGCGCGGCAAAGCAGGCGATGAGGAGCGCGGCGGCCGCGATGCCGGCGCGCCATGCGCTCATTCGGCGGCGTCGCGCCGGCCGAAGCGGCGTTCGATGTAGTCCGCCACCATCACGCGGAAATCCTCGGCGATGTTGGCGCCGCGAAGCGTCGCAACCTTCTGCCCGTCGACATAGACCGGGGCGGAGGGCGTCTCGGCCGTGCCGGGCAGCGAGATGCCGATATCGGCGTGCTTGGATTCGCCCGGTCCGTTGACGATGCAGCCCATCACAGCGACGGACAGCGCCTCGACGCCCGGATAGCGCTCGCGCCATTCCGGCATCGCCGCGCGGATGTCCGACTGGATCGTCTCGGCCAGTTCCTGGAAGAGCGTCGAGGTGGTGCGCCCGCAGCCGGGGCACGCCGCGACGATCGGGATGAACTGCCGGAAGCCCATCGTCTGCAGGATCTCCTGCGCGACCTGCACTTCCTTCGTCCGGTCGCCGCCGGGCTCGGGCGTCAAGGAGACGCGGATCGTGTCGCCGATGCCCTCCTGGAGGAGAATGCCCAGCGAGGCCGCCGAGGCGACGATGCCCTTCGAGCCCATGCCCGCTTCGGTCAGGCCGAGATGGATCGCGTGGTCCGTGCGGCGCGACAGATCGCGATAGACCGCGATGAGGTCCTGAACGTTGGAGACCTTCGCCGAGAGGATGATCTTCTCGCGCGCAAGGCCCGTCTCTTCGGCGAGTTCGGCCGAATAGAGCGCTGAACGGATGATCGCCTCGCGCATCACCGCGCGCGCCGGCAGGGGCGCCGCGCTCTGCGAGTTCTCGTCCATCAGCCGCGTCAGGAGTTCCTGGTCGAGCGAGCCCCAGTTGACGCCGATGCGCACCGGCTTGTCGTAGCGGATCGCCGTCTCGACGATCTGCACGAACTGGCGATCCTTCTTGTCCTTGAAGCCCACATTGCCCGGATTGATCCGATATTTGGCCAGCGCCTGCGCGCAGGCCGGGTAATCGGCGAGGAGCTTATGGCCTATATAGTGGAAGTCACCCACCAGCGGCACGTCGAGGCCAAGGCGTTCCAGACGTTCGCGGATGCGCGGAACGGCCGCGGCCGATTCCTCGCGGTCCACTGTGATGCGCACGATCTCCGACCCTGCCTTGGCGAGCTGGGCCACCTGCGCGACCGTGGCGTCCACGTCGGCGGTATCCGTGTTGGTCATCGACTGGACGACGACCGGTGCGCCGCCGCCCACCATCACGCCGCCGACGCTGACGCCGACCGTCGAGCGGCGCGGCAGGGGGTCTGCGATCACGGGATCGAACGGGGTCTCGGCGTTCATCGGCTCATGTCCGGCTTGCGGGGGCTTGGCATCGAGTTGAGCGCTCGCGCGCCTGTTGTCAAATAAGGCCGCGATCTTTGCGGAAGAATGACGGTGGCTTGATCGGCTTCGCACCGCCCTTCTATCAAGGGGCGCGATCGCTACGGAGACCACTGATGACGCTCGGCGCCACCCTGACGCTTCTTTCGCTGGCCGCGCTCGTCGCGGTGCTGCCCTTCTGGCCGTGGTCGCGCGAATGGGATTATCGCCCGGCGATCATGCTGGCTGTGTTCTGCACGTTCATCGTGGTTCTCTGGGCGGTCTTCATCATCTGAGGAGGCTGTGGGAACCCGTTCGGCTCCTCACAGGTTCACCGGCCGAAGGACACAAAGAAGTCTCATTTGGCTGGAGTTCGCCCCGTGAACATCATCATCGTCATTATCCTCGTCCTACTCCTCGTCGGCGCCCTGCCCTCATGGGGCCACTCGCGCAACTGGGGCTACGGGCCGAGCGGTATCCTCGGCATTATCCTGATCGTCGTTCTCGTCCTTCTCTTGACGGGACGGATCTGACGCGAGGAGCCGGGGCGCGGATGCGCGCGCCCCGGCCCTTCCGTCATACCTGATAGGTGAAGAGGAGGTCCTTGGCATCGATCTGATCGCCGGCCTTCACGAAGACGGCCTCGATCGTGCCGTCACGTTCGGCGTGGAGCGCGGCTTCCATCTTCATCGCCTCGATCGAGAGGATCACGTCGCCGGTCTTCACCGCTTGCCCCACCGCCACCGCCAGCGTCGAGACCACGCCCGGCATCGGCGCACCGATCTGGGCGGCATTGCCGGGCTCGGCCTTGGCGCGCGCGGCAGAACCGTTGCCTGCGGAGCGATCCGGCACCTTCACGCGGCGCGGCTGACCGTTCAGCTCGAAGAACACCGTCTTCTTGCCCTTTTCGTCCGTATCTGCCGTGCCGAGGCACCGGATGACGAGCGTCTTGCCGCGCTCCAGATCGACCAGGATCTCCTCCTCCGTCTCGATGCCGTAGAAGTAGTTCGGCGTCGGCAATGTGGAGACCGGGCCGTAGAGATCGGCCGCCGCCGCGTAGTCGACGAAGACCTTGGGGTACATCAGGTATGAGGCGAACTCGGCGTCGGTGATTTCGCGGCCGACCTTCTCCTGCGCCGCCGCCCGCTCGGCACCGAGATCAGCGTCGGGGATCAGCGAGCCCGGCCGCACCGTGATCGGCGCATCGCCCTTCAACGCCTTCTTCTGCAGACCTTCCGGCCAACCGCCGGCCGGCTGGCCGAGATCGCCTCGCAGCATGGCGACGACGCTTTCCGGGAAGGCGATCTCGCGCGCCGGGTTCTCGACATCGGCGACCGTGAGGTCCTGCGCGACCATGGTCAGCGCCATATCGCCGACGACCTTGGAGGACGGCGTAACCTTGACGATGTCGCCAAACATGGCGTTGGCCGCCGCATAGGTCTTGGCGACCTCGTGCCAGCGCGTCTCCAGTCCCAGCGAGCGCGCCTGCTCCTTGAGATTGGTGAACTGGCCGCCCGGCATCTCGTGGAGGTAGACTTCGGAGGCCGGACCTTTCAGATCGCTCTCGAAAGCGGCGTACTGGGTGCGCACCGCCTCCCAGTAGAAGGAAATCCGGCGGATCGCGTCGGCCGAAAGGCCGGGGTCGCGCTCCGTGCCCTTCAGCGCCTCGCAGATCGAGCCGAGGCAGGGCTGCGAGGTGTTGCCGGAGATCGAATCCATCGCCGCGTCCACGGCGTCGACGCCCGCCTCCACGGCTGCCAGAACCGTCGCAGCCGAAATGCCGGAAGTGTCGTGCGTGTGCAGGTGGATCGGCAGACCCACCTCCTCGCGCAGCGTCTTGACGAGCGTGCGGGCGGCGGCCGGCTTCAGAAGCCCCGCCATGTCCTTGATGCCGAGGATGTGGGCGCCCGAGGCCTCCACCTCCTTGGCGAGCGCGACATAGTATTTGAGATCGTATTTCGGGCGGGCGCTGTCGAAGAGGTCCGCCGTGTAGCAGACTGCGCCCTCGCAGAGCTTGCCCGATTCCACGACCGCGTCGATGGAAACCCGCATGTTCTCCACCCAGTTCAGGCAGTCGAACACCCGGAATAGATCGACGCCGCCCCTGGCGGCCTCGGCAACGAAGCGCCGGACCACATTGTCCGGATAGTTTGTGTAGCCGACGCCGTTCGAGCCGCGCAGCAGCATCTGCGTCAAAAGGTTCGGCGCGCGCTCGCGGATGAGCGCCAGGCGCTCCCACGGGTCCTCGGTGAGGAAGCGCATGGAGACGTCGAAGGTCGCCCCGCCCCAGCATTCGAGCGAAAGAAGCTGCGGCAGACCGCGCGCATAGGCCTCGGCGACGCCGACGATGTCGTGCGTGCGCATGCGCGTCGCCAGCAGGGACTGGTGCCCGTCGCGCATCGTCGTGTCGGTGACGAGAACCTCTTTCTGCGCGCGCATCCAGTCGGCAAAGCCCTTGGCGCCCAGCGCCTCAAGCCGCTGGCGCGAGCCGTCGCGGATCTGGCCGTCGAAGATCGGCGCCACGGGCCGACGCGCGTCGGCAGGCGGGCGCGGGCGGTTCTTCGTCTCCGGATGGCCGTTGACGGTGACGTCCGCCAGATAGGTCAGGAGTTTCGTCGCCCGGTCGCGACGGCGCACCTGCGCGAAGAGCTCGGGCGTCTCGTCGATGAACTTCGTCGTGTAGGAAAGGTCGCGGAACTTCTCGTGGCGGATGATCGCCTCGAGGAAGGTGAGGTTGGTCGCCACCCCGCGGATGCGGAACTCGCGCAGCGCCCGGTCCATGCGCATGACCGCTTCCTCGGCGCTCGGCGCCCAGGCCGTCACCTTCTCCAGGAGCGGGTCGTAGAAGCGGGTGATGACCGCGCCCGAATAGGCCGTACCACCGTCGAGCCGGATGCCGAAGCCCGTTGCGCCGCGATAGGCGGTGATGCGGCCATAATCCGGGATGAAGTTGTGCTCGGGGTCCTCGGTGGTGATGCGGCACTGCAGGGCATGCCCGTTGAGCTTGATGTCGCCCTGCGCGGGAACGCCGCTCTCCGGCGTGCCGATCGCCGCGCCGTCGAGGATGTGGATCTGCGCCTTGACGATGTCGATGCCCGTCACCTCCTCGGTGACGGTGTGCTCGACCTGGATGCGCGGATTGACTTCGATGAAGTAGAAGGCGCCGCTTTCGGCATCCATCAGGAACTCGACGGTGCCGGCGCCGATGTAGTCTGTGGCGCGCGCGATCTTCAGCGCGTGGCCAGAAAGCTCCGCGCGGCGCGCGTCGTCCAGATACGGCGCCGGCGCGCGCTCCACGACCTTCTGGTTGCGGCGCTGGATCGAGCAGTCCCGTTCGAAGAGATGGACGACGTTGCCGTGCGTGTCGCCGAGCACCTGCACCTCGACATGCCGTGCCTTCTCGACGAGCTTTTCGAGGTAGACCTCGTCCTTGCCGAAGGCGGCCTTCGCCTCGCGCTTGCCTTCCGTCACCTCGCGGGCGAGGTCCTCCGCCTTGCGGATCGCGCGCATGCCGCGCCCGCCGCCGCCCCAGGAGGCCTTCAGCATCACCGGATAGCCGATCGTCTCGGCCATCCGCGCGACCTCGTCCAGGTCGTCTGGCAGAGGCTCGGTCGCGGGAACGACCGGCACGCCGAGCTCGATGGCGAGATTGCGCGCCGCCACCTTGTTGCCGAGCTTTCGCATCGTCTGCGCGGTCGGGCCTATGAAGGTGATGCCGGCGCCGGCACAGGCATCGGCGAATTCCGGGCTTTCCGACAAGAGGCCGTAGCCGGGATGGATCGCGTCGGCGCCGGAGAGCTTCGCGACGCGGATCACCTCCTCGATCGAGAGATAGCTCTCGATCGGACCTAGATCCCTGGCCAGATGCGGACCACGCCCGACCTGCCAGCTCTCATCCGCCTTGAAGCGGTGCAGCGCGTACTTGTCCTCCTCGGCCCAGATCGCGACGGTCTTCAGACCGAGCTCATTTGCGGCCCGAAAAACGCGGATCGCGATCTCGGAACGGTTGGCGACAAGGATCTTGCGGATCGGCATGCTCAGCTCTCCCCCATGCATGGCGGGGAGAACTATATCCCGACGCAGAACTTGTGCAATGCAACAAGCAGAGCGGCGCCAAGGTGGATTGCTAGAGCTGGAACGCCTTGAGGAGAGCCACCGGCAACGGATCGAGAAGATCGGCAAGCGCAAGCGAATCGCCTGCCTCGAACCATCCGTCGATGCTCAGCGCATCCTCGTATCGCCGCCCCGCAAGGTCTGCCGGCAGGCGCACCGCAGTGTCTCCCCAACGCGCGCCGACCGTACCGAGAGCGTCCGATCCCTCGAGGAGAGCCAGCGTCATCCGCGGCACCACGACGATGGCCGCGCGTCCCGCGTCGTCCGTGCGGGCGAAGGCGACCACATGGTCCGCGAGCTTGCCTTCGACGGCGAGCGGGCGATAGGCGCCCTTGGTGAAGAGATCCGGCGCAGCGGCACGGGCATGGAGGCCGGCCGCCGTCAGCTTCGCCTTCACGCGTCCGTCGCGCCAGCTCGCCAACGCCTCGGCCGGGGTCTGGCCGTCATCCATCGCCGCGACGCGCTCGCCGAAGTCGAACTTGCGGCGGTTGTCGGGATCCACGAGCGAAAGATCGTAGAACTCGGTGCCCTGGTAGATGTCGGGCACCCCCGGACAGGTGAGCTTGAGAAGCGTCTGCGACAGAGAATTGAGCGCGCCGGCCGCGACGAAGGGCTGGCAGTCGCGCCAGAAGGAGGCGAGCCAATCGCCGCTTTCGTTCGCGTCGAGAGCAGCCTCGACGAACTGCCGCAATCCCTCCTCGTAAGGCGCGTTGGGCGCCGTCCACGTGGTGAAGCGCTTGGCCTCGCGCACGGCCTTCTCCATGAAGGCGGTCAGGCGTACGGAAATTGCCGCGCGCGCATCGGCGTCGGCCGGATCGAAATCGGCCGGCAACACACCGAGGAGCGACTGGTAGAAGCCCCATTCGGTCGCAGGATCCGGTGCCGGCAGGCCCGTCGGGTGAACGCCACGGAAGGGCTCAAGCGCGGCCTTCGCAGCGTCGACGATCTCCGTCCAGCGTTCGGGCGCTTCGCTCAGGGTGTAGAGGCGCGCGCGCGCATCCTCGCCGCGCTTGGTGTCGTGCGTCGAACTCGCCATCAAGCCGAGCGGCTGGTCCTGAAGTCGGATCGCCATCGCTTCGTGAAACGCGTCGGCATCAAGGCCATAGTGATCGGGCTCGCCACCCACCTCGTTCAGCGCGATCAGGCGGTTGTAGCGATAGAAGACCGTGTCCTCGACGGCCTTCGCCATCACCGCGCCGGTCGTCTGCTGGAAACGGCGAGAGAAGTCGAGCGCGCCCGTGACGTCGCGTCCGTCCTCGAAATCGAGCTTCAGGAGCCGCCCCACGAAGGCCACCGGCTCGTCGGCCTCGACGCCACGCCGCGACTGGGCGAGTTCGACGGCGTCGTCGATGATCTCGATGTCCTTCGAGGGCACGCCGTCGATGCCGACATAGGTGCGGTAGACCGGCAGCGCGGCGGCGACCTCGACGATGGACTGCGCCATCGCGTCACGGCCGAAGTCGCGCGTCGCCAGCCCGTGCGCCGCGACGCCGAGCGCGAGGTCGGTGAGGACCGCGAGTTCGCCGGCGAGGTTGTGCGACAGGATATGCCGCTTCTGCCCGGCGATCATCTCGCGCAGATCCTCGCGCTCGCCGACGAAGCCCTCGTAGCCGGCGGTCATCTCGATCTCGCGGGAGCCATCGACATAAAGGCCCGACAGCGCCGTGATGAATTCGTAGCCCGTCGTGCCCTCGATCTCCCAGGAGGCACGAATGCGTTCCGGGCCGGTCAGGATCTTCTCGACATGGATGACAGGCTCCGCGCCCACCGCCGAGAAGGCTTGGCGCAGATCGAGAAGGTAGTTCTTGGGGTCTGCGACGCCGTCGACATGGTCGATGCGGATGCCGTCGAGCCGCCCCTCGCGCGCGAGCTTGACCACCGTGCGGTGGCTCTCGCGGAAGATGCGCCGCATTTCCTGGCGCACGCCGATGAGTTCGGCGATCTCGAAGAAGCGGCGGTAGGAAAGCTTCTCACGCGCCAGCCGCCACCAGGAGAGCCGCCAGCCCTGCGCCTCGTGCAGCGCGTGGAGCGCCGCGCGATCTCCGTTGACCGCCTCGACCGCCTTGTCGAGAGCGCTGCGGAAGGCAGGCTGGCCGAGGAGTTCGGCGAAGCGCTCGGCGAGATCGTCCCCGTCTGCGGGCACGGCGGCGGAGAAGCGGCGCACGAGGCGGTCGCGTTCGGGATGATCGAGGAAGCCGAAGACATGGCTCAGCGTGCGCGGATCGATCGGCAGCGTATAGCCGGCGGCATCGAAGCGCAGCTCGCCGCGCTCCTCGTCGAAGAGCACCGAGAGTTCGCCATCGTCCAGCGCCTCGCCATAAGGCTTGCCGAGGATCGGGATCAGGATCTTCTCGGCTTCCCAGGAGATGTCGAAGGTCTGCGCGTGGCGCGAATCCTTGCCCCAGCGCAGGACGTCCTCCCACCAGCCGTTGCGCGGCGAGACGCCCATGTGGTTCGGCACGAAATCCAGGATAAGGCCGAGGTCGCCGGCGCGCAGCGCGTCGCTCATCGCCCGGAAACCTGCCTCGCCGCCGAGATCACTCTCGAACGCGTTGTAGTCGACGACATCGTAGCCATGCGTCGAGCCTTCCGAGGCTGCAAAGACCGGCGAGGCATAGAGGTGGCTGACGCCGAGCGTCTTCAGATAAGGCACCAGGCCCTCGGCCTCCGCGAAGTTCGTGCCCTCGCGGAACTGCAGGCGATAGGTGGCGACGAGCGGGCGGGTCATTCGGCCTCCGGCCTTTCCTCGCGCAGGGCGCGGGCGATCATCTGGAATCGGGTGTTGTCGGCCACGGCCTCGAGCGGCAACTCGCAGCGGATGCGCCAGTTCGGATATTCGTCGGTAGTGCCCGGCAGGTTCGGCTGGCGCGTGGCGCCGATCATGTCGTCGAGCTGCACGGCGAAAAGCTGCGAGTTCGTTCGCGCCGCGAAGCGATGGATGGAAACGGCCATCGCTTCGCTCAGCTCGTCCTCATCCTCGGCCGGCAGGCCCTCGCGGGCGAGCGCGTCCAGGAGATCACTGCGGTCGCGCCCGCGCTCGCGCAGGCTGCGTTCGGTCGCCGCCTCGTCCTGCCGCCCCGCCTCCTGGCGGAGCGTGATGTCGGAACCCGTCCACCAGCCGGCCAGCGTCGCCAGATCGTGCGTCGAGATGCAGGCGAGTGAGCGCTGCGGATAGGCGCCGGGCGCAAGGAAGCCTTCCCCTTCCCTGCGCTCAAAATAAAGCACGCGATAGGAAAGGATGCCGGCCGCCTCCGCAGCCGGTCGGAAGCCAGCCGGCACCGTGCCCAGGTCTTCGCCGATGACGACGCAGGCGTTGTCCTGCGAAGCTCGCGCCACCGTGTCGATCATCGCGCCGAGCGGATAACGGACGTAGCCACCGTCGCGCGAGTGGGCGTGCGTCGGGATCCACCAGAGCCGCGCAAGCCCCATCGCATGGTCGATGCGCACCGCTCCGGCATGAGCCATCAGCGCGCCATAGGCGTCGGCGAGCGGGCGATAGTCCCGGGTCGCCAGCGCCTCGGGCGAAAGCGGCGCGAGGCCCCAGTCCTGCCCGTCCGAATTGAACATATCCGGCGGCGAGCCGACGCGCGCGTCGGGCGTGGTGAGTTGCGGATCGGCCCAGGTGTCGGCGCCATCCGGCGATACGCCGACGGCGAAGTCGAGATAGAGGCCGAGGCTCATGCCGGCGGCGAGCGCGCGCTCCTGCGCGTGGGCAAGCTGACTGTCGGCGACGAACTGTAGCCATTCGTGGAAGCGAATTTCGGCGGCGTTGTCTCGCGCGAAGGCCGTCGCGCCTTCGCCGGCCAGATGGTGCAGGTCCTCCGACCAACCGTGCCAGCCGGTGCCGTTGCCCGCCGCGACCTGCGCGGCCGAAATCGCCTCGAACAGCGCGAAGTTGCGCAAGGGCGCGCCGCCCGCCGTGCGGAACGCCTCGAAGGCCTCGTCAACCGGCTCGTCCAGCCGGTCATAGAGCGTGCGGAGGAGGCGACGTTTCAAGCTGCCCGCCGCCGCATAATCGACAAGGTCGCCGCTCAGCCGGTCGAAAAGCGCCGGCTCGGCAGCCTTCAGCTCCGCGATCGCCGCCTCGCCGCCGTCCAGCCGGTCGACCGCGATGTAGAACGGGTTGATAAAGCGGCGCGTGGAAGGCGAATAGGGACTGTAGCGGCCGGGATCAGCCAGGAACAACGCGTGCAGCGGATTGACGCCGACGAAGTTCGCACCCGCCTTCGCACCGATCTCGGCGAGCGCCGCAAGATCCTCGAAATCGCCGAGGCCGAGACTGCGCGCCGAGCGCAGCGCATAGAGCTGGCAGGTCACACCCCAGAGGCGTTTCTCGCCGGGAAGCGCGCAGACGAGCGTGGCCGCGTGCGGCGCCTCGTCGAAGCGCCCGCGCGCGCCCGCCTCCGGGTCGATGCCGAGAACGCGCAGGAGCCCGGCCTTCGCCTCGTCCGAGATCGCCTTGTCCTCGCCGAGTTCGGAGATGTAGCGCGTCTGGATGCCGTGGCTCGTCGCCAGTTCGTCGAGACGATCAGTCATCCTTGAAGACCTCGACGAGATAATCATCCGCCATTAGGAAGCAGACCGAATAGCCGGGCACCACGCCCTTCTGCAGTTCCGCGAAGTTGTGGACGTGATTGGCGAAGATCTCGCTCGCCGCAGCGATGGCGGGCGAGAGCAGCCCGTTCTCAATCTCCCACGGATCGTCCGAGAGATTGGCGAAGAGGTGCCAGACCTTGCCGGGCGCCAGTTTCCAGGCGACGGCGAAGGCACGCCCGTCGACCAGCGCCGAGCCGCAATCGCCGGGGGCGTGCTCCAGAAGCGGAAACAGGTGCTCGGCGCGGGCGGCCAAAAGCTCCTGCGTCACCTGCAGGCGGCGCTTATTGACCGGCCGCGCGAGCTGAGTCCAGTCGATGCGCGAGGTCTGGAAGGTCGCGGGGTCGTTGGGGTCGGGAAACACGGCGCGGGCGCGAGAATCCTGGAACGCCGCGAAGTGGCTGAACTCCTCCTTGCGGCCCTTGGAGACCGCTTCGCCGAGTTCGCCGTGGAAGTCGGTGAAGAAGCAGAAGGAGTTGCAGTCGCCGAACTCGTCGCCCTGGAACATCAGCGGTATCTGCGGCGACAAGAGGAGGATCGGCACGAGGCAGTCATGCGCGCGGGCCGAAGCAAGGGAGCGCAGCTTGTCGCCGAAGGCGCGATTGCCGATCTGATCGTGGTTCTGGATGAAGTTGACGAAGGCCGTCGGCGGCAGATGCGCCGAAAGATGGCCGACCTTCTTGCCGCGATGGCTCGAATCGACGCCCTGATAGACGAAGCCGCTGGCGAGCGCGGTCGCCATCTCTTCGGCGCTCGTCGGGTCGAAGTCCTTGTAGTAACCTTCCTGCTCGCCCGTCGCGAGGACGTGGGCGGTGTGATGGAAGTCGTCGTTCCACTCGCCCGAGACGAGCGGGATGGCGCCCTCCGGTCCGCGTTCGATGTGCCAGACGATGTTGCGGTCGTCCTCAGTGGTGATGTGGACGTGCCGGTCGGTGACATGAGCGCGAACGCGTTCGGCCAGTTCCTGAACGAAGGGTGTTCCACCATCGGTATCCTTGATGGAGTCGATAGCGTCGAGCCGCAGGCCGTCGATCCGGTATTCCTCGAGCCAGTACAGCGCGTTCTCGATCATGAAGTCGCGCACCGGCTTCTCGTCATAGGCGATCGACGGACCCCAGGGCGTCGGGATCTCGGCATGAAAGAAGTCCGGCAGGTAGGAAGGGATGTAGTTCCCGTCCGGCCCGAAATGGTTGTAGACGACGTCGAGAAAGACCATCAGTCCGCGCTCGTGCGCCGCGTCCACCAGACGCTTCAGCCCCTCCGCGCCGCCATAGGCCTCGTGCGGGCAGTAGAGGAGCACGCCGTCGTAGCCCCAGCCGCGCCGACCGCCGAACTGGGCGACGGGCAGGAGCTCGATGGCTGTGATTCCGGTCGCCTTCAAATGGTCGAGCCGTGCGACGACGCCGTCGAACGTGCCTTCCGGCGAGAAGGTGCCGGTGTGCAGTTCGTAGAAGACGCATTCGTGCCAGGGCCGGCCCTTCCAGTCGCCCGTGCGCCAGACATGGGCGTTCGGGTCGACGAGACGCGACAGGCCGTGGACATCGGAAAGCTGCGCACGCGCCGCCGGGTCGGGCACGACGTGGCCGTTGTCCACCCGGAAACCGTATCCGGCATTCACGGGAACCTCGGTGGTGACGATCTCCCACCACCCGTCCTCGCTCCGCGACATCGGCATCTGCGTGCGGCTGCCAACGCCTTCATGGATCAGCTCTACGCCCTTGGCATGCGGCGCCCAGAGGCGGAAGCGCGTGCCCGCAGGGTCATAGCGCGTGCCCCAGCATGTCTCGAAGGCAAATCGCGTATCGTCCATTCTCGGAATATCCCTTCACCGCCGGCCGAGGGCCGGAGGTCATCGCCTGCGTTGTCGGGAGTGCCCCGCCTCGTCCAGCGAGACATGGAGCGCTGCACGGCGGACGGGAACCGTCCGCCGTGCGCAAATTCGCGGCGCGGCGTCAGGTCGCGTCGGGCTGCTGGTCCTTGGCCAGTTCCTCGCTGACGCCGGCCTGCGCCGCGAAGCCGACACGACCATGGACGAGATCGTGGATGAAACCGAGCTTGCTGACGACGAGCGGTGAGAGGACGAAGGGATAGACGTCCTGCAGGCCCATCGAACGGTTCAGCGAGTTCAGCGCCGAGGAAAGCGCTGTCCACGCTTCGGCGATCTGATCGATCGTCGTCGCGTCGTCATATACCTTGAAGTCCAGGTCCGTGGTCAGGATGCCATCGCGGTCGAGCCGCGGATGCAGCGTGATGCCCCAGGAACCGCCGGTCTCCAGCGAATCCACGATGTGGAGATAGTGCGCCCAGGTCTCGGCGAAGTCCTCCCAGGGATGCGCTCCCGAATAGGAGGAGACGAACTCGTTCTGCCAGTTCGCCTTCGGACCGTTGGCGTAATGGGCCTGCAACGCCTGACCGTAATCGGCGGAATCGTCACCGAAGACGGCGCGGCAGGCATCGAGCGCCCCACCGTCGCGCACGAGGCGGTCCCAGTACCAATGGCCGATCTCGTGGCGGAAGTGGCCGAGGAGCGTGCGATAAGGCTCTCCCATGGCTGAGCGGCGCTTCTCGCGCTCCGCGTCGTCCGCCTCGGCGAGCGCAATGGTGATGTGGCCGCGGTCATGGCCCGTCATTACGGGCTGGCCGTCGCCCACATCTTCGAGGAAATCGAAGGAGAGGCCCTCGGGGTTCTCCTCGCGCGTCATCAGCGGCAGGCGAAGGCGCAGGAGCGTGTAGATCAGCCGCTGCTTGGCGAACTCGATCTTCTGCCAGAGTGCGACGTTCTCCGGGTCTGAGAGGTCCGGGATCGTCTTGTTGAAGCGAGAGGCGATCGACAGGGTCTCCGAACTCTCGGCGTCGAGCAGCCAGTTGCAGACCCCGTACTCGTAGTTCGCGCAGTATTTCCAGCGCTCGCCGTTCGCGCCCCTGCCGACCGAGACCCAGAAGCCGGTCTGCGGGTCCGGCTCGAGCGCCAGCATCCGGTTTGACAAGGGCTCGTAGCCGAGCGCGTGCCCGCAGCGTTCGCACTTGGTGTTGTGGAAGTGGACGACCTGGTCGCAGGAGGGGCAGGAGAAGAGCTTCATGGCTCGATGTTCCGGGAGGAGGCGCGGCGCGCGTAAGGGTTGCGCGCACGGGTTGCGATGGGTTGGAAATCGCCCGGGCGGCATCGTGGTTCCCGTCCGGGCCCGGCCGCGACGAAATATTCACCGAGACGATGCCGCGCTGCATCATGCGTGCTTGCCGCCCCGGGCCGATCCGCTAATCTCCGCCCTCCGGCGAAGAACGAGAAGGCGGACGAAACGCACCGATGTCGATCCTGGCCAGCCTGAACCACGTCACGCATTACCGCTACGACCGGCCCGTGCGCCTCGGACCGCAGATCATCCGGCTGCGGCCGGCTCCGCACTCCAAGACGCGCGTGCCCTCCTATGCACTGAAGGTGCGGCCCAAGAACTATTTCATCAACTGGCAGCAGGACGCCTTCGGCAACTGGCTGGCGCGTCTGGTCTTCCCGGAGCCCGCCACGGAGTTCCGCGTGGAGGTCGACCTCATCGCCGACATGACGGTCTACAATCCGTTCGACTTCTTCGTGGAAGAGTACGCCGAGGCCTGGCCCTTCACCTACGAGCCGGTTCTGGCCGAAGATCTCGCGGCCTATCTCGGCCCCGAATCCTCCGCACCGGTTCTGATCGACTTTCTCGCCGAGCTGGACCGCTCGCAGTCGCATACGGTGGATTTCCTCGTCGGCCTGAACCGCCTCCTGTCGGAGCGCATCGCCTATACGATCCGCATGGAGCCGGGCGTGCAGACTCCGGCCGAGACGCTGACCAAGGGTTCGGGCTCGTGCCGCGACACCTCGTGGCTTCTTGTGCAGGTGCTGCGCCATCTCGGCTTCGCCGCCCGCTTCGTCTCCGGCTACCTGATCCAGCTCAAACCCGACCGCGTCTCGCTCGATGGGCCGAGCGGCACCGACCACGATTTCACCGATCTTCACGCCTGGGCCGAGGTCTACCTGCCGGGCGCCGGCTGGATCGGCTTCGACCCGACCTCCGGCCTGATGACGGGCGAGAGCCATATCCCCCTGGCCGCCACCCCGCACTACCGCTCCGCCGCGCCCATTACCGGTGCGGTGGATCCGGCCGGCGTCGAGTTCGAGTTCGACATGCGCGTGACGCGCGTCGCCGAGCGCCCGCGCGTCTCCTGGCCGTTCTCCGACGAGAGCTGGCAGGCGCTTGACGACCTCGGCCGCGCGGTCGACGCCGATCTCGCCGCGAGCGACGTGCGGCTGACGATGGGCGGCGAGCCGACCTTCGTCTCCATCGACGATTTCGAGGCCGGGGAATGGAACGCCGACGCGACCGGGCCGGCCAAGGCCGGGCTCGCCGACGAACTCGTGCGCCGCCTTCAGGCGCGCTTCGCGCCGGGTGGCTTTCTCCATCACGGCCAGGGCAAGTGGTATCCCGGTGAGACGCTGCCGCGCTGGACCTATTCGCTCTATTGGCGAAAGGACGGCAAGCCCATCTGGAAGAACCCGGCGCTGTTCGTGCGCGAGGCCGGCGGGAAGGAGGCGACGATCGAAGCGGCCGGCAGCCTCCTGCGCCGCGTCGCGCGCCGGCTGGGCGTCGAGGAAGAGAACGCCGTCCCCGCCTACGAGGACCCGGCCTACTGGCTGAGCCGCGAGGCGCAGCTTCCCGTGAACGTCGATCCGGCCGATTCCAAGCTGGAAGACGCCGAAGAGCGGGCCCGGCTCGCCCGCGTCTTCGACCGCGGCCTCGACAAGCCGTCCGGCATGGTGCTGCCGGTGCAGGAATGGCAGGCACGGGGGCGCCGCTTCCGCTCCGAGCGCTGGAAGACCCGGCGGGGGCGCATCTTCCTCGTGCCGGGCGATTCCGCCGTCGGCTATCGTCTGCCGCTTTCGGCCTTGCCGCACCTGACGCCGGCGCAATACCCCTACACCCACCCGGCCGACCCGATGCAGGACTTCGATCCCCTGCCGGAGCCCGAGGCGATCGGGCAGCCGCAGCCGCGCATCGAGCGTGCCGACGCGCCGGTCTGGCAGGCCCCGCCGAGCGAGGCGGGCGAGATCGAGGGCGCGGTGCGCACCGCGCTCGCCATCGAGCCGCGCGACGGCAAGCTCTGCGCCTTCATGCCGCCGGTGGAGACGCTTGAGGCCTATCTCGAGCTTCTGGCCGCCGTCGAGGAAGCCGCCGAGGCGCTCTCGCTGCGGGTGCGCATCGAGGGCTACGCGCCGCCCTTCGACCCGCGCGTCGAGGTGGTCCGCGTCGCGCCCGATCCTGGCGTCATCGAGGTGAACGTCCATCCCGCCGCCTCATGGGATGCGGCAGTGGCGATCACGACGGGCGTCTACGAGGATGCGCGACAGTCGCGCCTCGGCACGGACAAATTCATGATCGACGGCCGCCACGCCGGCACCGGCGGCGGCAACCACGTCGTCGTCGGCGGCGCGACGCCGTCCGATTCGCCCTTCCTGCGCCGGCCGGACCTCCTGAAGTCACTGGTGCTGCACTGGCAGCGCCACCCCTCGCTCTCCTACCTCTTCTCGGGCCTCTTCATCGGCCCGACGAGCCAGGCGCCGCGCGTCGACGAGGCGCGGCACGACCAGCTCTACGAACTCGAAATTGCGATGGACCACGTGCCGGCGCCCGGCGCCGGCGAAGCACCGCCGCCCTGGCTGGTGGACCGCCTGTTCCGCAACCTCCTCGTGGACGTGACCGGCAACACGCACCGCTCCGAAATCTGCATCGATAAGCTCTACTCGCCGGACGGGCCGACGGGCCGCCTCGGCCTCGTCGAGTTCCGCGGTTTCGAGATGCCGCCGGACGCGCGGATGAGCCTGGCCCAGCAACTCCTCATCCGCGCGCTGATCGCCAAGTTCTGGAAGGAGCCGCAGGACGGGCGCTTCGCCCGCTGGGGCACCAGCCTCCACGACCGCTTCATGCTGCCCGAATTCGTCTGGGCAGACTTCCTCGACGTCCTCGCGGACCTCGAACGGTCGGGCTATTCCGTGCGACCGGAGTGGTTCGCGGCGCAGTGGGAATTCCGCTTTCCCTTCTGCGGCAGGATCGAGCGCGAGGGCGTCTCGCTGGAACTCAGACAGGCGCTGGAGCCCTGGCACGTCATGGGCGAAACGGGCGCGATCGGCGGTACGGTTCGCTTCGTCGATTCCTCGGTCGAGCGCATGCAGGTCAAGCTGTCGGGCTTCGACCCCGCGCGCCACGCCGTCACCTGCAACGGCCGCCTCGTGCCGCTGCGCGAGGCCGGCACTGCCGGCGAAGCGGTGGCCGGCGTGCGGTTCAAGGCGTGGCAGCCGGCCTCGGGCCTGCACCCGACCATTCCGGTCCACGCACCGCTGACCTTCGACATCTACGACAAGTGGTCGGAGCGCTCGATCGGCGGCTGCACCTATCACGTCGCCCATCCGGGCGGGCGCAACTACGAGACCTTCCCGGTCAACGCCAACGAAGCCGAAGCGCGCCGGCTCGCGCGCTTCGAGCCGATGGGGCACACCGCCGGGCCGTTCACCCCGCCGTCCGAGCGGCCCGATCCCGCCTTCCCGCACACGCTGGACCTTCGCCGGCCGCCCCATCTTGCCAACTGACATGGGACTGCCTGCCAGCGCGGATGCGTTGCTCGACACCTATCGCACCCAGCCCGGCCGACGCGACGAAATGCTGCTGCCCGGCGGCGGCCTTGCACCGCATTACCGCCCGCTGGTGGAGGCGCTGGGCGCACTTTCGCCCGGTGAGCGCGAGGCGCGCTTTGCCGCCTCCACGCAGTATCTGCGCGAGGCCGGCGTCTTCTACCGCGTCTATTCCCAGGGCGAGCGAGCGGCCGGCGACGCGCGCCTCTGGCCGCTCTCGCATCCGCCTGTCGTTCTGGCGAAGGAAGAGTGGGAGGGCCTCGAGCGCGGCCTCGTCCAGCGCGCGCGATACCTCGAAGCGCTTCTGGGCGATCTCTACGGCGAACGACGACTGGTGCGCCAGGGCCTGCTGCCGGCCTCTCTTCTCGGCCGCAACCCCGAATTACTGCGCCCCCTCGCGCAACAGGGCCTTTCGGGCGAGCCACTCATCCGGTTCATCGCGGTGGATCTCGGCCGCGCGCCGGACGGTCGCTGGCGGGTGCTGGCGGACCGCACGCAGGCGCCTTCCGGCGCGGGCTTTGCGCTGGAGAACCGCGTCGCGTCCTCGCGCGCGCTGGCCGACCTCTCGCGCGAAATGAACGTCCGCCGGCTCGCCGCCTTTTTCGACGGTTTCCGCCGCACGCTCGCAGCGCTCTCCGGGCCGAACAGCGGCAAGATCGGGCTCCTTTCGCCCGGCCCCGGCAACGAGACCTATTTCGAGCACGCCTATCTGGCCCGCTATCTCGGCTTCCAGCTTCTGGAGGGCGGCGACATCGACGTCGCGCAAGACGCGGCCTTCCTGCGCACCGTAGAGGGGCCGGCCCCGCTCTCCGTGCTCTGGCGGCGTCTCGACGCGGACTTCGCCGATCCGCTGGAGCTGTTCTCGCGCTCGGCGATCGGCACGCCCGGCCTTTCCCGCGCCGTGCGCGCCGGGCGTCTGAGGCTCGTCAACGCGCTCGGATCGGGTCTTCTGGAGACGCGCGCCTTCCTCGCCTATGAAGCGGCGGTGGCCGAGGCTCTGATCGGCGAGACGCTCGAAATGCCCGGCCTTCGAACGCAGTGGTGCGGCGCGCCGGGCGACGCCGATGAGGGCCTTTCGCTGCAGCCCGCCTTTCCGGGAAAGGCGCCATGCGTGCCCGGCGATGCAGCGGGTTTCGTGCGGCAGGAGGAGATCGCGCTCTCCACCGCGCCCGTTTTCGACGGCGGCATCCTTTCGCCGCGCGCGGTTTCGCTGCGGGTCTTCCTCGCCCTCGGAGAGGACGGCTGGGCGGTGATGCCGGGCGGCTTCGCGCGGCTCTCCGGACATGACGGAACGCTTTCCATGCAGGGCGGCGGCCTTTCGGCAGATGTCTGGGTCGTCTCCGACCGCCCGGAACCGCCGGTCACCCTCCTCGGCGATGCGTCGGCCACGCGGCGGCGTCTGCCCGGCGCCCTGCCCGCCCGCGCAGCCGACGATCTCTTCTGGCTCGGGCGTCTGACGGAGCGCACCGAGGTCGTCGCGCGCCTCGCGCGCATGGCCGAGGGCCGGCGACGGGAAGGGGCGGCCGATCATGAGCTGACGGCGCTCATCGAAGGCTTTGTCGGCGGCCCCGGCGATCCGCGCGGCGCGCTTCTCACCTTGGCGCGGCAGGCGCTCGACACGGCCGCACGCATCCGCGACCGTTTCTCGCCGGACGCCTGGCGGATGCTGGCCGAACTCGTCGCGCTTCTGGAGGAGGCGCCCGGGAACGAACGCCTATTCGGCCACGCGCTCACGCAGCTCGCAGGCTTCACAGGGCTCGTGCGCGAGAACATGTACCAGTTCACGGGCTGGCGCTTCCTGCAGCTCGGCCGCCAGCTCGAACGCGGTCTGACCACCGCCCATGTCGGCGCGCGGCTCCTCTCGCGCGAGAACGCGGAGGGGGCGCTGGAAGCGGTTCTGGAATTCACCGACAGCCGCATGACCTACCGCCGCCGCTTCTCGGTCGACCTGTCGCGCGAGGCGGTCGTCGATCTGTCGATCCTCGACCCCCACAATCCGCGCTCTCTCGCCTTTCAGGCGAACGGCGTGGAGGGCGGGCTGACGGGCCTTGCCGGGGAGACGACAGGAAGCGGCAAGCGGGCCGCGCGGCTCGCCGTGCGCCTGCGCACCGCCGCCGCGATCGAGGTCGACCCGGCGTTTCTCACGCGCATTGTGGGCGACTTCGCCGCGATCTCCGACGAGGTCTCGGCACGCTATTTCCGCCTGTCGGGCGGGCGGGACAAGATCCGATGAGATACGACATCCGCCTGCGCGTGGGCTATCGCTACGGTCAGCCGGTGAACAGCGCGCGGCATCTCCTGCGCGTCCGCCCGCGCGGCGATCGTGGCCAGACGGTCGAGTCCCTGTCGCTGACGTTTTCGCCGCAGCCTTTCGAGGCGGTTCGCGAGGCGGATTTCTTTGGCAACGCGACAGACCATCTGCGTCTCACCGGTGCGCATGACGCCTTCACCGCCGAGATGCGCGCTCGGGTGCGCGTCGAGCGCCGGGCACCCGCCCCGGCACCGGGCCTTGCCGCGATCGCCCAGGAGGCGCGCACTGTGCGCGATGCGGAAGGGGCGAGCCCCGTCCACCATCTCGGCCCGAGCCGGCTCGTCACCCCGGACCGCGCGATCACCGCCTATGCGCGCGGCGCCACGCAGGGTCACTTAGACGGCGCCGACGCGGCTCTGGCGCTGGCCCGCGGCATCCGCGAGGACTTCGCCTATGTTGCCGGTTCGACCGACGTCTCCACCAGTGTGGCGAGCGTCTTTTCGCAGCGGCGGGGCGTCTGCCAGGACTTCGCGCATGTAATGATCGCGGCCCTGCGCGGTCTCGGGGTCCCGGCCGCTTATGTCTCGGGCTTCCTGCGCACCGAGCCGCCGCCCGGCATGGCCCGCCTGGAAGGCGCTGACGCCATGCACGCCTGGGTCGACGTGTGGCTTGGCACAAGCGTCGGCTGGGTCGGCTTCGATCCCACGAACGGATGCATGGCGGTCGGGGACCACGTCATAGCCGCCATCGGCCGCGACTATGCCGACGTCGCGCCGGTGGACGGCGTGGTGACGACGACGGGCGCACAGAGCGCCTGGCACACGGTGGACATCGTGCCGCTCGATTAATTTCCAGCCGAGAGGCCCATCGCCCAGAAGTCCGCCTCCAGCCGGCAGGCGGTGGCGAAGGTCTCGCACAGCTCCGGCCAGCGCGGCGAGGAAGATGCGTCCGGGCCGAGCAGCCGCGCGCCGAGACGCTCGGCCAGCGCCGCGACAACGGCGCACGTCTCCCGGTACTCCTCGCCGGCATAGGTCGCGACCCACTCGCCATAGGGCCCTTGCGTGCCGTGCTCGGCGGCAAGGCGCGCGCCGATCTCGCCGTAGCCGAGCACGCAAGGCAGAAGCGCGACGAGGAGGTCGAGCCCGTCGCCCGCCATGCCCCGGTCGATGACGTAGCGCGTATAGGCAAGGTTCTGCGGCGCCTCGCGCGTCGCCCCCAGCGCCGCCTCGTCGATGCCCTCCCGCGCGCAGATCTCGACATGCAGGCGCGTCTCGGTGTCGACGAGCGCGTGGACCGTCGCGGCGCAGAGGCGCATCTCCTCGAGACGCGTCGACTTGAAGGCGAGGAGCGACCACGCCCGCGCGAAGTGGATCAGGAAAACGTAATCCTGGCGCAGATAGTGCAGGAAGGCCGCCCGCGGCAGCGTGCCGTTGCCCAGCCGCTCGACGAAACCATGCCGCGCATAGGCGCTCCAGTCGTCACCCGCCGCCGCGCGCAGCGCCGCAAAGAGCGGGGAGCCGAAATCGGGGGCGGCTGGCTGATGGGCTCTCATCGCGTCTGTCCTTTCGGGCGCGGGCGATGAAAGGCGCGCTTGCGCCTCTCGACTCCCTCCGCCGGCATGATCCGGTTCAGGTTCCAAGGGTGCTTCTCAGCCCGCGCTTGCGGACGCCCCCGTCGACGGGTTCAACCTATCGCGGCAGGCCGTGTATGGCCACCGTCACGAGACTGCCGAAAGAGGGCGGCAGGATCGCCCGATCACAGACGAAAGGACCGCCATGCGCCCGCTCCTCCTCATCGCTCCCGCCCTCCTCGCGACCCCCGCGCTCGCGCAGGAGGCCGGCAAGATCAAGTATTTCGGGGACTGGGTGGTCGGTTGCGACAACCGCTGGGACTGCACCGCCATCGGCCTCGCGCCCGAGGCCGCGCCAGCGCCCGCCTATCTGAAGATCACGCGCGAGGCGGGCGCCGAATCCGGCCCGGACGTTTCCGTCGCGATCCTCGACGATGCCGGCGAAGGCGGTACGATCGAGCTGTCGTTGACGGGCGGCGAGGCCCTGCCCGTGATGGAACTCGACGCGGAGCCCGGGGAGGGGAGCATCGTCTCGGCCGCGCTCGGTCCGGTCGATCACGTCGCCTTCATCGACGCACTGTTGCCCGCGCAGACCCTCGATGTCTCGCTCGGCGAGACCAGCGTGCCCGTCTCGCTCGCCGGCATCTCGGCGGCATTGCGCTACATGGACGCCATGCAGGAGCGCGCCGGCACGAGCGGGGCGCTCGTCGCGAGGGGCGACCGCCCCGCCGACACGATCCCGCCGACGCCACCGGCCGTCACCGTCGATGCCATGACCCTCAGCGAGGTTTCAGAGCCCGGCGAACGGCCCGAGGGCCTTCCCGAAAGCGACGAATACTGCCCCGAGACCGCCGGCGACTACGTTCTGGAGGCCGAGGACGGCACGCGCCTGTGGGGCGTGTGCTCGAGCGCGGGCGCCTACAACATCTCCTACGATTTCTCGATCGTGCGCGAAGGCGAGGTCACGCCGGCCGATTTCGGCCCGCAGGGACAGGGGATGTCGCCCGATGGCGACCAGCGCTCCACGCTGGTCAACCCGATGCTGGCCGAGGACGGCCGCACGTTCGAGGCTTTCGCACGCGGGCGCGGCATCGGCGACTGCGGCTCCTACACGCGCTTCGCGTTCACCGCCGACGGCCCGGCTCTGGTCGAGCAGTCCGTGATGGGCGAGTGCCGAGGCGTATCGCCCGACGACTGGCCGGTGCTCTACCGGGCCGAGCTCTCCAGCGAATAGGGCTCGTCGAAGAAGGCTTCCTCGTAGTTGACGCCCTCCCCGCCGCGATCGACCACGAGGAAGTCCGACGCTTCCTCCAGCGCGATCAGCGGGTGGTGCCAAGTGCCGGCGGCGTATGACACGCCCTTGCTGCCGTCGCAGAGGAAAGCGACGGGCGCGCCCGGACGGCCGTCCTCGTCGGGCGCGACGACGACGAGGAACGGGCGCCCCTGAAGCGGTACGAAGGCCTGGCTGCCGAGCGGGTGGCGTTCCAGCATCTCCACCTTCAGGGGCAACTCGAAGGGCTTGCCCCTGAAGATCGAGATCAGCGCGCGGCCGCCGCCGAGCTCCACCGGCGCGATGTCATGGAAGCGCGTGGTGGAGCCGCCGTTGATGAGCTGTATTTCGCTGGCGTTGTCCGGCTCGATCACCTCGCCGAAGGGGCGGAAGGCATCGGCCGTCAGTTCCTGCGCGACGAGCCTGCCGCTCATGCCTCGCGCCGCCCGAAGAGTCGCAGGCGCGAGACGCCGCCATCGGGGAAGATGTCCAGCCGGACATGCGTGACAGGGCCAAGCGGCTCGACGGTGGTGATCTCGATCTGGTCGTCGGCGGAAAGCTTCGTTTCGGTCACGAGGAGCGGCCAGTCGGCCGAGGCCTCCTCGATGACGTCAGCGGAGGGATCCGAGCCGAGGCGCTTGGCGCGCAGGGTGAAGCGATCGGGGAAATTTCCCTTGAAATGGCGCGTATCGATATGGACGCGCTCCACCGTGCCCGCGGTGCCAAGCTTCAGGACGCACCAGTCGTTGCCCGGCACGCGGCGCCGCGCTGTTTCCCAGCCGTCGGCCATGACGGGCGCGGTGCCCGGCGCCAGCATGTTGGCCGGATGGCCGTAATGCGCGTCGTTCCATGCCACCGCCGTGCCGCCGTTGAGGAGCGAGGCGAGGTCCACTTCTTCCTGCGGCGAGACGTCCGCCCAGTCCTTGGCGACGGTGCCATAGACACGCAGCCGCGCGACGCCACCGTCCGGGTGGATATGCAGGCGCAGCCAGCGCCACGGCCCGCGCTCGGCGATGTCGAAGAGATTGTGCGAATCGCCCTTCAGCGCGGCCTTGGGGACGATGGTCGTCCAGTCGCCCTCGCCCGGCTCCTCGACCGTGTCGGCCGCCTCGATCTCGGCGTGCGGCGGGAAGTTGCCGGTGAAGAAGGAGGTATCGATGTCGATCGCGTGGATGACGCCGCGCTGGCCGAGCTTCACGAGCGCATGGTCGTGGCCCGGCACGCGCTTGCGGCGCGATTCCCAGCCGTCCATCCACTTGCCGTTGTCGTCGAAGCGGTCCGGGTAGAAGAGTGCCGGCCCCGGCTGGATCATACGCGCCTTGTCGGCGAAGAAGTCGTCGGTCGCGAAAGTCACCTGCGTGCCGAGCCGCGGGTGGGCGAGGTCGACGAAGCGCTTCAGAAGCTCCTCGGCTTCCGGCGCGGGCGCCGCCGTGATGAAATTCTCGCTCAATTCGTCCCTCCGAAGATCGCCTGAATGCGCAAGGCGGCGATCTTTTCGACCTCGCGGCACGCGGTTGCAAGCTCTTCCTCGGGCGTGGCGTCGATCCGTCGCTCGAAGGCGGCGAGGATGTCGCTCTTCGTCAGC
The DNA here is from genome assembly GCF_014058705.1 of Aureimonas mangrovi. Taxonomy (NCBI): domain Bacteria; kingdom Pseudomonadati; phylum Pseudomonadota; class Alphaproteobacteria; order Hyphomicrobiales; family Aurantimonadaceae; genus Aureimonas; species Aureimonas mangrovi. The sequence goes on from NZ_CP059692.1 coordinate 3,354,350, forward strand.
CCACGAACCGCGATCACGAAGGGATGACCGAAGCGCGCCTGATAGCGGTCGTTGAGCTCGGTGAAGCGGGCGTGTTCCTCGGCCGTCAGGCTGTCGAGCCCGGCGGAAGCCTGCTCCGACTTCGATTCCGCCGTCAGCCCGTCGGACATCGCGAGCTTGCCGGCAAGGTCCGGATGGGCGCGCAGGACTGCGAGACGCTCCTCGCCCGTCGCGCGACGGAAGGCAGCGTTCAGCGCGGCCGAGAGGCCGGGTGCGGCGTCGTTCGCGTCCGAGAGGCCGCGATCGAAAGCCCGCTCGGCAATGAAGGGTGAATGCTCGAAGACGCCGCCGAACATGTGGAGAAACACGTCGCGCTCCAGCCGACTCGGCCGAAGGCCCGCGCGATGCGGGAAATGCTCGCGCCAGTGCCGCGCGATCGCTGCGCGCGTGGCGACCCAGACGTCGTCATGGCTCTGTACGTAGTCGAGGAAGCGGGCGAGCGACGCTGCCCGGCCCGGCCGCCCGACGAGCCGACAATGCAGGCCGACATTCAGCATCTTCGGCGCGCCAGCCTTGCCCTCCGCATAGAGGACGTCGAAGGAGTCCTTCAGATAGGCGAAGAACTGGTCGCCCGAACTGAACCCTTGCGGCGTCGCGAACCGCATGTCGTTGGTGTCGAGCGTGTAGGGCAGGACGAGCAGCGGGCCGGAGCGCGTCTCCTGCCAGTAAGGCAGGTCGTCCGCATAGGCGTCCGAGGCGTAGAGAAAGCCGCGCTCGGCAGCGAGTTCGAGGGAGTGTTCCGAGGAGCGACCCGTGTACCAGCCGAGCGGCGCCTCGCCCGTCACGGCCTTGTGGATCGCGATCGCCTCGTCCATGTCGGCGCGCTCCGCCTCGATGGTGTGGTCCCTGTAGTCGATCCATTTCAGCCCGTGCGAGGCGATCTCCCAGCCGGCGTCGCCCATCGCAGCGACCTGCTCGGGCGAGCGTTCCAGGGCCGTCGCGACGCCGTAGACCGTGACGGGCATCGCACGCTCGGTGAACAGGCGCCAGAGCCTCCAGAAGCCGGCGCGCGCGCCGTATTCGTAGATCGACTCCATGTTCATGTGGCGCTGGCCGACCCAGGGCTGCGCCCCGACGATCTCGGACAGGAAGGCTTCGGAGGCCTTGTCCCCGTGCAGGACGGAGTTCTCGCCGCCCTCCTCGTAATTGATGACGAACTGGACGCAGATCTTCGCGTGGCCCTGGCCGGACGGGTTCGGCCAGCGTGGATTAGGCGTCTTTCGGCCATAGCCGCGCATGTCGCGGGGATAGCGGTCGGGCATGTCGGGGCCTCCGTCGTTGAGGCCCGTAGCGATACGCGAACCGAAGACCATTTCAAGCGCGCATCATCGCTTGAACCGTTCCAAGCTTTCCACTTTACGGGGCCTGGGCATGGGGGCAGACTGGTGGACCGGACGGTCAAAAAACGGGCGATACGAAACTTCCATGGCGTTTGAGAATGACACTGGTGGGCGCCTCACGACGCATGTGCTCGACACGGCGACGGGCCGGCCGGCAGCCGGCATCGAGGTTTCGCTGTTCCGCCTCTCGAACGGCGTTCGCGAGGCCGTCGCGAGCGCGCGCACCAATGCGGACGGACGCTGCGACGCCCCGCTTCTGACCGGCGAGGAGTTCGAAACCGGCGCCTACGAGCTCGTCTTCGGCGCGGGCGCCTATCTCGACGCCCAGCGCCTCGACCTTCCCGAGCCGAAGTTCCTCGACGAGGTGGTGATCCGCTTCGGCATGGCGGAGCAGCGGCACTACCACGTCCCGCTCCTCCTCTCGCCCTTCGGCTACTCGACCTATCGGGGGAGCTGATGGCGCCGATCCGCTATCTCCTGAACGGCGAGGCGCGCAGCGTCGAGGGCATCCACCCGACGACGACGCTCCTGAACCACCTGCGCACGACCGAGCGGTTGACCGGCACCAAGGAAGGCTGCGCGGAGGGCGATTGCGGCGCCTGCACCGTGATCGTGTCCGAGCCCGATGGCGCGGGCGGTCTGCGTCGGCGTACGATGAACGCCTGTATCCTGTTCATGGGCGCGTTGAACGGCCGCGCGGTGGAAACGGTGGAGAGCCTTGGCGGCACGCACCCGGTGCAGACCGCGATGGTCGAGCGTCACGCCAGCCAGTGCGGCTTCTGTACGCCGGGCTTCGTGATGCAGCTCGCGGGCGGCTGGATGAACGAGGCACTTCACGACCGGCAATCGGTGAAGGACGCGATCTCCGGCAATCTGTGCCGCTGCACCGGCTACGGGCCGATCGTGGAGGCCGGGCTCGAACTCGCCCGCCATCCGCGTCCCGACACGCACGCGGCCGATGCGGAGCTTGCCGGACGCCTCACCCGCCTGCGCGGCGACGAGGTCTACCGTTACGAGGGCGAAGGCGGGCTCTGGCTCTCGCCCGGCAATGTCGACGATCTCGCCGACACCTGTGCCGCGCATCCGGATGCGACGCTCGTCGCCGGGGCTACGGATGTTGGCTTGTGGGTGACTAAGCAGCATCGCGACCTGCCCGTCCTCATCGACGTCTCACGCGTCACCGATCTCGGCCATGTCGAGGAAGGACCGGGCGCTCTCTATTTCGGCGCCGCCGTCACCCACGCGCAGGCGATGGCGCGGCTCGGCGACATCCATCCCGACCTCAAGGAGATGATGCGCCGCTTCGCCGGCGCGCAGATCCGCAACGCCGGAACGATCGGCGGCAACATCGCCAACGGCTCGCCGATCGGCGACCTGCCGCCCGCGCTCATCGCGCTCGGTGCCTTCCTCTATCTGCGCCGCGGCGAGGAGGCACGGCGCATCGCGCTGGAGGACTTCTTCATCGAATACGGTCGCCAAGACCGTGCGCCGGGCGAGTTCGTCGTCGCCGTCGAAGTGCCGCTGCTCCAGGAAAACGAGCGCTTCCACGTTTCGAAGATCTCCAAGCGAATGGATTCCGACATTTCGGCCGTCCTGGCCACCTTCAAGCTCGGCTTCCACGGCGACCTCGTCGCGGAGGCGCGGCTGGCCTTCGGCGGCATGGCGGGCACGCCGAAGCGCGCATCGTCGGCCGAGGCCGCACTCGTCGGGCGGCCCTTCGACGAAACCGCCTGCCGCGACGCGATGGCCGCGCTCGCACAGGATTTCCAGACGCTGACCGACATGCGCGCGACGCGAGACTACCGCCTGAAGGCCGCGCAAAACGCGCTCGAGCGCTTCAGGCTGCAGCTTTCGGGCGTGCCGACGCGGATCGCCGAGGTCGCGTGATGGACGAGACCCGCATCCAGGATCGCGGCGAGGCCGGGACCATCGAGCCGACGGCGCTGCACGAGAGCACCCCGAAGCACCGGCGCTCGATCGTCGGCGGCGTCGGTGCGGCGCTGGCGCACGACAGCGGTGCCAAGCACGTCTCGGGCGAGGCGCGCTACACCGACGACGACCCCGAACTGCCCGGCACGCTTCACGTCTACCTCGCCATGTCCGCCCGCGCCCATGCGCGCATCCTCTCGATGGACATCGGGAAGGTGCGCGCCGCGCCCGGTGTCGCCTGCGTGCTTTGCGCACAGGACATACCCGGCAAGAACGACTATTCGCCGGTCTTCGGCGACGATCCGATCTTCGCGGAAGAAACCGTCTCCTTCGTCGGCCAGCCACTCTTTGCCGTCGCGGCTGAGACGCTGGCGGCCGCGCGGGCGGCGGCAAAGCTCGCGATGGTCGAATACGAGGATCTGCCGGCGGCGATCACGATCGACGAGGCGATCGCGCTGGGCGATGCCGAGGGCGATCTTCTGCCGCCACACGTCATGCGCCTTCAAGATGCGGCGGCGGCTCTTGCGAGCGCGCCGCATCGCGTGGAAGGCCGCATCGAGACCGGCGGGCAGGACCACTTCTATCTTGAGGGCCAGGTCGCCTACGCGATCCCCGGAGAGGATGGCGACGTTCTCGTGCGCTCCTCCACGCAGCATCCGTCCGAAGTGCAGCACAATGTCGCGAAGGCCCTCGGACGACCGGACCACGCCGTGACCATCGAGGTACGGCGCATGGGGGGCGGCTTCGGCGGCAAGGAAAGCCAGCCCGCGCTCTTCGCCGCCGTCTGCGCGCTCGTGGCCGTGAAGACCGGCCGCCCCGCCAAGTGCCGGCTCGACCGCGACGACGACATGGAGATGACCGGCAAGCGCCACGAGATGCGCACCGACTACGCGCTCGGCTATGACGAAGACGGTCGAATCCTGTCCGCCGACTTTTCTCACTTCGTGCGCTGCGGCTATTCCAAGGACCTGTCCGGCGCGATCGCCGACCGGGCGATGTTTCACGCCGACAACGCCTATGCGCTGCCCAGCGCGCATATCCACTCACGCCGGCTCAGGACGCATACCGCCTCCAACACCGCGTTCCGGGGCTTCGGCGGGCCGCAGGGCATGGTCGCCATCGAGCGCGCGCTGGACCGTATCGCGCACGAGACCGGGCTGGACCCGCTGGATGCGAGGAAGCGCAACTTCTATCCGGCGATGGGTTCGGACCGCGAAGCGCAGACGCCCTACCACATGACGGTCACCGACTGCGTGATCGCCGAGATCGTGGAAGAGCTGGAGGAGACGTCCGGCTACCGCGCGCGGCGCGAGGCGGTGCGCGCCTTCAACGAACAGAGCCCGATCCTGAAGAAGGGCCTTGCGCTCACGCCGGTGAAATTCGGCATCTCCTTCACGACGACGCATCTCAATCAGGCCGGCGCGCTCGTCCATGTCTACAAGGACGGCTCGGTCCACCTGAACCACGGCGGCACGGAGATGGGCCAGGGGCTCTTCACCAAGGTCGCGCAGGTCGTCGCGGAAGAATTCCAGATCGACGCGGCCCGCGTGAAGATCACCGCGACGACGACGGGCAAGGTGCCGAACACCTCGGCGACGGCGGCCTCCTCCGGCTCGGACCTCAACGGCATGGCGGCGCAGGCCGCCGCGCGCACCATCAAGGAGCGGCTGATCGCCTATGCCGTCTCGCGCTATGGCGTTCCGGCCAAAGAGGTGGAGTTCCTGCCCGGCCGTGTGCGGATCGGCGCGCACGAACTCTCCTTCGAGGATCTCGTCGGCGAAGCCTATCTCGCCCGCGTCTCGCTTTCCTCGACCGGCTTCTACGCGACGCCGGGCATCCAATACGACCGAGAGACGGCGTCCGGCACGCCCTTCTACTATTTCGCCTACGGCGCGGCGTGCTGCGAGGTCGTGATCGACACGCTGACCGGCGAGAACCGCGTCCTTCGCGCCGACATCCTGCACGATGTCGGCCGCTCGCTGAACCCGGCGATCGACCTCGGCCAGATCGAGGGCGGCTTCATCCAGGGCCTCGGCTGGCTGACCACCGAGGAACTGTGGTGGGACAGAGCGGGGCGCCTGCGCACCCACGCGCCGTCAACCTACAAGATCCCGACCGCCAACGACCGGCCGGACGATTTGCGCATTTCGCTCTGGGACAAGGGACGCAACCCCTCGCCGACGATCTACCGTTCCAAGGCCGTCGGCGAGCCGCCCTTCATGCTGGCGCTCTCGGCCTTCTCGGCCCTGACCGACGCCGTTCTCGCGGCGGGGAACCATCGCCGCTTCCCCGATCTCGACGCGCCCGCGACGCCCGAGCGCATCCTCGCCGCCGTCGAGGCCGTTCGAGGCCGCGCATGAACGCGCTCCTCACCCTTCGCGACTGGCTGGCGGCGCAGGTACCCTGCGTCGTCGTCCGGGTGGAGGACGCGCAGGGGTCGACGCCGCGCGAAGCCGGCGCGACGATGCTGATCTCGGCCGGTGAGACGCACGGCACCATCGGCGGCGGCGCGATGGAGATGGAGGCGATCATCGAGGCGCGGCGGCTCCTCGCCGCCGGCGAGGACGCATCCGAGCTTTCGATCGCACTCGGACCATCTATCGGCCAGTGCTGCGGCGGGCGGGTGCGCCTTTCGCTGAGGCGCGCGACGCCGAGCCTGCTCGAAGCGCTGGAAGCGGTCGAGACGGCAAGCCGGGCCGAAGCGCCGACGGTGCTGATCTTCGGCGCAGGTCATACCGGACAGGCGATGGCCCGCGCGCTCGCCCCCCTGCCCCTGGCGTTGACGATCATCGACACGCGAAGCGAACGCCTCGCCGTGCTGCCGGCGGGCGTTTCCCGGATCGCGACAGCGCTGCCGGAAGCCGAGATCGACGCGGCACCGCCGGGCGCAGCCTTCGTGGTGATGACGCACGATCACGCGCTCGACTTCATCCTGGCGGAGCGCGCGCTCGCTCGTAGCGATGCGGCCTATGTCGGGATGATCGGATCCGCTACCAAGCGCGAAAAGTTTCGCCGGCATCTTGCCGACACAGGCTCGCCGGCCTGCCCGGACGCCCTCGTCCTGCCGATCGGCGGCACGGCCGTGCGCGACAAGCGCCCCGAAGTCATCGCCGCGATGACGGCGGCGGAGCTTCTGGCGCGATTTTCGGCTTTGGAAAAGGCCTGCACAGGCTTTGCGCAGGGGCAGCCGCAGTGCAATAAAGACGGGGCGGACGCGCCCGGTCGTCCGGTCCGGGAAACGGAGCGCCATGCCGCCACGTCTTGAGCTCGAAGCCGTCTCGAAACGCTACCCCGGCGTCGTCGCGAACGATTCGATCTCCTTTGCCGTCGCGCCCGGCACGATCCACGCGCTGCTCGGCGAGAACGGCGCCGGCAAGTCCACCCTCGTGAAGATCATCTACGGCGTCCAGAGCGCCGACGAGGGCACCATTCGCGTCGACGGTGCGCCGGTGTCGATCGCCTCGCCGCGCGAGGCGCGCGCGCTCGGCTTCGCGATGGTGTTCCAGCATTTCTGCCTGTTCGAGGCGATGACGGTGCTCGAGAACATCGCGCTCGGCATGGACGAGCCGCCGCCGCGCCGCGAGCTGGAGGCGCAGGTCCGCGAGGTCCTGAAGCGCTACAGGCTCTCGCTCGACCCGCACCGCTTCGTCCACACGCTCTCGGTCGGCGAGCGCCAGCGCATCGAGATCGTGCGCGCGCTCCTCGTGAAGCCCAGGCTCCTCATCATGGACGAGCCGACATCGGTCCTTACGCCGCAGGAGGTGGAGGAACTGTTCGCCACGCTCCGCCAGCTGCGCGACGAAGGCTGCTCGATCCTCTACATCTCGCACAAGCTGGACGAGATCAAAGCGCTCTGCTCGACCGCGACGATCCTGCGCGGCGGACGGGTTGTGGCGACCTGCGACCCGGCGGTGGAAACGGCCCGCTCTATGGCCGAGATGATGATCGGCGGCGACCTCGCCGACGTGCGCCGCCGCAGTTGGCGCTCCTTCGGCGAGCCGCGTTTCACGGCGCAAGGCATCTCTGCAACGGGCGAGCCGCCCTTTGGCACCAGCCTGAAGGATGTTTCCTTCGAGGTGCGGGCCGGCGAGATCCTCGGTATTGCCGGGGTGGCGGGCAACGGCCAGAGCGAACTCTTCGAGGTTCTGTCGGGTGAGCGAACGCAGGGCGTTGCCGGCTCCATCAAGCTGGAGGGTGCGGAGATCGTCGCGCTCGGCGTCTCGGCGCGCCGCGCGCGCGGGCTCGCGAGCGTTCCGGAAGAGCGCAACGGCCATGCCGCCGTGCCGGCGATGTCTTTGTCGGAGAACGCCATTCTCTCGGCGCGCCGACGCATGAAGCTCTCCGATGGCGGGCTCCTGCGGCTCGCCCGGGCACGCGACTTCGCCGCGTCGATCATCTCGGGCTTCTCGGTGAAGGCGACCGGGCCGGGTGCCGCCGCGGGTTCTCTTTCGGGCGGCAACCTTCAGAAATTCGTGATGGGCCGCGAGATCGGCCAGGAGCCCTCCGTCCTTCTTGTCTCGCAGCCGACCTGGGGCGTCGACGCGGGCGCCGCCGCCTTCATCCGGCAGGCGATGGCCGACCTTGCCGAGAAGGGCGCGGCGATCGTCGTCGTCAGCCAGGATCTCGACGAGCTCCTGTCGATCGCCGACCGCATCTGCGTCATCAACGAGGGGCGCCTGTCGCAGCCGCGCGACGTCGGCTCGGTCTCGGTGGAAGAGCTCGGCCTCCTGATGGGCGGCGTCCATGGCGGCGAACCCGCTTCCGACGAGGTGCGCGATGTCGCTTAGGCTCGAGCCGCGGCTGAAGCCCAGCCGCGCGGCCGTCTTTCTGTCGCCGCTCGGCGCCGTCGCGGCGACGCTGATCGTCGGCGCGGTGGTGTTCACGCTTCTGGGCTATGACGGTCTCGGCGCAGTGCGGCAGATCTTCCTCGCCCCCCTGACGAGCGTCCATCGCTGGCAGGACCTTCTGGTCAAGGCAGCGCCGCTCGCCATCATCGCGCTCGGGCTCTCCATCGGCTTCCGGGCAAATGTCTGGAACATCGGCGCCGAGGGGCAGTACGTCGTCGGCGGCCTCGCCGGCACCGGCATCGCGCTCGCCACGCTCGACCTCACCGGCTTCTGGATCCTGCCGGCGATGATTCTCGCAGGCCTCGCTGGCGGCATGGCCTATGCGGCGATCCCCGCGCTTCTGCGCGTGAAGCTCGGCGTCAGCGAGATCCTGTCGAGCCTGATGCTGAACTACGTCGCCATCCAGCTTCTGTATTATCTGATGCGCGGTCCGTGGCGCGATCCGATGGGCTTCGGCTTCCCGCAGAGCGCGTTGTTCTCGCTCGACCAGACGCTGCCGATCGTCGTGCCGCGCACGCTCATCCATCTCGGCATACCGCTGGCGCTGGCGCTCGCGCTTCTCGTCTGGTTCGTGATGGCGCGCACCATCGCCGGGTTCCAGGTGCGCCTTCTCGGCCTTTCGCCGCACGCCGCGCGCTACGGCGGCTTTCGCGAGAACCGCGTCGTCTTCCTGTGTCTTGCCATCGGCGGCGCCTTCGCCGGCCTTGCGGGCATTCTGGAGGCCGCCGGTCCCTTCGGCCAGATGGTGCCGAGCTTTCCGACAGGCTACGGCTTCACCGCGATCATCGTCGCCTTTCTCGGGCGCCTCCAGCCGGTCGGCATCGTCCTCGCCAGCCTCGTCCTCGCGCTCACCTATGTGGGCGGCGAAAGCGCGCAGACGATGATCGGCCTGCCGGCGGCCGCCATCGGCGTCTTCCAGGCTATGCTCCTGTTCTTCCTGCTGGCCTCCGACATCCTGATCCGCTACCGGCCGCGCTGGCATGCAAGGGCCGCCGCATGAGCCCGGAATTCGCCGTCGCCGTCGTCTTCGCCGTGGTCATGTCGGCAACGCCGATCCTTATCGCAGCGCTGGGCGAGCTGGTGGTCGAGAAGTCCGGCGTCCTCAATCTCGGCGTCGAGGGCATGATGCTGATCGGCGCGGTGACGGGCTTCATCGTCACGGTCTCGACGGGTTCGCCCTGGCTCGGCGCGCTGGCGGCACTCGTCTGCGGCGCCGCCGTCTCGCTCATCTTCGGCTATTTGACGCTGTCGCTCACAGCCAACCAGGTGGCGACGGGGCTGGCGCTGACGATCTTCGGCACGGGCGTCTCGGCGCTTCTGGGCGCCTCCTTCGTCGGCATGACGACCTCGACGCTCGGGGCGGTCTTCCCTCGTGCGCTGAGCGCAGACCCGATCTGGCGCGTCCTCTTCGGCTATTCGCCGCTGGTCTACTTCTCGTTCTTCCTGACCTTCGCAGTCTGGTATTTCCTCAAGCATACGCGCGGCGGGCTGATCCTGCGCGCAGTCGGCGAGAACGACGCCTCCGCCCATTCCATCGGCTATCCGGTTCTGCGCGTGCGCTATCTCGCGGTTCTCTTCGGCGGGGCGATGGCCGGGCTCGCCGGCTCCTTCTACTCGCTGGTGCTGACGCCGATGTGGGCCGAGCGCCTGACCTCCGGGCGCGGCTGGATCGCCATCGCGCTCGTCGTCTTCGCCGCATGGCGGCCCGGCCGGCTTCTCGTCGGCGCCTATCTCTTCGGCGCGGTGATCACGCTCGAGCTTCAGGCCAAGGCCGCGGGATGGTCCGGCCTTGCGCCCGAGTTCCTGACGAGCCTTCCCTACCTGATGACGATCCTCGTCCTCGCCCTCATCTCCGGCCGCAAGCTCTCCGCCCGCACGGCCGCACCCGCATGCCTCGGAAAGCCCTTCCGGGCCACCGCATGAACCCGCTACAGTCCCGCTTTCTCGATGGAGCCCTGCCGATGACCCACTTCACCCGCCGTGCGCTGATGGCCGGTACCGCCGCCGTCCTCGCCTTCGCCGCCCTGCCCGCCTTCGCGCAGGTCACGGACCGCCCGGTCAAGGCCGCCTTCGTCTATGTCGGCCCGGTCGGCGACTTCGGCTATTCCTTCGCCCATGACCAGGGCCGGCAGTACCTTCAGGAGCAGCTCGGAGACGCTGTCGAGACGAGCTTCGTGGAGAACGTCTCCGAAGGGCCGGACGCCGAGCGCGTCATCCGCCAGCTCGCGCAGGACGGCAACGACATCATCTTCGCCACCTCCTTCGGCTTCATGAACCCCACGCTGCGCGTCGCGCGCCAGTTCCCGGACGTGAAGTTCGAGCATGCCACCGGCTACCAGACGGCCGAGAACATGGCCGCCTACAACGCCCGCTTCTACGAGGGGCGTGCCGTGCTCGGCACCATCGCCGGCATGATGTCGGAGACGGGCAAGGCCGGCTACGTCGCCTCCTTCCCGATCCCGGAAGTGGTGATGGGCATCAACGCCTTCACGCTGGCCGCGCGCGCCGTGAACCCGGATTTCGAAACGCAGGTGGTCTGGGTGAACTCCTGGTACGACCCGGCTCGCGAGAGCGAGGCGGCGAACGCCCTTCTCGACCAGGGCGCCGACGTCATCACCCAGCACACCGACAGCCCCGGCCCGCTGCAGGCGGCCGAGGAGCGCGGCGCGATCACTTTCGGCCAAGCCTGGGACATGTCGAACTTCGCGCCGAACGCGCACATGACGGCCATCGTCGATCAGTGGGGCCCCTATTACGTCCAGCGCGTGCAGGCCGTGATCGACGGCACCTGGGAGACGGGCAATGTCTGGCTCGGCATGCCGGAGGGCGAGGTCGAGATGGCGCCCTGGAACGAGCGCATGCCCGCAGAGGTGCAGGAGGCCGCGCAGGCGATCGTCGACGGCACCAAGGACGGCTCCTACCACGTCTTCACCGGGCCGATCACCGATCAGGCCGGCGAAGTGCGCGTGCCCGAGGGGCAGGTCATGGCCGATCCGGACCTCCTCTCGATGGAATGGTATGTCGAGGGCGTTTCCAACTAAGAGATCGCGCTGCGTCCCTCTAGCACGGGCGCCCTATCCACCGAAACCGGAAGGCGCCCGCCGGGCGCTTTCCCCATGCCCGCCTTTCCCACCGTCTCCTGAACGGCGAGGGGCCACGAACGGCACATCGGATCAACGCATGAGGCGGCCGCGACAAGGGGGCGGCGCCTCGGGGGTCATCCCATGTGGACCTATTTCTCCGAGTGGCTGCAATTCGGCGTGCGCTGGCTGCATGTCGTCACCGCGATCGCCTGGATCGGCTCGTCCTTCTACTTCATTGCGCTGGATCTCGGGCTGCGCAAGCCACACGGCACGCCCCCGGAGGGCGTCGGCGGGGAAGCCTGGCAGGTGCATGGCGGCGGTTTCTACCACATTCAGAAATACATGGTCGCACCGGCGCACATGCCCGAGGACCTTACCTGGTTCAAATGGGAGAGCTACGCGACGTGGCTTTCGGGCTTCGCGCTCCTCTTCCTTGTCTACTATGTCGGCGCGGACCTCTATCTGATCGACCGTTCCGTCGCGGACCTGCCGGTCTGGGGCGCGAGCATCATCGGCATGGCCGGCCTCGCGCTCGGTTGGATCGTCTACGACTTCATCTGCAAGTCGCCGCTGAAGGGCAACGACACGGCGCTTCTGGCGGTCCTCTTCGTCTATGTGGTCCTGGCGAGCTTCATCTTCGCGCAGCTCTTCTCCGGGCGCGGCGCTATGCTGCACACCGGCGCAATGATCGCCACCTTGATGACGGCGAACGTCTTCCTGATCATCATTCCCAACCAGAAGATCGTGGTGGCGGACCTCAAGGCCGGGCGCGTGCCGGAGGCGCGGCTGGGGGCGGAAGCCAAGCAGCGCTCGCTGCACAACAACTACCTGACCCTGCCCGTCATCTTCCTGATGCTCTCCAACCACTACCCGCTCGCCTTCGCGACGCAGTGGAACTGGCTGATCGCGGGGCTCGTGCTCCTGATGGGCGCGGTGATCCGGCACTTCTTCAACACGATGCACAAGACGCATCAGAAGCTCTGGTGGTGCTGGGCGGTGGCCGGGCTTCTCTTCGCGGCCGTCATCACGCTTTCGGGCGCGCCGGGCTGGCGCGCGAGCCCGCAGGCACAGGCCGCGCTACCGCGCATCGAAGGCGACCCCGGCCGCGCGCTGATGACCTCCAGCCACTTCGCCGAAGCGGAGGGCGTCGTCCTGTCGCGCTGCTCGATGTGCCATGCCCGCGAGCCGCTCTGGCCGGGGCTCGCCCATGCGCCGAAGGCGATCTATCTGGAGACGCCGGAGGACATCGTGCACAACGCCCGCCTGATCGACGCGCAGTCCGTGCGCTCCCACGCCATGCCGCCCGGCAACGTTACCGGGCTTGAGCCGGACGAGCGCCAGCTTCTGGCCCGCTGGATCGCCTCGGGCGACGGGCGGTGGCGGCCGTGAAGGCGCAGCAGCAAAGCGGCGCGAGCCTCGCGATCCGCGCCCGCATCCTCACCTTCGACGGCGATCCGCGGGTGGACCCCGCCGCCACGCGCTACATCGAGGACGGCATGGTCACGGTCCGCGACGGGATCGTCGAGGCCATCGGCGAGGCGCGCGACCTCCTGCCCAGCCTGGCGCATGACCTGCGCATCGTCGACCATCGCCCGCACCTCCTGATGCCGGGCTTCATCGACCCGCATCTGCACATGCCGCAGACGCAGGTGATCGCCTCCTACGGCACCGAGCTCCTGGAGTGGCTTCAGAAATACACCTTCCCGGAGGAAAGCCGCTACGGCGACGCAGCCGTTGCCGACGAGGCCGCCGCCTTCGTCCTCTCAGAGCTTCTGGCGAACGGCACCACGACGGCGGTGTTCTTCTGCACCTCCCATCCGCAATCGGTGAACAGCCTGATGGCCGAGGCCGAGCGGCGCGGGCTGCGCATCGTCGCCGGCAAGGTGATGATGGATCGCGGCGCGCCGGACGCGCTCCTCGACACGCCGCAGCGCGGATATGACGAGACGAAGGCCGCGATCGAGCGCTGGCACGGAAGCGGCCGCCTCTCGGTCGCCATCTCACCGCGCTTCGCGCCGACCTCCACAGAGGCACAGCTCGAGGCAGCCGGAGCGCTGGCCGCCGAGCACCCGGCACTGCCGATCCAGACCCATCTGTCCGAGAACCTTGCCGAGATCGCCTATGTGAAGGAGCTGTTTTCCTGGGCGCAGGACTATCTCGACGTCTACGAGCGCTACGGCCTCGTTCGCGAGAAAGCGCTGTTCGGCCACTGCATCCACCTGACGGAGCGCGAGAAGGCGAGCCTTGCGGAGCGCCGGGCCAGCGCGATCTTCTGCCCGACCTCCAACCTCTTCCTCGGCTCCGGCCTGTACGACCGGGCCGGGCTGATCGAGGCGGGCGTGCGCACCGGCATCGCCACCGACATCGGCGGCGGTACCTCCTACTCGATGCTGACGACGGCGGGCGAGGGCTACAAGGCGCTGGCGCTGCGCCACCAGAAGCTGCCCGTGCTCCAGGCCTTTCACTGGATGACGGCGGGCAATGCGCAGGCCATCGGCCTCGACGACAGGATCGGCCGCATCGCACCCGGCTACGAGGCGGATTTCACGCTCATCGACACGGGCGCGACACGCGCCATGCGACGGCGGCTCGAACGGGTGGAGACGCTGGAGGAAGAGCTTTTCCTGCTGATGACGATGGGCGACGACCGGGCCGTGGTCGCGACCTATGCCGCAGGGCGGCGCGTCCACCAGCGCGGCGGCGGTTTCCTGCCGGCCCGCGAGGCGCCGCAGCCGGTCGTCTCGCCGTCCGAACAGGCGGGCGCGGTCCAGCAATAGGCATCGCGGCTCGATATTTAAGCGCACCGTGATGCAACTCGACTCCGCCCGATCGATTCCTAGTTCCTGAGACACGCGAAGGCAGCGCCCGGCCGGGCCGCCTGCCAACTCGGCATAATCGGGATGGAGTTGCCTCTGCGCGTCCAGTCGGACGCGCAGAGGCAACTCCAAGGAATCAGGCAAGAGAGGGTGCCCATGGCCAGTGAAACCCTGACGAAGCCCCTGAGGGCGGCGGCCCGCAAAGCCGGGCTCGCCGGCAAATCGCAGGAGAGGCTGGAGACGCTGTCGCGCTCGCGCCTCGCCATCGAAGGGGTGACGCCGCTGATCGACGGCGGACGTTTCGCCGTCAAACGGTTGGTCGGGGAGCCGCTCGCCATCGAGGCCGACATCTTCTGCGACGGCCACGAGAAGATCGATGCGGCGATCCTTACGCGCCATCCGGGCGCGAAGGAGTGGGTCGAGACGCCGCTGACCTTCTGGGAGAACGACCGCTGGCGCGCCACCGTCTCCTTCGACGAGCCCGGCCCGGCCCGCTACACCATCATCGCCTGGCGCGACGCCTATGCCACTTGGGCGAGCGACACGAAAAAGAAGAAGGATGCCGGCCAGGATGTCTCGCTGGAGTTGCGCGAGGCGCGGGCGCTCGTGGAACGCGCCATTGAAGGCGAGCGCGGCACAAAGGCCGACCGCAAGGCGCTGAAGGCCTTCGTCGAACGGCTCGACAGGCATATCGCCGATCAGAATACGGAGGGGCAGTACGCGCTCTTCGAGGAGCGGGAGACGGTGGACTTGATGAACCGTGTCGGTCCACGCGACGACCTTACGCGCTGGGAGGTGGAGGTGCCGGTCTGGGTGGACCGCGAGGCCGCCGGCTTCTCGGCGTGGTACGAGCTGATGCCGCGCTCGCAGTCCGGCGACCCCGCGCGCCACGGCACGTTCGACGACGTCATCAAGCGCCTGCCGGACATCCGCGAGATGGGCTTCGATGTTCTTTATTTCCCGCCGATCCACCCGATCGGCAAGGCGTTCCGCAAGGGCAAGAACAATTCGGTCACGGCCCAGGAAGGTGAGCCTGGCTCGCCTTATGCCATCGGCTCCGCAGAGGGCGGCCATACGGCGCTGCACCCCGAGCTCGGCTCGTTCGAGGATTTCGCGCGCCTCGTGAACGAGGCCGGCGCGCATGGGCTGGAGATCGCTATCGACTTCGCGATCCAGTGTTCGCCCGACCACCCGTGGATCAAGGAGCATCCCGGCTGGTTCGACTGGCGGCCCGACGGCACGATCAAATACGCCGAGAACCCGCCGAAGAAGTATCAGGACATCGTCAACGTCGATTTCTACCGGCCGGACTCGATCCCGAGCCTGTGGATCGAACTTCGTGACGTCGTGCTCTTCTGGCTCGACAAGGGCGTGCGCATCTTCCGCGTCGACAATCCGCACACCAAGCCCTTCCCCTTCTGGGAGTGGATGATAGCGGAGGTCCGCGAGAAGGACCCCGGCGCGATCTTCCTCGCCGAGGCGTTCACACGGCCGAAGGTGATGAAGCGCCTCGCCAAGGTCGGCTACAATCAGTCCTACTCCTACTTCACGTGGCGCAACGAGAAGTGGGAGTTGGAGACGTATCTGAGGGAGCTGACGACCGAAGAGTGCGCGGAATTCATGCGGCCGAACTTCTTCGTCAACACGCCCGACATCAATCCGGTCTTCCTGCAGACGGGCGGGCGCCCGGCACATCGCCTGCGCCTCGCGCTGGCTGCGACGCTCGCCGGCAATTACGGCGTTTACTCCGGGTTCGAGCTCTGCGAGGCCGAGCCGGTGCCCGGCAAGGAGGAGTATCTCAACTCCGAGAAATACGAGATCCGCGCCTTCGACTGGTTCGCCCCCGGCAACATCCGCGAGGACATCGCCTTCTTCAACGCCCTGCGGCGCGCGGAGCCGGCGATGCGGGACTTCCGCTCACTCCAGTTCCTCAACTTCTGGAACGAGAACGTTCTCTACTACGCCAAGCGCACGGCGGACCGCTCGTCCTACCTCCTGTTCATGGTCAATCTCGATCCGCACAATTCGCAGGGCGGCCATTTCGAGGCCCCGCTCTGGGAGTTCGGCCTGCCCGACACCGGCTCGCTGAAGGTCGAGGATCTTGTCAACGGTCGCCAGTTCGTCTGGTCCGGCAAGGTGCAGCACTGGTGGCTGAACCCCGAGGAATGCCCCTACGCGGTCTTCAAGGTTTCGGCCTGACCGCATCTTCGCCGGGTTTGCCACCGAGCCTGCCCGGCCCTTCGCAAGTTCACGCCTTCCCGAAAAGAGCACCCATGAACGAGCAGATCGCCGCCCCGTCCGCAGCCGCCGAGGCCGCCAGCCCCAATCCGCAGGCCAACGACTGGTACAAGGACGCGGTCATCTACCAGCTCCACGTCAAGACCTACGCGGATTCGAACGGCGACGGGATCGGCGACTTCGCCGGGCTCCTGTCCAAGCTCGACTATGTCAAGGAACTCGGCGTCACGGCGATCTGGGTCATGCCGTTCTATCCCTCGCCGCTACGCGACGACGGCTATGACATCTCCGACTACGAGACGATCAACCCGTCCTACGGCTCGATGGAGGATTTCGAGCGGCTGGTGGAAGAGGCCCACAAGAGGGGCCTTCGCGTCATCACAGAGCTCGTCATCAACCACACCTCCGACCAGCACCCGTGGTTCCAGGCCGCGCGCAACGCTCCGAAGGGCTCGCCCGAGCGTGACTTCTACGTCTGGGCGGACGATGACAAGGGCTACGACCTCACCCGCATCATCTTCCTCGACACCGAGACCTCCAACTGGACCTGGGATCCGGTGGCAGGCCAGTATTTCTGGCACCGCTTCTACTCGCACCAGCCCGATCTCAACTTCGACAATCCGAAGGTGATCGAAGAGGTGCTGCGCGTGATGCGCTACTGGCTCGACAAGGGTGTGGACGGGCTGCGCCTCGACGCCATCCCCTATCTCGTCGAGCGTGAAGGCACCAACAACGAGAACCTGAAGGAGACGCACGACGTCCTGAAGGTGATCCGCGCCGAGATCGACGCGCACTACCCCGACCGGATGCTGCTGGCCGAGGCGAACCAGTGGCCGGAGGACACACGCCCTTATTTCGGCGACGGCGACGAATGCCACATGGCCTTCCACTTCCCGCTGATGCCGCGCATGTACATGGCTCTGGCACAGGAGGATCGGCATCCGATCACAGACATCCTGCGCCAGACGCCGGAAATCCCCGAGAACTGCCAGTGGGCGATCTTCCTGCGCAACCATGACGAGCTCACGCTCGAGATGGTGACCGCCGAGGAGCGCGACTACCTCTGGTCGACCTACGCCTCTGACAAACGAGCGCGCATCAATCTCGGCATCCGCCGGCGTCTGGCCCCGCTGATGGGCAACGACCGCCGCAAGGTCGAACTCCTGAATGCGCTCCTGATGTCGATGCCCGGAACGCCCGTCGTCTACTACGGCGACGAAATCGGAATGGGCGACAACATCTATCTCGGCGACCGCGACGGCGTGCGCACGCCGATGCAGTGGTCGCCGGACCGCAACGCCGGCTTCTCGCGCGCCGACCCCCAGCGGCTCTATCTGCCGACCATCCAGGATCCGCTCTACGGCTATCAGGCGATCAACGTGGAGGCGCAGTCGAACAACCCGGCGAGCCAGCTGAACTGGATGCGCAGGCTGATCCAGGTGCGAGGCACGCGCGAGGCCTTCGGGCGCGGCACGATCCGCTTCCTCTATCCGAGCAATCGCAAGATCCTTGCTTACCTGCGCGAGCATGCCGGCGAGACGATCCTGTGCGTGGCCAACCTCTCCTCCTCGGCGCAGGCGGTAGAGCTCGACCTCTCGGCCCACGCGGGTTCGGTGCCGGTGGAGATGCTGGGCCTCTCGACCTTCCCCGCGATCGGCCAGCTTCCCTACCTCCTGTCGCTGCCGGCCTATGGCTTCTTCTGGTTCGCGCTGACGCCGCCGGCCGCCCTGCGCGAGGGCGCCGCCGGTCCTCAGCCTCTGCCCGAGTTCAACACGCTCGTCATCACCGGAGACTTGAAGGACACGATCCCCGGCCGCAACAGACGCGAGATCGAGGCCGTGCTGCCCGAGTTCGTCGGGCGTCAACGCTGGTTCGCCGGCAAGACGGCTTCGCCGACCCGCGCCTCCTACGCAATCATAGGCTCGTTGACGCCGGCCAGCCGCACCGAGTTGATCGGCGAGGCCGTGGTCGAGACGGCCGAGGGCGAGCAGCGCTACTTCCTGCCGCTCGCCGCGCAGTGGGGCGAGGCACATCTGGCCCGCGACGCGCCAAACCTACCCTACACGCTCGCCAAGATCCGCCAGGGGCCGAATGTCGGCGCGGTGATCGACGCGGCGCGCGACCCCGCCTTTGTCAAGGGGCTGACCAAGCTTCTGACCAGCGGCCAGTCGCTGGCGCTCGGCGAGCAGTCGATCCGCATCGAAACCTCTGCGAGCCGCGCTGAGCTGGCCGCGGAGATCGCGGCCGTTCCCGCAGAGGACATTGCGCCGCTTTCGACCGAGCAGACGAACTCCTCCATCGGCATCGGCACGAAGGGTATTCTCAAGTTCTATCGCCGCCTGCGCGACGGTATCCAGCCGGAACTGGAGATTTCCGCCTTCCTGACCGAGCACACGAACTTCACGGCCGCACCTGCGCTCATCGGCGCCGCGACACTTGTGCGCGCGGACGGCAACGAGACCGCGGTGGCCGCGCTTTTTGCGCGCGTCGAGAACCAGGGCGATGCCTGGGGCCGCGTCACCGAAACCCTCTCACGCTATCTGCGTGACAGCGCGTACGGCACTGTGGAGCAGGAACCGGCGGACCCAGTCGAGGACGGCGCGCCGGCCGATCCGCGCTTCCTGATGCAGTTCGACCCCGGCGAGACGATCGGTCGGCGTACGGGGGAGATGCATGCGGCGCTCGCCACGAGGACGGGCAACCCGGACTTCGATCCGGAGCCGCTGGATGAGGCCTGGCTTTCGGCCATCGTCGACGAGGCAACGCAGGAGGCTGACGAGGCGATCGACCTTCTCGCCAAAGCCCGCGATGGCGTGGGCGAGGCCGTGGCGGCGGACATCGACCGCCTGATCGGCGCGCGCGTTGCCGTGCGCGACTTCTTCGAAGGCTTCCGTGCCCGGCGTTTTACCGGCCACCGCACGCGCATCCATGGCGACTACCATCTCGGCCAGGTGCTAGTGTCGCGCAATGACATCGTCATCCTCGATTTCGAGGGCGAGCCGGGCCGCCCGCTCGAAGAGCGCCGGGCCAAGACTTCGCCGCTGCGCGATGTCGCAGGGATGCTACGCTCCTACGACTATGCGGCCTTCGCCGCGCGCGACAAGGCGGGGCCGACCGACGAGGCCACCGGCGCACGCATCCAGGAACTGGCCACGGCCTGGCGCGACGAGGTGTCCGAAGCCTTCCTCGCCGCCTGGCAGACCGCGTCGGGCATCGACCTGCAAGACGAAGGCAATCGCAGCCTGCTCGATCTTTTCCTGCTCCAGAAGGCCTTCTACGAGCTCAAATACGAGGCATCGATGCGCCCGGCGTGGCTCTCCATCCCGCTGCGCGGCATCATCTCCCTCCTCCAGAACCGGAAAGTGATCTGATGTCGAAGCTTGAGACGGCGCTCGGCGCCGCCCATCGCCCGAACCAGCACGAGGTCGAGGAGATCACGCGCGGCGCGCATGGCGACCCGTTCTCCATCCTCGGCCCGCATACGCGTGACGGCCAGAGCTTCGTGCGGGTCTTTCGGCCGGGCGCCGAGACGGCCAGCCTGATCGACGAGACCGGCAAGGTTCTTGCCGAACTCGAGCCGATCGGGACGGACGGCTTCTTCTCCGGCGCGGTGAAAGGCGAAGCCGGCCGCTATCGCTTCCGCTTCAGCCATGCGCAGGTGAACTGGGAAGAGGACGACCCCTACCGCTTCGCTGCGCTCATGACTGATCTCGACGCCTATCTCCTTGCCGAGGGGCGGCACTACAAGCTCTACGAGAAGCTCGGCGCTCATCCCGTCACGCTCGATGGCGTCGCCGGCGTCGCCTTCGCGGTGTGGGCGCCGAACGCGCGCCGCGTCTCGGTGGTGGGTGATTTCAATGCCTGGGACGGACGCCGTCACGTGATGCGCAAGCGCCACGAGACGGGCATCTTCGAGATCTTCGTTCCGGGCCTGAAGCGCGGCGAGACCTACAAATACGAGATTATAGGCCCGCGTGGGGACGTACAGCCTCTCAAGCAGGACCCTGTCGGCACACGGCAGGAACTCGCGCCCTCGACCGCCTCCATCATCGACGGCCTTGTCGAGCACGAGTGGGGCGACGGTACCTTCATGGCAAAGGGCCGGGAGTGGCAGGATGCCAACGCCCCGATCTCGATCTATGAGGTGCATCTCGGCTCATGGCGGCGCGGGGCGGACAACGCCTTTCTGACCTATGACGAGATCGCGGCCGAGCTCGTACCCTACGTCAAGGAAATGGGCTTCACGCATGTGGAGCTTCTCCCCGTCTCCGAACATCCCTTCTATGGATCCTGGGGCTACCAGCCGATCGGGCTCTTCGCGCCGACCGCGCGCTACGGCGATCCGGCAGGCTTCGCGCGGCTCGTCGATGCGCTGCATCAGGCCGATATCGGTGTCATCCTCGACTGGGTGCCCGGCCACTTCCCGACCGACATCCACGGGCTCGGCCGCTTTGACGGAACCGCGCTCTACGAACACCCGGACCCACGGCGCGGTTTCCACAAGGACTGGAACACGCTGATCTACGATTACGGGCGCACGAAGGTGAAGAACTTTCTCGTCGCCAACGGCCTTTACTGGCTCGATCGCTTCCATGTCGACGCGCTGCGCGTCGATGCGGTGGCTTCGATGCTCTATCTCGACTATTCGCGCGAGCATGGCGAGTGGGAGCCGAACATCCACGGCGGCCGCGAAAATCTCGAGGCCATCGCCTTCCTCAAGGAGACGAACGAACGGGCCGGGGAATACTACCCGGCCGCCTCGACCCATGCCGAGGAATCGACCGCCTTCCCGAACGTGTCGCGGCCGACCTATCTCGGCGGGCTCGGCTTCCACTTCAAGTGGAACATGGGCTGGATGCACGACACGCTGCACTTCATGCAGGAGGATCCGATCAACCGGAAATACCACCTGCACCACATGACCTTCGGCATGGTCTACGCCTATTCGGAGAACTTCGTCCTGCCGCTGTCCCATGACGAGGTCGTCTACGGAAAGGGCTCGATCCTCGGCAAGATGCCAGGCGACCAGTGGCAGAAATTCGCGAACCTACGGGCCTATTACGGGTTCATGTGGGCCCATCCCGGCAAGAAGCTACTGTTCATGGGCGGCGAATTCGGCCAGAGCGCCGAGTGGAACCACGACCAGTCGCTCGACTGGCATCTTCTGGAGTATGGCGAGCACAAGGGGGCACAACGCCTCGTCCGCGATCTCAACACCCTCTATCGCGGCGTGCCGGCACTGCACGAACTCGACTGCGATCCCAACGGCTTCGAGTGGGTCGACACCTCCGACGCCGAACAGTCGATCCTCTCCTTCATCCGGAAGGACAGGCACGGCCGCCCCGCGCTGGTCGTGTGCAACTTCACGCCCAACGTCCATCGCGGCTACCGCGTCGGCGTGCCACGCGGCGGTTTCTGGGACGAGGCGATGAACACGGACGCCGAGATCTACGGCGGTTCGAATGTCGGCAACATGGGCGGCGTGGAGGCCGAAGTGATTCACGCCAATGGGCGGGACCATTCGCTGTCGCTGACCATCCCGCCTCTCGCGACGATGGTGTTCACGCCGCGCGGGTGAGCGAAGCTCAGGCGGCCTTCTCCAGCGTGGGCAGGCCGCCGCAGGCGACAAGGAAGTCCAGCACCGCTTCGAGGCCGTTCGCGCGTGAGAGATCGGTGAAGACGGTGGACCGCCCCGCGCGGCCAGCCTCGGCATCGCGCTCCATGCGCGCCAGGTCGGCGCCGACGTAAGGGGCGAGGTCGGTCTTGTTGACGATCAGGAGGTCGGATCGCGTGATCGCCGGGCCGCCCTTGCGGGGAATGTCGTCGCCCTGACAGACGGAAATCACGTAGATCGAGAGGTCCACGAGATCGGGCGAGAAGGTCGCGGCCAGATTGTCGCCTCCGGACTCCACCAGGATCAAGTCGAGATCGGGGTGACGCGCATTGAGCTGCGCGATGGCGGCGAGATTGATCGAGGCGTCCTCGCGGATCGCGGTGTGGGGGCAGCCACCGGTCTCGACGCCCACAATGCGGTCGGCCGAGAGCGCCTGGCGGCGCACCAGCGCCTCGGCGTCCTCCACGGTGTAGATGTCGTTGGTCACAACGCCGATCGACCAGCGCTCGCGGGCCGCAACGCACAGCTTCTCGACAAGCGTCGTCTTTCCCGAGCCGACCGGCCCGCCGATGCCGACCCGCAGGGGCCCATGCGTTTTCGTCATGATCGAAAGAGCCTCGTCGTCAGGGTTTCGTGCCGCATAGCGGCAATCTCCGAGAGAAGCGCGTGCGAGCCGAGATCGTCAAGTTCGCTCACGGCCGTGCGCTGCGCCGCGTCCCGGATCGAGGGTTCCAGTTCGTGCAGAACTTGAACGGCCTCGCTCTGGCCGAGCGGCACGAGGCGCACGGCGGCCGAGACCAGATTGGCAGCCTGCCCGTGCGCGAAGGCAAGGAGGACGTCGTCCCTCGCCGCGCCCGATGCGTGAGCCGCGCGCGCGACAGCGACCGGATAGGCACCGGGGGTGATCTCACCCGCCCAGGGCCGCACGGCCGCCGTGAAGGCCGTGCCGAGCGCTTCGGCTTCCAAGCGCCGCTCGGCCGAGCCGGCGAGCGCGATCGCGAGGTCAGACAACTCGGCCAGACCGGCCTCGTCGCCCTCTCCGGCGAGGCGCAGACCTTGTGCGAGCAGCACGAGGTCGTTCCAGAAGCTGCCCGCTTCGAGAAGCGTTTCAATCCAGCCGCGCGTCGAGGCGCCATCACGAACGCCCCCCTGCGCCACCGCCGCCTCGAGCCCATGAGAATAGGCGAAGGCGCCAAGCGGAAAGGCCGGCGAGAACCATGTGAGCAGCGTCGCCAGACCGGGCGTCGGCGTGCGCGTGTCAGGCGTGGGAATGGGGTGCCCCGTGCTCATGCTCGTGGTGATGGCCGTGCCCGGCATAGGCGCCGCCGGCGGGATCGAACGCGGCCTCCACCTCGCTGACGCGCCCGCCGAGCCCCTCCACCATCTCGCGGATCACCCGGTCCTGCCGGATGAGGATGCGGTCGGCCGAGATCGCGGCCTGCAGGTGCCGGTTGCCGAGATGCCAGGCGAGTTCGAGAAGATGCACCGGGTCGCGGCCGCGCACCTCGTAGAGCGGTTCGGGCTTGGCCTTCACCTCGATGACGCGGCCGTCGTCGAGGATGATGCCGTCTCCTTCGCGCAAGAGGCGCGCCTCGGCGAGATTCAGGAGAAAGGCGATCC
Source organism: Aureimonas mangrovi (assembly GCF_014058705.1). Taxonomy (NCBI): domain Bacteria; kingdom Pseudomonadati; phylum Pseudomonadota; class Alphaproteobacteria; order Hyphomicrobiales; family Aurantimonadaceae; genus Aureimonas; species Aureimonas mangrovi. Next base: position 3,377,876 of record NZ_CP059692.1, read on the forward strand.
CGCCATCCGAGACCATGGCCATGCGCCTGCGGTGGCGCTGGTCCTCGTCGAGCGTGATCGTGTCCGTGAAGGCACCCTCGTGGCCGCCCCGCTCGACGATGGTTTCGGCGCTGTTCATTCCCGGCCTTCCACTTCCTGACATGTCACCGGCTGCGCGCCGTCTTCTTCGAAGGCATCCGTGAAGGTCGCCTCGGCCCCCTTCGACCACCATTCGAGCGTGCCCGCCACATAGCGCGCGCCCGAGCCCGAGATGACGTTGACGAAGAGACGCGGCTCGCCGTCGATCGTCACCAGCGCCAACCGGTTCTCGCCCACATTGACGTACTCGACGGGCCGCTCGACGCTGTCCGAACACTCATACCGCATTGAGGTGCGCTCGCCCTCGCCGGGCAGTTCCAACGTCAGCCCAAGGGCCGGTGCGCAGGAGAGGCCGAGGGCGATGCAGGCGGGGAGAAGCTTTTTCATGCAGCATCCGGATAGAAGTCGGGATCGAGGATCTCGTCGATCATGAACGGACATTCGGCCGGAAAGACGTCCTCGGGAAGGTCCGTTTCGCCCGAGGCCTTGAGGCGCGCCGTTCGGTACTCCCGTTCGAGCGCCGTTTCGGGGAAGCTTCGAAGACTCGGGCTCTCTTCCAAAACATCTGCGAGTCTTGATCGTTGCTCCGCGAGCGTCGCCTTCCAGCTCGCCGACCTGTGCGCCGGTTGGAAGCGCCATTTCAGCAGATGCACCAGTGTTACCAGAAGCCGGCTTCGAATCTCGCCACGCTCGCTCCGGCCCAAACTCTCGATCTCCTCCGCTGCATTTTCCCAATCGACCGAATTGTGAGCACGCGCGCGCAGCTTTGCCGCCTGATCCTGCGTCCAGGCGTAGAAATCGCGCTCGTACAGATCGGAGGGCGGCTGTTTGAGAGCTTCGGCCATAAGCCTAATCTAGAACAGGAAGTAGCGCTGTGCCATCGGCAGGACGGTGGCGGGCTCGCAGGTCAGGAGTTCGCCGTCGGCACGCACCTCGTAGGTCTCCGGATTGACCTCGATCTGCGGCGTCGCATCATTCAGAAGCATCGAGGCCTTGGAGATGCCGCCGCGCGTGTTCTCCACCGGCAGGAAGTCCTTCTCGCAGCCGAGGCGTCCGCGCAGGCCATCATCGATCGCCGCCTTCGAGACGAAGGACACGCCCGACGCACCCACGGCCTTGCCGAAAGCGCCGAACATCGGCCTGTAATGCACCGGCTGCGGCGTCGGGATCGAGGCGTTCGGATCGCCCATCGGCGCGGCGACGATCGTGCCGCCGAGGAGCACCATCATCGGCTTGACGCCGAAGAAGGCAGGATCCCACAGCACGAGATCGGCGCGTTTGCCGACCTCCACCGAACCGATCTCCTTCGAAAGCCCCTGCGCGATTGCCGGGTTGATCGTGACCTTGGCGATGTAGCGGCGGACGCGGAAATTGTCGTTGTCGCCGCTCTCCTGCGCAAGGCGCCCGCGCTGGCGCTTCATTTTGTCGGCGGTCTGGAAGGTGCGGATGATGACCTCGCCGACGCGGCCCATCGCCTGACTGTCCGAGGCGACGATCGAGAAGGCTCCGATGTCGTGCAGGATATCCTCGGCAGCGATCGTCTCCTTGCGGATGCGGCTTTCGGCGAAGGCGATGTCTTCCGGAATCGACGGGTCGAGGTGGTGGCACACCATGAGCATGTCGAGATGCTCCTCCAGCGTGTTCACCGTGTAGGGGCGCGTCGGGTTGGTGGAGCCGGGCAGCACGTTCGGCAGGCCGCAGACCTTGATGATGTCCGGCGCATGACCGCCGCCGGCGCCCTCGGTGTGGAAGGCGTGGATCGTGCGCCCCTTGAAGGCCCCGACCGTGTCCTCGACGAAGCCGCTCTCGTTGAGCGTGTCGGTGTGGATCATCACCTGTACGTCGAAGTCGTCCGCAACGCTCAGGCAGCAGTCGATCGCGGCGGGCGTCGTGCCCCAGTCCTCGTGCAGCTTGAGCGCGCCGGCGCCGCCCCGGATCATCTCCTCGAGCGCCGCGGGCTGCGAGGCGTTACCCTTGCCGGACAGGACGAAGTTCATCGGGAAGGCGTCCAGCGCCTGCAGCATGCGCGCCATGTGCCACGGCCCCGGCGTGCAGGTGGTGGCGAGCGTGCCGTGCGCCGGGCCGGTGCCGCCGCCGATCATGCAGGTGACGCCCGAGAAGAGGGCTTCCTCGATCTGCTGCGGGCAGATGAAGTGGATGTGACTGTCGACGCCGCCGGCCGTCAGGATCTTGCCCTCGCCGGCGATCGCCTCGGTGCCCGGCCCGACGACGATGGTCACGCCCGGCTGCGTGTCCGGATTGCCGGCCTTGCCGATCGCGTGGATGCGGCCGTCCTTGAGGCCGACATCGGCCTTGTAGATGCCGGTGTGGTCGACGATCAGCGCATTGGTGATGACGGTGTCGACGGCGCCCTCGGCCCGCGAGCGCTGCGACTGGCCCATGCCGTCGCGGATCACCTTGCCGCCGCCGAACTTCACCTCCTCGCCATAGGTGGTGAAATCCTTCTCCACCTCGATGAAGAGTTCGGTGTCGGCAAGGCGGACCCTGTCCCCGACCGTCGGTCCGTACATCGCGGCGTAGGTGGAGCGGGCAATTCGCGCGGGCATGGGCATCTCCGGTCTTTCAGGCGCGGCCATCTAGCCATGATCGCGAAGGCTTGTCTTCCGCCAAGTCGGCAAAGACCCCACATTGGAGGGATGCATACGATCTCGCGAACCCTTGCCGCACTCGCTCTGGCACTCGCTGCCAGTCCGCCGCTCGCCGCGCTCGCCCAGCCCTTCGAAGCCGGGCCGCCCGGCACGGTGGTGGGCTCGTCCATGTCCGGCCAGCGCATCGGCCCACCGTCGGCGCCGCTCTCGCCGCGCATCGCCAATCCGGACGTCTTCGGAGACACGGTGGAAGAGCGGTCATGGGGTCGGGACTACGACGACAGTCACCTCTGGCCGGTCATTCCAACTCCGCGCGCCGCCCCCTCGACCGAAATGCGCGCCTTCGAGGGACAATCGCGTCTGGACCCGGCGAGAGCGGGAACCTTCTCCCGGTCCGGCCCTGCGGCCATCGGGTCGAGCGAAGTGACGCGGCCCCGTCTCGGGGCGCCGCGCGCGATCCGCCGGAACGACGGCGGGTGAGGCGCGTTGACGGCGCAAGAAGGATGTCATCCGACAGGAGAGCAGACATGCTCCGCGCGAAGCTTTTCCTCACAGTAGCCGCGACGGCGGCCATTCTGGCCGCTCCAGCGGTGGCACAGCTTTCCAACAGCGTCGGCGGCGGCAGCTCGGGCGGCGTCGGCGCGAGTTCGTCCATGGGCGGCGGGTCGACCCCAGGAGACGCGGGCGGCTCGATGGGCGGCGCCGCGATCGGCGGGACGGGCGGTGCCGCAGGCGGTGGTGCCGCGACGACGGAACAGCGCGCCACCGAAGGTTCCGGAACCATCAGCCCGCTGAATGCCGATTCGATCGCACGCTCGGGCAATCCGGGATCGGCGAGCTCCTTCGTCGGAACCAGCTCCGGCGGCTCGGGAACAGCCGCGGGCGTTGACAACTATCAGAGCACGGCAGGAACCGGGCCCGACCGCCTCTATAACATTCCGCGCGCTCCGATCGCCGTGGATCCCGGCGCCATTCGCGGCGCTCTGGGCGCCGGCCCGAGCGCAACGCCCAAGCCCGACGGGCGCTGAGCGCTCAAAGCGCTCCCATCACCTTCCCGTTGAAGCCGAAAACCCGGCGCTCGCCGCCGATCGGTACCAGCGTGACCGAACGTCTCTGGCCGGGCTCGAACCGCACCGCGGTTCCGGCCGCGATATCGAGCCGCATTCCCCGCGCGGCGGCGCGGTCGAACGACAGCGCCGCATTCGTCTCGGCAAAGTGATAATGTGAGCCGACCTGAACCGGGCGATCCCCGGTGTTTGCCACTTCGATCTCGAGGGACGCGGCCCCGACATTCAGCTCGATTTCGCCTGCCGCCGGCAGGACTTCGCCGGGGATCACGCCGGCACCGTCAGGGACAGACCGATCACGGCCGGCGCCGCGCCGAGCGCGCATAAGACCGGATGGGTCAAGCCGGCCACGAAGGACCCGTCGTCGCCCAGGTCGAGATGGGCCATGGCAGGCGCGCTCGTCGCCAGGACGACGGCCGCGGCGATGGACGTCGGTTTCGTCATGCCCCTCTTTTCCTCCGTTGAGCGGCGCGCGATGAGCAGCGCCTTCTGCTTCGTTCCGATTTTCTCAGCGGATCGGCTCATGCACCGTGACGAGCTTGGTGCCATCCGGAAACGTCGCCTCCACCTGGACGTCATGGATCATCTCGGCGATGCCCTCCATCACCTGGTCGCGGCCCACGACATGGGCGCCGGCTTCCATCAGGTCGGCAACGCTTCGCCCGTCGCGCGCGCCCTCCACGACGAAATCCGTGACCAGGGCGATGGCTTCGGGATGATTGAGCTTCACGCCGCGCTCCAGGCGGCGGCGTGCGACGTTCGCGGCCATGGCGACGAGGAGCTTGTCCTTCTCGCGCGGGGTCAACTGCATCGCCCATCCTTTCGCATTGCATCACGACGACCATAGACGCGGAAGCGCATCCTGCGCCAGCAGGGAAAGCGCTGGCACAAGCCGGCGACGCAGCCCAAGCCCATCGGAGGCGACCAGACGCGCAACGACGACACCGCCGACGCGGCTAGCCCCGCCACCCTCACCCAGAGTGTCGCGCAACGCGCCGAGAGGCGCCGTGCCTTCAAGGTCTGCAAGCAGGATCGTCGCGAAGGCCCGCCCGCCATTCAGCGAAGCTCGCTGTGCGACATGCCGCGCGATCTCGCCTGCGAAGCGCAGTTCATCCGCGAAGACGAGCCGTCCGTCGATGCGAACGCGCCAGCGATCGCGCAGGAGCCCCTCGCACACGCTCTCGCCCATCGCCGTGCGCCCCAGGATGACGCTTTCGCAGAGGAGGAAGCCGCTGCCGGCGGCGGCGTCCACATCGAGCCGCCGATCGATCCGCCCGCCGTCGAAGAGGATCGTCTCCTGCGGCAGATAGGCGAGGCGCGCGCCTGGGGCGATGCGCAGCCGCGTCGAAACCTCGGCTGCAACGTCCAGTGAGCGATAGACGCGCTCGCAGGCCTGCGTCGTCACCGTCAGCGCGGCGCCCTCGGCGATCTCGAAGGACTGGTCGAGCTCGTCACCGCCAGCGAGCCCGCCGGCCGTGTTGACGATGACCGCCTCGCGGGTCGGGCTCGCGAGAAGCCTCGGGAAGCGCAGTTTGAGGCACCCCGCCTGATGCAGGCGGTCGATCCGCGTGGCGCCATCCACAGGATGAACGCGTAGGGCGGCCCGCCCCCGCGCGCGTTGGAGGGGAATGGCAGAGGAGCTTTCGGGAACGGCGCTCATCGAGCGCTGCGCAGCAACGTTTATTGCGCGGCCTCGCCGATCAGCTCGTCGCCGTGTCCGGTCGCAACCTCGCGGCCGGGCACGATGCCGGCCGCCAGCCGCTTGCCGGCGAGCGCGAGATCAGCCGGGCCCGCGAAGTGAACACGCGTTGCGGGATGCAGGAGATGCTCGAAGGACGAATCGACCACGCCCGCCGCAGAGATCGCGGCGATGTCTCGACCCTCGGGGAGGTCGATCGGCTTGATCAGGCAAAGCGTCGCGCCGGGAAAGCGCCCGGCGAGCCACGCGGCGAGACTGTCGGACGTCGTCGACCAGTCGCGACCGATCTCGCACGCCCGCAGGACGAGCTTCGTCGGCATCCAGACGGGAATACGGCCTTCAGCTAACGCGGAGGAAATCGCTTCCTCAGTCGCGCAGGGCAGCAGCTTATCGCCGAGGCTGACGAGCGCCCGTCCGAACTGCTCCATCGCAAGGATCGCCATGTGGTGGGCCGCGTCGTCGTCGAAGCCGACCTGGCTCTGATACTGGCGCACGGTATCGGCGAATGGGCCGCCTCCCGGCACGAGCACCAACGGGCGATCGCTCTCCTCCAGGGCACGCACCCAGCGAACGAGGTCGGGCGGCGAGACCGAGCTTCCGCCGAACTTGACGATGAGGATACCGTCCATCCGAAACATTCCTACGCTACACTGGCCTGTCGAAGGCGCGCCGCGACAATGCCACCATTCCGACAAGTTTGACCAGCCCTCAGGGTTCCGAACTTTCGTCGCCGCAGCGCAGCAGCCGTGGCGCCTTGCAGTCCTTTGCATGAGCCAGTTTCACTCCGGCTATCGCATTACGCGGCGAGGCGACCGACCAGGGTCTGAAGGACATCCGCCAGCCGATCCCGATCCCCATCGCGCACGTTCTTCTGCCAGACGAGGGCGAGCGGCAGGCGACGCGATTGCGTGTCCGAGATGTCCGACAGTTTGCGGAAAGCGACGCCGGACTGCACAAGGCGCGACGACCACCGCGGTACGATGGCGGCTCCGATCCCGGCCGCCACCATGTTGAGGATCGTCTGCTTCTCTTCCGCGATCTGCGCGATCGTCGGCACGAGCCCCGCCTCCTCGAACAGCTTGATCGTCAGATCGTGACTGTGCGGGCGCGAACGGCGTTCAGGCACGATCATGGGCAACTCCGCGATGTCGGTCACCGTCAAGCGCTCCTTGCCCGCCAGCGGATGATCGCCGTGAATCGCCACGACAGGCGTCTCGTACAGGAGATGCATCGATGTCAGCCGAGGGTTCGGCGCCGCACCCGGGCGGACGATCGCCAAGTCCAGACTTCCCGACAGGAGTTTGGGAAGCAGCCGGATCGATTTGTCCTCGGTCAGGATCACGGTCGTCGACGGCCGCGTCGAGCGCAATTCGGCAAGCAGCTCGGGAACGAGCCCCGCAGCGGCGCTGTCGATGGCGCCCAGCCGGACGGGACGATGCGAGACCCTGCCCTCGCGTCGAAACCGCCCGGCGAGGGATTCGAGGTTGTCGAGAATGTGCCGGGCCTCAGCCGCGAACTCCTGTCCTTCCGGCGTCAATGAAACGGTTCTGGTCGTGCGCTCGAACAGCGGCACGCCAAGCTCGTCCTCGAGCAAGCGCACCAGCCTCCCGAGCGCTGACGGCAGAATGTCGAGACGCCGCGCAGCCCGCCCGAAGTGAAGTTCCTCGGCGACGGTGACGACACATCGGAGCTGGCGGACGTCCATGCCATTATATTACCAGATAATATAATCCTGACAATCTTTCGAAGGTTCGATCTCAATCGTAGGTTCGGTGGGGATGTCGAGGGAGCGACATCGCAGGCTGGATCTCCGGGCGTCGCACGGCTGTCGACGTGGAGTGGCCGCTACCCTGGGAGGAATTCGTGTCGAGACTTTTGACGGCTGCGTTCGCAGCCACGATGTTGCAGTCAGCGGGTGTGGCTCTCGCACAGGACGCCTATCCGAACCGGCCCATCACGATCATCGTGCCTGCGGCGGCGGGCGGCCCCAGTGATACGGTGGCTCGCCTCGTTGCCCAGTCGATGAGCTCGACGCTCGGCCAGCAGGTTCTGGTCGAGAACCAGGGCGGTGCGGGCGGCTCGCTCGGATCAGGCGCCGCTGCGCGCGCCGAAGCCGACGGCTATACCCTGCTCCTTTATCATGTCGGCGTCGCAACCTTCGCCGCTCTTTATCCGGACCTGCCGTACCAGCCGATCGACGCGTTCGATTCGGTCGGCCTGATCACCGAGGTCCCGCTGACGATGGTCGCTCGTCAGGATCTCCCCGCGAACGACATCGATCAGTTGCTGACCGCCTTGCGCGAGGACGGCGACACGATGACCTTCGGGACTGCCGGAGTGGGTTCGGTCTCCGATCTGTGCGGCATGCTTCTGTCGAACGCGCTCGACACCGAGATGGTCGTCGTCCCCTACCCCGGCACCGGCCCGGCGATGACCGACCTTCTCGGCGGCCAGATCGACCTGATGTGCGACCAGACGACCAACACGGCGGGCAACATCGAGACGGGCGCGATCAAGGGCTTTGCCGTCACGACCCGCGAGCGGGTGCCGCTCTTCCCTGATCTGCCGACGGTGGCCGAAAGCGGCATCGACAATTTCGAGATCACGGCCTGGCATGCTTTGTGGGCACCGAAGGGTACGCCCGAGGACGTGCGGCAGAAACTGTCGGAAGCGTTGGTGACGGCGCTGCACGATGAGACGGTGATCGATCGTTTCGCGCAGCTCGGCACCGTGCCGGTCGCAGACGGTCAGGCGACGCCCGACGCTCTCGACACGCTGTTCCGCTCGGAGGTCGAGCGCTGGACGCAGCTTATCGGACAGTTCACCGCGCCGACGGCCCAGTGATCCCGCCCCAATCCCGACGGGCGCGGGATCGTCCCGGCCCCATCGCTTCAAGGATGCGAATGTGAAGCAGTACAAGATCGCGGCGATCCCCGCCGACGGCATCGGACCCGAGGTCATCGCCGCCGGCCTTCAGGCGCTGGAGGCGCTCGAGCGGCGCGAGAGATCGTTCAAACTCGACGTGACGGAGTTCGACTGGGGCTCGGGCCACTACAAGAAGACCGGCGCGATGATGCCCGTCGACGGCACCGACCAGCTCCGCGCCTTCGACGCCATCTTCTTCGGCGCCGTCGGCGCGCCGGACGTGCCCGATCACGTGACCCTCTGGGGCCTGCGCCTGCCGATCTGCCAGGGGTTCGACCAATACGCCAATGTCCGGCCGACCAAGATCCTGCCGGGCATCGCCTCGCCGCTCGCGGGCGTCGGTCCGGGCGATCTCGACTGGGTGATCGTGCGGGAGAATTCGGAAGGCGAGTATTCCGGGCACGGCGGCCGTGCGCACAAGGGCCTGCCGGAGGAGGTCGGAACCGAGGTCGCCATCTTCACGCGCGCCGGGGTCACGCGCATCATGCGATACGCGTTCCGGCTGGCGCAGGCGCGCCCGCGCAAGTTCCTCACCGTCGTGACGAAATCGAATGCCCAGCGTCACGGCATGGTGATGTGGGACGAGATCGCCGCGGAGGTCGCGCTGGAATTCCCCGACGTGACCTGGGACAAGATGCTGGTCGACGCGATGACGGTGCGCATGACGCTGAAACCGAAGAGCCTCGACACGATCGTCGCCACCAATCTGCACGCCGACATCCTGTCCGACCTTGCGGGTGCGCTCGCGGGCAGCCTGGGCGTCGCGCCGACCGCCAATATCGATCCGGAGCGCCGTTTTCCCTCGATGTTCGAACCCATTCACGGTTCCGCCTTCGACATCACCGGCAAGGGCATCGCGAACCCCGTCGCGACGTTCTGGACGGCGGCGCAGATGCTCGAACATCTCGGGGAGGACGCCGCTGCATCCCGGCTCATGCAGGCTGTCGAGAAGGTGACGGGCGACGGCGTGCGAACGCCGGACGTTGGCGGAACGGCGACGACGAAGGAGGTCACCGACGCGGTCTGCGACGCGATCCGGGGCTCCAACATCTAGGCCGATCGATGCGGCCGTGTCGTCGATCAGCGGCGACCGGCCTCGCGGCGAATCTCGACGCCGGCCGCGCCGGGGCCGAGATCGAGCTTCTCGACGCGAACCGTCACCGCAAGAAGCCTCTCGTCGGCGAGAAGCGTCGCCGCGAGATCTTCTGCAAGCGTCTCGACGAAAGCCTCATGCCGGCCGGCCGCGATGGCGCGCACGGCATCCATCATCCGGTCGTAGGAATAGACGTCGCCCATCGCGCGTGGGCCTGCGACCGGCGCGAGTTCGGCCTCGATGGAAAAGCGCACGCGCTGGCGGCGGCCGCGCTCGGCGGCATAGGCGCCGAGTGCCATCTCCTGCACGAAATCGCGGATGAAGACCTTGTCCGGGACGGCAGCGGCCAGATCGGCCGGGCGCTGCGGCTCGACGAACAGCGCCGCGATGGCGCGGCACGCTTCGGCATCGAAAGCACCGTCCGCGCCGCGCAAGGCCGTGTCGAAGACGAGGAACGCGGGATGCAGCGGAACGAGGCGGGGCACGTCCGGCCCTTCCAGCGCGCCGGCGAAGGCGATCTGCTGGTCCCGACCCATGGCGTCGCGAGCCAGGGCTTCCAGTTCGCCGTAACCGAAGACATCGAAGAGCCGTCCGGGGCCGGTGTCGACGAGGACGCCGTGCGCGTTGGCTGCGGCGAGCGCGGCGCTCGCATCGTGACGCACGAAGCCCAGATCTTCGAGCCAGCGGCGATCGCCGCGCAGCGGCGCCAGATCGGCCCCCGCCGCGAGCGCGCGCTCGGCTTCGCCGGCCGTCTCGGCCAGCGCAACGAAGCGCGTGCGCTCGCTCACGTCACGGCCCGGCGTGTCTGGAAGCGTTCCTCGCGCCATCGCTCGGTGCGCAGGATTTCCGCCAGCGCGTCGGCCGCGGCCAGGACATCCGCAAAGCGCGTATAGAGCGGCGTGAAGCCGAAGCGCAGGAGATCGGGCGCGCGGAAATCGCCGACGACGCGCGCTTCGATCAATGCCTGCATCACCGCATAGGCGTTCTCGTGCGCGAAGGAGATCTGGCTGCCGCGCGCCGCCGCCTCGCGCGGGCTGGCGAGCGTCAGCCCCAGCCTGGAGCAGGACGCCTCCACCGCCTCGACGAACAGGTCGCACAGCACCACCGACTTGCCGCGCACCGTCGCCATCTCGAGCCCCTTGAAGGCGTCGAGCGCGGCGTCCAGCGCGCTCATCGCTAGAACGGACGGCGTGCCGGTCAGGAACTTCGCGATGCCGTCGGCTGGCTCGAATCCCGGCACGAAGGCGAAGGGCGCCTTGTGGCCGAACCAGCCGGAGAGCGGTTGGCGCGCCTGCGCCAGATGCTCCGGCGCGACATAGAGGAAGGCGGGCGCGCCCGGGCCGCCGTTCAGATATTTGTACCCGCAGCCCACGGCGAAATCGGCGCCGGCGCCGGCGAGGTCGAGCGGCACCGCGCCCGCCGAATGGGCGAGGTCCCAGATCGCCAGCGCACCCGCGTCGTGAGCCGCCTGCGTCAGCCCCTTCATGTCGAACATCGCCCCGGTGCGGTAGTTCACGTGGGTCAGCATCAACACGGCGACGTCCGGTCCGAGCGCTTCGTGCGCCTCGGCCTCGGTCTCGATCAGCCGCAATTCGTGGCCCTGCGAAAGGAGCGCCGAAAGGCCCTCGACCATGTAGAGATCGGTCGGGAAGTTGGCGCGCTCGGAGACGATGACGCGCCGGCCGGGCCGCAGGGCGAGCGCGGCGGCCAGCACCTTGAAGAGGTTCACCGAGGTCGAATCGCAGGCGACGACATGGCCGGGATCGGCGCCGACCAGCGCCGCGATCTTCGCACCGACGCGCGCCGGAAGATCGACCCAGCCGGCATCGTTCCACGAGGAGATGAGGCCCCGCCCCCACTCCTCCTCGACCGCCTTCGCGACCCGCGCCTTCGCACCCTTCGTCAGCGCGCCGAGCGAATTGCCGTCGAGATAGACGAGCCCCTCCGGCAGCACGAAAAGTTCGCGCCGCCCGGCCAACGGATCGGCCGCATCCAGCGCGGCCGCCCGCTCGTGAAAGGCGCTCATGCCCGTCCGAAGGCCTTGAAGGCGACGGTGGTGAAGGTGTCCACTACGCCCTCGGCCGTCTGCAGGCGCTCGGTGACGAAGTGCCCGATATCGGCCTCGTCGGGGAGGTAGAACTTGGCCAGAAGGTCGTAATGGCCCGAGGTCGAATGAATTTCGGAGATTTCCTCGACCGTCTCGGCGATACGGTCGGCCACGGCATAGGCCGCACCGGGGCGGCATTTGAACTGCACGAAAATCGCTTTCATCGGGCCCTCGGCGGCGACATGCTTGACGTCGCGCGTCCCTATCAGCGCGGTGGGGTCCCCGTCAAAACGCGCGACAGGCGGCTTGTGGCATCCTCCAGATCGTCGATCACGTCGAAATGGTGCCGCCCTTCCAGCTCGATCAGCTCGACCCGCCCGCCGAGCCCGTGCCAGACGTTGGCGAGGAGCGCCGATTGGCGCCGGAACTCGGCCAGCTCCCCGGCGCCGACCGCCACCGTGACCGCGCAGTCGAGCGCGGGCGCAAGGAGCGCGGGGCTTTCGGCCAGCGCCTCCGCCGCGTCGATGCGCAGGACGTCGTTCATCGCCGTGCGCATCAGCGGGCGCAGATCGTGGACGCCGCTGATCGGCACGACGGCAGCAATCCTGCGCTGCGTTGCCGATGAGAGCGGCGAGGCCCCGCTCGCCAGACGCGCGACGATATGACCGCCGGCCGAATGGCCGGTGAGGCGGATCGGCCCATCGACGCGTGCGCCCGCATGATCGAGAAAAGCGCCGATCTCTCGCACGATGGCCCCGATGCGCGCCTGCGGGGCGAGCGTGTAGCCGGGGATCGCGAAGGCGTGGCCACGCTCCAGCGCACCACGCGCCAGATGCGACCAGTCGGACTTGTCGAAGGCCTTCCAGTAGCCGCCATGCACGAAGACGACGAGCCCCTGCGGCGCGCCCTCGGGCTGAAAGAGGTCGTAGCGCTGGCGCTCGCCGGCGCCGTAGGGAATGTCGCGCTCCAGGCGCCCGCGCGCGGCCATCGCCTCGCGGAAGGCGGCGGCCTTCTCGCGCCAGCGCGCCGGATAGGCCTCGCCGCCTGCGATCGAAGCGCCGTTCGCATAGGCGGCATCGAAGTCGAGGATCGGCGAGCGCCCGGTCATCGTAATCAGTCCACGAAAGCGCGCTCGACGACGTAGGTGCCGGGCTTGGAGTTGGCGCCCTCCTCGAAGGCGGCAGCCTCCAGAAGCGCGGCAGTGTCCTTGAGCATGGCCATCGAACCGCAGATCATCGCGCGGTCTGTCGCGGGGTCGAGCGCCGGCACGCCGAGTTCGGCGGCAAGGCGCCCGTTCTCGATCATGGTGGTGATGCGCTCGCCCCTCGGCTCTCCCTCGCGCGTCGCCGCGCCGAGGAAGCGCAGCTTGTCGCCGACGATCTCAGACAGGATCTCGTCGGACTTCACCGCCGCCACGAGGTCCTGCCCGTAGCGCAGTTCATCGAGGGTGCGGGTCGTCTGCGTGAGGATCACCTCCTCGAACTTCTCGTAGGTCTCCGGGTCGCGGATGATGCCGGCAAACGGCGCGACGCCCGTGCCGGTGGAGAAAAGATAGAGTCGCCGGCCGGGCACCAGCGCGTCGAGCACCAGTGTGCCCGTCGGCTTCTTGCGCATCAGCACCGTGTCGCCGACCTGGATCTTCTGCAGATGTTCCGTCAGCGGGCCGCCGGGCACCTTGATGGAGAAGAACTCCAGTTCCTCGTCCCAGGCCGGGCTGGCGATCGAGTAGGCGCGGAAGACCGGCTTCTCGGCGTTCGGCAGGCCGATCATCGCGAACTCGCCGGTGCGGAAGCGGAAGCTCGCCGGGCGCGTCATGCGGAACATGAACAGGCTGTCGGTGTAGTGCCGCACCTCTGTCACCGTCTCGGCGAAGACGTTGGCGGGGATCGGGAAGGCGTTCTCGGTCTGTCGCGCTTCGACGGTCACGTTCATGGCTGGCCTTGCGGTTTGTCTCGGACGGCGGGCACTCGGGCCGGCGCGAACATAGAGAGCGGATGGCCTCGCGAAAAGACGGGCCGACAGACAGGCAGGTTTGCCGCAACCCGCGCCCCGCGTCGAGGCCGCGCGTTTCGCGCTGCGCCCGCCTCGTGGAATAAGATTTCGGCTTAGCTGCGGATGTCGCTCTCCTTCGGCAGGAGCACCGTGAGAAGCCCCAGGAATGGCAGGAAGGCGCAGATCACGAACACCGTGCGAATCCCATGCGCATCGGCGATCGCCCCGAGGACGGCGGCGGCGATGCCGCCCATGCCGAAGGCGAAGCCGAAGAAGATGCCCGCGATCAGCCCGACGCGGCCGGGCACCAGTTCCTGCGCGAAGACGACGATGGCCGAGAAGGCCGAGGAGATCACGAAGCCGATCACCACGGAGAGCGCAGCCGTCCAGAAGAGGTCGACATAGGGAAGCGCCAGCGTGAACGGCAGAGCGCCCACGATAGAGAACCAGATCACCGCCTTGCGGCCGATCTTGTCCGTCAGAGGGCCGCCCGCGAGCGTACCGACCGCGGCGGCGCCGAGGAACAGGAACAAGAGGATCTGCGACTGGCGGATCGAAACGTCGAAGGTCTCGATCAGGTAGAAGGTGTAGAAGCTCGACAGGCTGACCGTGTAGACCTGCTTGGAGAAGGTCAGGATCGCGAGGATCGCGATGGCGTAGAGGACGCGGCCGCGCGGCAGGGGCAGCGCCGCGACCGATGCCGTGGCCTTGCGCGCGGCCTGCTCCAGATGCCGCGCCTTCGCCCAGCTTCCCACGTGCCAGAGCACGATCATGCCGAGGAGCGCCAGCGCGCCAAACCAGGCGACGCTCGGCTGGCCGAGCGGCAGGACGATGTAGGCTGCTAAAAGCGGCCCGAGCGCCGTGCCCGCATTGCCGCCGACCTGGAACAGAGACTGCGCGAAGCCATAGCGGCCGCCCGAGGCGACCCGCGCGACGCGTGAAGCGTCCGGGTGGAAGATCGAGGAGCCGAGGCCGACGCAGGCCGCAGCCAGAAGCAGCACCCAGTAGGCATGAGCGCCGGCGAGGATCATCAACCCGACGAGCGAGAAGAACATGCCGAGCGTCAGCAGCCGGAAGCGCGGCTTCCTGTCCGTCACGAAGCCCACCGCCGGCTGCAGCAGCGAGGCCGTCACCTGGAAGGTGAAGTGCAGGATGCCGATCTGCGTGAAGGTCAGCGCGTAGTTCTCCTGCAGCACCGGATAGAGCGCCGGGAGAAGCGACTGGATCGTGTCGTTGAGGAGATGGCAGAGGCTGAGGGCCAGAAGCACCATCAGCGTCGTCTTTTCGGGTGCCGTCTGCCCCGCCTGCATGGTCGTCTGGCTCACCGCGCGAACCCGTCAACGCGCCGTGGCGCGCCTTCCTGCAATGGTTTTGTCGAAAGGCCGTACAACACCCTTCGCGAAGCGTCCATCGTCAGCGGCACTTACAATCGTTTCGCACCTCTCTCGCCTGCCGGGAAAGTTGACACCCCTGGTCAGCGATAATACCGGCAAGGCGAATTTCTGACGCCCGTTCCGAAAGCCTGCCCCATGCTCGCGCGCTTCTTCGCCTACTATTCCCCCTGGCGCGGGCTCTTCTTCCTCGACTTCGGCTGCGCCGTCGTCGCCGGGCTTCTGGAACTCGCCTTCCCGATCGCGGTGAAGGTCTTCGTCGACAACCTCCTGCCCTCGGGCCAGTGGACGCTGATCCTCCTGGCCTCCGTGGGTCTGCTTCTCGTCTACGTGCTCAACACCGGGCTGATGGCCGTCGTGACCTACTGGGGGCACATGCTCGGCATCAACATCGAGACCGAGATGCGGCGCCGGGCCTTCGACCATCTCCAGAAGCTGTCCTTCGGCTTCTTCGACAACGTCAAGACGGGCCATCTCGTCGGGCGGCTGACGAAGGATCTCGAGGAGATCGGCGAGGTCGCCCATCACGGACCGGAAGACCTCTTCATCGCGGTGATGACCTTCCTCGGCGCCTTCGCGCTGATGCTCTCGGTCCACACGGAACTGGCCCTGATCACCGGCGTCGTGGTGCCGATCGGAACCTGGCTGACGGCGCGCTACGGCCAGCGCATGACGGACACCTGGCGCGCGATCTATGGCTCGGTCGGCGACTTCAACGCCCGCATCGAGGAGAATGTCGGCGGCATCCGCGTGGTGAAGGCCTTCGCCAACGAGGAGCACGAGCGCGCCCTGTTCGCCGAAAACAACGCCGGCTACCGCGCCCGCAAGCTCGATGCCTACCGCATCATGGCCGTCAGCCAGTCGCTGAACTACCTGTCGATGCGTCTTACGCAAGTGATCGTGATGGTGGCCGGCACCTGGTACGTGATCCAGGACGACCTCTCCTATGGCGGCTTCGTCGGCTTCCTTCTCCTCGTGAACGTCTTCTTCCGTCCGGTGGAGAAGATCGCGGCGGTGATCGAGACCTATCCGAAGGGCATCGCCGGCTTCCGGCGCTACACCGAGTTCCTCGACACCGCGCCCGACATCATGGACGCGCCCGGCGCGCGCGATCTCGGGGACGTGCGCGGCGCCATCGCCTTCGAGGGCGTATCCTTCGGCTATACGCCGGGCGCGCCGGTTCTCAAGGGTATCGACCTTCAGGTCGCGCCCGGCGAGACGCTGGCCTTCGTCGGCCCCTCCGGCGCGGGCAAGACCACGATCTGCTCGCTGGTTCCGCGCTTCTATGACGTCGAGGCCGGCGCGATCCGCATCGACGGCACCGACATCCGCGAGGTGAGCCTTGCGTCGCTGCGCCGGCAGATCGGCATCGTGCAGCAGGACGTGTTCCTGTTCGGCGGCACGGTGCGCGAGAACATCGCCTATGGCCGGCTCGATGCGAGCGAAGCCGACATCGTCTCCGCCGTGGAGCGCGCGCGTCTGACGGAAACCGTCGCGGCTTTGCCGCAGGGCCTCGACACGATCGTCGGGGAACGCGGCGTCAAGCTCTCCGGCGGCCAGAAGCAGCGTCTGTCGATCGCACGCATGTTCTTGAAGGACCCCGCGATCCTCATCCTCGACGAGGCGACGTCGGCGCTCGACACCGAGACCGAGCGTGCCATCCAGGCCTCGCTTGCCGAACTCGCCAGGGGCCGCACGACGCTGATCATCGCGCATCGCCTGTCGACGATCCGCCATGCGGATCGCATCGCGGTGATGTCGGGTGGGCAGATCGCCGAGGTCGGCAGCCATGCCGAGCTGATCGCGCGGCCTGGGCCGTACCAGCGGCTCGTGCGGGCACAGGACGGCGTCTACGAGGACCAGCCAGCGGCGGCCGAGTAGGGCGCAGACCTGTAGCGAGCAAGAAAAAACCCGCTCGGGGGAGGACCGAGCGGGTTTTAAGAGATGCAAAGTTTGGGAGGAAACGTTTGCAGGACTCTTATGCCTGTTTTCTGCGCTGACCGGAAGAGCGCCCAACGCATAGGCGCCATGCAGAAATGCGATAACTGAGTCATGCCGCTGTCACGCGCGCATGGGTCGGTCCGTCCATCCGCTGCTTGCGGGCCGCTTCGCCCTGCGCGACAAATCGCGCGACACGACGGCGGGGTGGAGGCGATGGGGAGGACACGACAAGACGAGGCTGCGAGGCTGGACGATGCGGCACGTGCCGGCTGGCTCTATTACGTCGCCGGCAAGACGCAGGACGAGATCGCCCGCACGCTCGACATCTCGCGCCAGAGCGCGCAGCGGCTCGTTTCGCTCTCCGTAAGCGCCGGGCTCGTGAAAGTGCGCATCGATCATCCGATCGCCGCCTGTCTCGACCTCGCCGAGCGCCTGCGCGAGCGCTTCGATCTCAAGACAGTCGAGGTGGTGCCCTCCGATCCCGGCTCCCCGTCGACGACGCTCGGCATCGCACTCGCGGGCGCCGGGCAGATGGAGCGGCGCCTGCGCCAGGTGGAGCCCTCGATCATCGCCGTCGGCACCGGCCGCACGCTGAAGGCGGCCATCGAGCATCTGCCGGCGATGGACTGCCCCCAGCATCGTATCGTCTCGCTGACGGCCAACATCACGCTCGACGGTTCGGCATCGATCTACAACGTCATCTTCTCGATGGCCGACACGATCCGCGCGCCGCACCATCCGATGCCGCTTCCGCTCGTCGTGTCCTCGCCGAGCGAACGCGCCCTCCTGCATGAGCAGAAAGTGATTCGCCGCACGCTGGCTCTCGCGGCGGAGGCGGACGTCGCTTTCGTCGGCATCGGCGAGATCGGGCCGAAGGCGCCGCTCGTGAAGGACGGCTTCGTGACGACGCGCGAGTGCGCGGAGCTGGTCTCGACCGGCGGTGCGGGCGAAATCGTCGGCTGGGTCTTCGATGCGCACGGGCAGGTCATCGACTGTGCGTTCAACGACCGCGTCTCGAGCGCCCCCCTGCCCTCCACCCGGCGCACGGAGGTGATCGCGATGGCGATGGGCCCGGCCAAGACACCCGCGATCCGCGCCGCTCTTCTCGGACATCTGGTCAACGGTCTCGTCACCGACGAAGGGACCGCAAGGCGCCTTCTTGGCACAGGATCGCCCTGACCGATCCTTCAAAGAGACGCAGTTCCTGGTGCGTCGCGGCACGCAATCCATTTGACAGCGCCTCCTCTCGGTGAGAATTTGCCCTCGCATTGAACAATTGCCCATGACTGAGCTGGGAGGCCATCCGAAAATGTTTCAACGCGCACTCATGGCGGGTGCGGCGTCTCTTCTCGCGATGGCCGGTGTGGCCGGCGCGCAGACGACGCTGACGATCGCCACCGTCAACAACTCCGACATGATCCGCATGCAGGGGCTGACGCAGGACTTCACCGAACAGCACCCGGACATCGCCCTGAACTGGGTGACGCTCGAGGAGAACGTTCTGCGCCAGCGCGTCACGACCGACATCGCCACCAATGGCGGCCAGTTCGACGTGATGACGATCGGCAACTACGAAGCGCCGATCTGGGCCGGAAACGAGTGGCTGGCGCCGCTCGACAATCTCGGCGACGACTACGACGTCGACGATCTCCTGCCGCCGATCCGCGAGGCGCTCTCCGCCGATGGCACGCTCTATGCTGCACCCTTCTACGCCGAGAGCGCGATGACCATCTATCGCACCGACCTCTTCGAGGCGGCCGGCATCGAGATGCCGGAGAACCCGACGTGGGACTTCATCGCCGAATCGGCCCGCACGATCCATGAGGCGAACCCCGACGTCTACGGCATCTGCCTGCGCGGTCTCGCCGGCTGGGGCGAGAACATGGCCTTCCTCGGCGCCATGGCACGCTCCTACGGCGCCAACTACTTCGACGGCTCCTGGCAGCCGCAGTTCGAGAGCGAAGGCTGGCGCAACGCGGTCGGCCTGTATGTCGAGCTGATGCGCGAAGTCGGCCCTCCGGGCGCTTCCTCGAACGGCTTCAACCAGAACCTGACGCTGTTCAATCAGGGCCGCTGCGCGATGTGGATGGACGCCACGATCGCAGCCTCCTTCGTCTCCAACCCGGATGAGAGCCAGGTGGCCGACAGCGTCGGCTTCGCCCAGTTCCCCTGCGGCATCGAGAACTGCCCGAACAACGGTGCCAACTGGCTCTGGGCATGGTCGCTCGCGATCCCCGCGTCCTCGCAGAACGCCGAGGCCGCGCAGACCTTCATCTCGTGGGCGACGTCCAAGGCCTATCTCGAACTCGTGGCCGAGAACGAAGGCTGGGCGAACGTGCCGGCCGGCACGCGCACCTCGCTCTACGAGAACGAGACCTACATGACCGAGGCGCCCTTCGCGCAGGCGACGCTCACCGCCATCGAGAACGCCAACCCCTCGATCACGGACGACAAGCCCTATGTCGGGCTGCAGTTCGCCGCGATCCCGGAGTTCCAGGGCCTCGGCACCACGGTCGGCCAGCAGATGGCGGCCGCGCTCACCGGCTCGATGAGCGTCGACCAGGTGCTCGCCGCCGCCCAGCAGGGCGCGGTGCGCGAGATGACGCGCGGCGGCTACCTACAGTAGTCCCCGCCCCCGCGCGATCGAAAGGGCGCCCTCGAGGCGCCCTTTCTCCCCTCAGCACCTTCGCCCGTCAGGGCGTGTCCGCGACGGAGCCACCAGCATGGCGACAACCCATACGAAATCGGCTGCCCGCCTGATGATGGCGCCTTCCGTCATCGCGCTGCTCTTGTGGATGATCGTCCCGCTATCGCTGACGCTCTACTTCTCGACACTGAACTACAATCTCTTCAATCCCGGAGAGACGCCGTTCATCGGCATCATGAACTACCGGTTCTTCCTGTCCGATCCGGCCTTCTTCACCGCCCTCCAGAACACGCTTGTCCTCGTCCTCGGCGTGCTCGTCATCACCGTGGGCGGCGGCATCCTTCTCGCGCTGATGCTCGATCAGGTGTTCTACGGCGTGACGATCGTGCGCCTTCTCGTCATCGCGCCCTTCTTCGTGATGCCGACGGTGGCCGCCCTCGTCTGGTCGAACCTGATGATGAACCCGGTCTACGGTGTCATCGGGCAGTTCCTGAACTTCGTCGGCATCGGCGCGATCGACTGGTTTTCCAGCGCCCCGCTGCTTGCGGTCATCATCATCGTCGCGTGGCAGTGGCTGCCCTTCTCCACGCTGATCCTCCTGACGAGCCTGCAGTCGCTCTCGGAGGACCAGAAGGAGGCAGCCGAGATGGACGGTGCCGGCGCCTTCTCGATCTTCCGCTACATCACACTGCCGCACATGGCGCGCGCCATTACGGTGGTGATCCTGATCCAGACGATCTTCCTGCTTTCCATCTTCGCCGAGATCTACGTGACGACCTCCGGCGGGCCGGGTCTCCAGACGACGAACATCCCCTTCCTCGTCTACTCCCAGGCGCTCCTCCAGTTCGACGTGGGCGGCGCATCGGCCGGCGGCATCGTCGCGGTGATCCTCGCTAACATCGTCGCCTTCTTCCTCATCCGCCTCATCGGCAAGAACCTCGACGCCTGAGGAGCAGACACGATGGCACGCGCAGTCTCCACCCGTCGCAAGATCGGCTTCACCATCCTCGGGTGGTTCGTCGGCCTCCTGATCTTCTTCCCCGTCCTGTGGACGGTGCTCACCTCCTTCAAGACCGAGCTTCAGGCGATCTCGATCCCGCCACGCTTCGTGTTCTTCGACTGGACGCTGGAGAACTACGTCGCGATCCAGGAGCGCTCCGACTACTTCCGCTTCGCGATGAACTCGGTATGGCTCGCCTTCGGCTCGACGCTGATCGGCCTCATCTTCGCCGTGCCCGCGGCCTGGGCGATGGCCTTCTCGCCGACGCCGCGCACCAAGGACGTCCTCCTCTGGATGCTGTCGACGAAGATGCTGCCGGCCGTCGGCGTCCTCGTGCCGATCTACCTGATGTTCCGCGATTTCGGCCTTCTCGACACGCGGATCGGGCTGATCCTCGTCCTGTTTCTGATCAACCTGCCAATCATGGTGTGGATGCTCTACACCTATTTCCGCGAGATTCCGGGTGAGATCCTGGAGGCCGCGCGCATGGACGGCGCGTCGCTAATGAAGGAGCTGACGCAGGTGCTCGCACCGATGGCCGTGCCCGGCATCGCGTCCACGGTTCTCCTGTCCGTGATCCTGTCCTGGAACGAGGCGTTCTGGACCCTGAACCTCACGACCACGAACGCGGCGCCGCTCTCGGCCTTCATCGCGTCCTTCTCCTCGCCGCAGGGCAATTTCTACGCCAAGCTGTCGGCCGCCTCGACGATGGCGATCGCCCCGATCCTCATCCTCGGCTGGTTCTCGCAGAAGCAGCTCGTGCGCGGTCTCACCTTCGGCGCCGTCAAGTAAGGAGCGCACAAATGAGCGCCATCACCCTCACCAACGTCTCCAAGAAGTTCGGCGACGTCGTCATCATCCCCGGCCTTGATCTCGAGATCCGCGACGGCGAGTTCGTGGTCTTCGTCGGCCCGTCGGGCTGCGGCAAGTCCACGCTCCTGCGTCTCATCGCGGGCCTCGAGGACACATCCGGCGGCAAGATCGACATTGACGGCAAGGACGTGACCAACGTCTCTCCGGCCGCGCGCGAGCTGGCGATGGTGTTCCAGTCCTACGCGCTCTACCCGCATATGAGCGTGCGGGCCAATATCGGCTTCCCGCTGAAGATGGCCGGCGAGAAGAAGGCCGACATCGCCCGCAAGGTGGAGGCAGCTGCCGCCACCCTCAACCTCACCGACTATCTCGACCGGCGCCCGCGCGAGCTCTCCGGCGGCCAGCGCCAGCGCGTCGCGATCGGCCGCGCCATCGTGCGCGCGCCCAAGGGCTTCCTCTTCGACGAGCCGCTGTCGAACCTCGATGCGGCGCTGCGCGTCAACATGCGCCTGGAGCTCTCCGAGCTGCACCAGCAGCTCAAGACGACGATGATCTACGTCACGCACGATCAGGTCGAGGCGATGACCATGGCCGACAAGATCGTCGTGCTCAATAAGGGCCGCGTCGAACAGGTCGGCACGCCGCTGGAGCTCTACAAGAACCCGGCCAACGTCTTCGTCGCCGGCTTCATCGGCTCGCCCAAGATGAACCTCCTCAAGGGCTCCTATGCCTCCGGCCTCGGCGCGCCGACCGTTGGCGTGCGGCCCGAGCACCTGACGCTCTCGAGCGACAGCGGCACCATCAAGGGCACGGCCGGCGTCTCCGAGCATCTGGGCTCGGACACCTTCGTCCATGTGAAGCTCGATGACGGCGAGCAGGTGACCGCGCGTTCGGGCGGCGAATTCCGCGTTTCGCACGGCGACACGGTGTGGCTGACCCCGCAGGAAGGCCGCATCCACCGCTTCGACGACAAGGGCCTCGCGATCCGATGAACCGCCTCGAAGGCAAGCGCGCACTGATCACGGGCGCAGCGCGCGGCATCGGCAAGGCTTTTGCCAAGGCCTATCTCGCCGAAGGCGCCAGCGTCGTCCTTCTCGATCTCGACGGAGAGGCGGCCGATCGCACCGCGCGCGAACTCGGCCCCGGGGCCTGCGCGCGCCGGCTCGACGTTTCGAACGTGGCGGAGGTCGACCGTGTGGTGGCGGAGCTTGCCGCAGAGGCACCGATCGACATCCTGATCAACAACGCCGCGCTCTTCGACATGGCGCCGGTGAACGAGGTCGAGGAAGGCTCGTACGACAAGCTCTTCGCGGTCAACGTGAAGGGTCCGCTCTTCATGATGCGCGCCGTCTCTCGCGCCATGATCGAGGCCGGACGCGGCGGGCGGATCATCAATATGGCGAGTCAGGCCGGGCGGCGCGGCGAAGCGCTCGTCACCGTCTACTGCGCCACCAAGGCCGCGATGATCTCGATGACCCAGTCGGCCGGGCTCGCGCTCGTCAAGCACGGCATCAACGTCAACGCCATCGCGCCCGGCGTCGTCGACGGCGACCATTGGGACCATGTCGACGCGCTCTTCGCGAAGTACGAGAACCGCCCGATCGGCGAGAAGAAGCGGCTCGTCGGCGAGGCCGTGCCCTTCGGGCGCATGGGCACCGCCGAGGACCTGACCGGCATGGCCGTGTTCCTCGCCAGCGACGACAGCCGCTACGTCGTCGCGCAGACCTACAATGTCGATGGCGGCAACTGGATGAGCTGACGGGCGAAAGCCCGCGCCGTCTTCGCTCGCGACGCCTCACGTGAAACACCGCAACACCATGTCCCAGGAGAGCGCCCGATGAGCGTCACCCTATCCGCCGCGACCCTTTCCGACATGCCCGAGACGGTGGCCGTTCCCGCCTACGACCGCGCGGGCCTGAAGCCCGGCATCCTGCATTTCGGCATCGGCAACTTCCACCGTGCGCATCAGGCCGTCTATCTCGACGACCTTTTCGCCACGGGCCGCGACCATGACTTCGCAATCGTCGGCGCCGGCATCCTGCCGGGCGAGTCGGCCGCGCGCGAAAAGCTCGCCGCGCAGGACTTCCTGACCACCGTCGTCGAGCAGGACAATGCGCGCACCAGCGCCCGCGTCACGGGCTCCATGGCCGAATACCTGCCGATCGCCGACGCGCCGGCGATCATCGCGCGCCTCGCCGACCCGGAGATCCGCATCGTCTCGATGACGATCACCGAGGGCGGCTACTTCATCGATTCGGCCGGACGCTTCGATCCGACACATCCCGCCATCGCGGCGGACGGGCGGAACCCGGACGCGCCGAAGACCGTCTTCGGCCTCATTGCCGCCGGTCTCAAGGCACGCCGCGAGAAGGGCACCGCGCCCTTCACCGTAATGTGCTGCGACAACATTCCCCACAACGGCGCGGTGACGCTGGCCGCCGTCGCTGGCACGGCCGAACTCTCCGACCCCGAACTCGCCGCCTTCATCCGCTCGGACGTGGCGTTCCCGAACTCTATGGTCGACCGCATCACGCCGGCGACGAGCCGGCGCGAGATCGAGGCGCTTCGCACCGAATTCGGCGTCGAGGACCGCTGGCCGGTCTTCTGCGAGGAGTTCAAGCAGTGGGTGCTGGAGGACAAGTTCCCCGCCGGGCGCCCGGCGCTGGAGACCGTCGGCGTGACCTTCGTCGACGACGTCGCGCCGTATGAGCTGATGAAGATCCGCATCCTGAACGGCGGTCACGCGGCGATCGCCTATCCGGCGATCCTGCTCGACATCCACTTCGTCCACGAGGCGATGGAGCATCCGTTGATCCGCGCCTTCCTCGAGAAGCTGACGAAGGACGAGATCATCCCCGTCGTGCCGCCGGTGCCGGACACCTCGCTCGAGGAATACCGCAAGCTGATCGAGCATCGCTTCGCCAACCCGAAGATCGGAGACACGGTGGCGCGCCTTGCGCTCGACGGCTCCAACCGCCAGCCGAAGTTCATCGTGCCGACCATCCGCGACCGGCTCGCGAAGGGCGACGGCGTCGAGGGGTTGGCGCTCGTCTCGGCGTTGTGGTGCCGCGCGCTCGGCGGCACGTCGGAGACGGGCAAGGAAATGCCGCTCGTCGACCCGAACATGGAAACGATCCGTCCCGCCGCCGTCGCCGCGCAAAAGGACCCGGCCGCCTTCCTCGCCCTTGAGGACGTCTACGGCGAACTGGCGGGCGATCCGGTCTTCTCGGCCGCCTTCGCCAACGCCCTCGCCTCGCTGCGCGAGAAGGGCGTCGAAGCCACGCTTCGCGCCTATATCGGCTGAGCGTCGCGGCGCTTCCGCCTTCCAACCGATCTCAGTCGACGCATCGGGCTTCGGGCAAATCGGCTTCGATTTTCCGGCTGATGCTGTAAGGTCCCGCGCCGGGAGGCGGGGAGCAAGCATGCCGGATCTGTTCATTGGCGTCGACGTCGGCACAGGCAGCGCGCGCGCCGGCGTGTTCGGCGCGAACGGGGCCCTTCTGGGCACGGCGCGGCACGACATCCGCCTCTGGCGAGAGGATGGCGGTATCGCCGAACAGTCCTCCCGCGACATCTGGACGGCCGTCGGGGCCAGCGTGCGCCAGGCGATGAAGGCCGCCGGCGCAGCGGCCGAGGATGTGAAAGGGATCGGCTTCGACGCCACGTGCTCGCTCGTCGTCGTCGGACCGGAGGGCACGGGCCTGGCGGTCGGCAGCTCGGACGATCCCGAACGCGACATCATCGTCTGGATGGATCATCGCGCGGTCGAGCAGACGCGGCGGATCAATGCGGGCGGCCATGCGGTGCTGCGCTTCGTGGGCGGGGCGCTCTCGCCCGAAATGCAGACGCCCAAGCTCCTGTGGCTGAAGGAGAAGCGGCGCGATGTCTTCGATACGGCCGAACACTTCTTCGACCTCGCCGACTATCTCTCCTTCCGCGCGACGGGCAGCGAGGCGCGATCCGTCTGCACGCTGACCTGCAAATGGACCTATCTCGCCCATGAGGGGCGTTGGGACGCCGATTACTTCCGCGCGATCGGGCTGGAAGAGCTTGCCGACGAAGGCTTCCGGCGCATCGGCACGCAGGTCGCCGCCATCGGCGCGCCGCTCGGCGCGGGGCTGACACCGGAGGCCGCGAGCGCTTTCGGCCTTCGGCCCGGCACGCCGGTCGGCGCCTCCGCGATCGACGCCCATGCGGGCGGTATCGGCACGCTCGGCGCTGGCGCGGAAGGCTCCGCGCCGGACCCTGCCGCGCAAATGGCGCTCATCATGGGCACGTCGTCCTGCGCGATGGCTGTGACGCGCGAGCCCGCCTTCGTCGACGGCGTCTGGGGCCCATATCGCGACGCCCTCCTGCCCGGCTACTGGCTCTTGGAGGGCGGTCAATCGGCCTATGGCGCCGCGCTTGACCATCTCGTGTCGATGCACCCGGCTTCTCCGGCCGCGCGCGATGCGGCGCAAGCGCAAGGCATCGCGCTTCTCGACCATCTGGAGCGCCGCGCCTGCGAGACCGCGGGTTCGCCGGAAGAGGCAGCACGCCTCGCCGCGACCCTGCACGTGGTGCCTGAGTTCCTCGGCAACCGCTCGCCGGAGGCCGATCCGGCCGCGCGCGGCGCGATCAGCGGCCTCGGGCTCGACACAGGCGAGGCGAGCCTCGTGGCGCTGTTCGTGGCTGGTCTCTGCGGCCTGTCCTACGGCACCGCCCGGATCGTCGAGGCGATGCGTGCCGAAGGCGCCGGGCTTGGCACGATCATCGTCTCCGGCGGTGCGGCGCGCTCCAGGCTCACCCGCCGCATCCTCGCGGACGCGACCGGGCTCGACGTCGCCCTGCCGCAGACGAGCGAGCCCGTGCTTCTGGGCAGCGCCATGATCGGCGCCGTCGCCGCCGGCCGCTTCCCGGGCCTTTCGGCCGCGGCCGCCGCGATGGGCGGGATCGGCGAAGCCATCGCACCCAATCCGGCGCTTGCGCCCTTCCACGCCGCCAAGCGGCGCGCCCACGATATCCTGCGGAAGGCCGAGCGCGCGGTGCGCGCGGCCCAGCCCGAACCGTTGCGACAAGCATAGGAGAGACGACGATGATCCTGGTCTGCGGCGAGGCGTTGATCGACGTGTTCTCGACTGGCTCCAGCGGCGGCGCCCTGTCGATGGAAGGCCATGTCGGCGGCTCGCCCTTCAACGTAGCGGTGGGCGCCGCGCGCCTTGGGCGCGAGGTCGCCTTTCTCGGCGCCTTGTCGGACGACTTCTTCGGCCGACACCTGCGCCAGGCGCTGGCGAGCGAGGGCGTCCGCCTCGACCACGTCAAGCACTCCCGGCACCCCTCGCCGCTCTCCTTCGTCTCGGTCGCCGCCGACGGGCTCGTCGCCTATTCCTTCCGCAACGAGGGCGCGGCCGACCACGACATCCTCGACGCCGATCTCCCTACCGACCTCGACGGAGTTGTGACGTGCATCACCCTCGGCTCCTACACGCTCGGCCTCGAGCCCTCGGGCGAAAGCGTGCTGCGCCTTGCCGAAAACGCCAGGGCAAGCCGCGTCGTCTCCTTCGACCCGAATCTGCGGCCCGACCTCATCGCCGACGAGGATGTCTGGCGCGGCCGCTTCGAGCGCGCGATCGCCGCCTCCACCATCGTGAAGATCTCCAGCGAGGACATTGGTCACGCCTTCGAGCCGGGCGCGGACGTCGATGCGCTGGCGAGGGAATGGCTGGCGAAGGGCCCCGCCCTCGTCCTCGTCACGGACGGTCCGCAGCCGGTCCGCGCCTACGGGGCCTTCGGGCGGATCGAGGTGCAGGGCCCACAGGTGGAGGTGATCGACACGGTTGGCGCGGGAGACAGCTTCCATGCCGCTCTCCTTTCACACCTCGAGGCCGAGGGGCTGATGAGCAGGGAGGCGCTCGTGGTGCTCGACGCGGCCAGCGCGCGCCGCGCGGTGGAGTATGCCGCAAGGGCCGCCGCCATCACCTGCTCGCGCCGCGGCGCCGACCTGCCGCGCAGCGCCGACCTCGCCTGATTTTCGCCCCCCGCGATTGAACGCCCGGCGCCGCCGTGCTGAAACGCGAGGCATGACCGATCGGGACATCGCCGGATACTGCACGCTCTGCCGCTCGCGCTGCGGCACGATCAACACCGTTCGCGGCGGCAAGCTCGTCGCCGTGCGCAACGATCCCGACCACCCGACCGGCAAGGCGACCTGCCCAAAGGGGCGCGCCGCCCCCGAGATCGTCCACTCGCCGGAGCGTCTGCTTTATCCCATGCGCCGCACCCACCCGAAGGGCGCGGCCGATCCCGGCTGGCAGCGCATCTCCTGGGATGAGGCGCTGGGCGAGATCGCCGGGAGGCTCACGCGCTATGCGCAGGAGACCGGGCCGGAAAGCGTCGCCTTCGAGGTGACGACGCCGAGCGGCACGCCGATCTCCGACAGCATCGACTGGATCGAGCGCTTCATCCGCCTCTACGGCAGCCCGAACACGATCTACGGCACCGAGATCTGCAACTGGCACAAGGATGTCGCGCACGCCTTCACCTTCGGCTGCGGCATGCCGCCGGCCGACTACGCCAAGGCGAAGCTGAACGTCCTGTGGGGCCATAACCCGTCCAACACGTGGCTCGCGCAGGCCGGACGGGTGGCGGATGGCTCTGCGGGGACCGCCAGGCTCCTCGTCGTCGATCCGCGCGAGACGGCCCATGCGCGGCAGGCCGACGTCTGGCTGCGCTTGCGCCCCGGCAGCGACGCCGCGCTCGCGCTCGGCCTCGCGCGCTTCATGATCCGCGAAGGGACCTTCGACGCGGCCTTCGTGCGGCGCTGGACGAACGGCGCGCTTCTCGTCGATGTGGCCAACGGACGGCTCGTCGAAGCCGGAGCGGTCGTGGAAGGCGCGCGCGGCCATCTCGTCTTCGACGAGGCGCGGGGCGCGGCTGTTCCTCGCGATCCGGCCGTCCCTTGCGAGACTGCGGCACTCGACGGACGGTTCGAACTCGGGGCGCTCGACGGGAGGGTCATCAAGGCTCGCCCGGCCTTCGCGCTCCTCGCAGAAGCCTGCGAGCCCTACGACGCGGCGCTCGTCGAGCGCGAAACGAGCGTCGCGCCTGCCGATCTCTCGCGCGCGGCTGCGCTTCTTGCGGAAGCGGGACCGCATGTCGCCTATCATTCCTGGACGGGCGTCGGGCAGAACCTCAACGCGACGCAGACCGAACGCGCTATCGCCGTCCTCTACGCGTTGACCGGCGCCTTCGACGCGGCCGGCGGCAACCGCCTCTACGGGCCGCTCCCGCAGAACAGGATCTCGACCTTCGATCTTCTTTCCGAAGGCCAGCGGAAGAAGGCGCTTGGCATAGACGAGCGGCCGCTCGGCCCGCCCTCGACAGGCTGGGTGCTGGCGCGGGACGTCTACCGCGCGGCTCTCGACGGCGCCCCCTACCGCGTGCGCGCGCTTCTCGGCTTCGGCGGCAATCTCCTTGTCTCGCATCCAGGTGGCGAGCGGGGCGCCGAGGCGCTGAAGGCGCTGGACTTCCACGTCCATTGCGACCTCTTCCACACGCCCACCAACGCCCATGCCGACATCCTCCTTCCGGTGACGAGCCCGTGGGAGCACGAGGGCCTGCGCCTCGGTTTCGAGATCGACGAGCGAGCGGCGGGCCATGTGCAGCTTCGCCCCGCCATGGTGGCGCGGCGCGGCGAGGCGAGGCCCGACTACGAGATCGTCATGGCGCTGGCGACCCGCATGGGATTGTCCGAGCCCTTCTTCGGCGGCAGCGTCGAGGCCGGCTGGAACCACGCTCTGGCGCCGATGGGCCTGACCGTCGAGGCGCTTCGCGCGGCGCCGAGCGGCGTGACCCTTCCCGTCGATGCCGCACCCCGCCGCCACGAGCGCAGCGCCGCGGCAGGGAAGGCGCCGTTCGCGACGCCGAGCGGCCTTGTGGAACTCTACAGCGAGCGACTGCTGGCGCATGGCTATCCGCCGCTCCCCGTCCACATGCCGGCCGGTGAAAAGCGCACCGGCAGCCCGCTGACGCTGGTGACGGCCAAGATCGGCGTCTACTGCCACTCCCAGCATCGCAACCTGCCGAGCCTTCGCCGCCGCGCGCCCGAGCCGACCGTGACGATCCACCCCGCTCTGGCCAAGGCGCGCGGTCTCGTCGAGGGCGATCTGTGTGCCATCACGACCGAGCGCGGTTCGGTGCATATGCGCCTCAAGCTCTCGGACGGGCTCGCCGAGGATGTCGTCGCCGCCGATTACGGCTGGTGGCAGGGCGCGCAGGATCTCGGCCTGCCGGGCTTTCCGGCGCTCGGGCGCGGCTCGGCCAACATCAACATCCTCGTCGACGACAGCGCGGTCGACCCCTTGAGCGGTTCGCTGCCGCTGCGCTCCATGCCGTGCGACATCGCACGCGCGGCCACCGACGATCCCGCGCCCTGGAAGGACTGGCGGCGCTTCACAGTGGCGAAGGTCGTGCCGGAGGCGACGGACGCCCGATCGATCGAGTTCGTCCCGGCGGATGGCGAGCCCCTGCCCTCCTTCCTGCCGGGCCAGCATGTCGTCCTTCGCCATCCGGGCGACGACGAGACGACGCGCGCCTATTCGCTCTCCGGCCCGAGCCTGCCCGGCCGGCAGCGCTCCTACCGGATCACCGTCAAGCGCCAGTCCGGCCGGGACGAGAGCGGCGCGGCATGGTGCGGCCTCGTCTCGGACCACATGAACCGCGCCGTGAAGCCGGGCGACACGATCTGGCTGACGGCCCCGGCGGGACGCTTCCTGATCCCGCGCGAGCACACGAGGCCGATCGTGCTCGTCGCCGCGGGCATCGGCATCACGCCCTTCATCGGCTATCTGGAGACGCTCGCGGTCGGCGATCCGGCGGCGATGCCCGAGGTGATCCTCCTCTACGGCAACCGCGACCGCGCCGCCCATGCCTTCCGGCAGCGGATCGGCGAACTCGCCGACGCGCTGCCGCGCCTGAGCGTCATCGACCGCTACACGCGGCCGGGGCCGCAGGATGCAAATGTGCCGGTCGGCCGCCTCGACGCCGATGCGATCGACGAGGACTGGGTCGCGCGCGGCGCGCGCTTCTACATGTGCGGACCCGCCGCGATGATGAGCGGCGTTCGCTCCGGCCTCGAAGCGCGCGGCGTGCTGCCCTTCGAGATTCATTCGGAGACCTTCGCCTCGCCAGTGCGGCCGAAGCTCGACCCGGACGCACGCCACCGCGTGGAATTCCGTCGGTCCGGGCTCACGGCTGAGTGGACGCCGGCCTGCGGCTCCGTCCTCGACCTCGCGGCCAAGGCCGGTGTCACGATGGCGAGCGGCTGCCGCGTCGGCCAGTGCGAGAGCTGCCTCGTCCGCCTCGTCGAGGGTAAGGCCGCGCAGCCGGATGGCCTGCCCGAGAGGGAGGAAGGCTACTTCCTCGGCTGCCAGATGGTTCCGACGAGCGATATCGCCATCGACGCTTGAGCGCGCCGCCGCGCAACATTCATCGGTACAAATGGCGCTTTACGGCGCACAAAGTTGGGGACAGCGCCGCTTATCTGCCTTTACGGCATTTGTAGGCCGACGATCCTGCCGCATCAGTGAAATCCACAACGCACGGTGAGGAGGAGCGCGCGATGCTCAGCCGGACAACGAACTTCTTCGTCCACGTCTTCGATCGGTATCTGCCCGATCCGCTCGTGATCGTCGTTTTCATCACGCTCTTCGTCTTCGGCGCGGGCATTCTGGGCGAAGGCCAGACGCCGACGGACATGCTCGTCTATTGGCAGGAAGGCTTCTGGAGCCTTTTGTCTTTCGCCATGCAGATGTCGCTCATCCTCGTGCTCGGCTTCACCGTGGCATCGACGCCGCTGTTCGGCCGTTTCATCAACTGGGTCTCCGGCTTCGCGCGCACGCCCGGAACCGCGATCCTGATCGTGAGCGTCGTCTCGTTGAGCGCCAGTTGGCTGAACTGGGGCGTCGGGCTCGTGATCGGCGCTGTGCTCGGCAAGGAACTGGCGCGGCGGGTGCCGGGCGTCGATTATCGCCTGCTCGTCGCCAGCGCTTATTCCGGCTTCCTCGTCTGGCACGGAGGGCTGTCGGGTTCGGTTCCGCTTCTCATCGCGAATCCGGGGCACTTCCTGGAAGGTACGATCGGCCTCATCCCGACCGATCAGACGATCTTCTCGGCCCTGAACCTCGGCATCGTCGCGGCGCTGATGGTCGCGGTGCCGCTGACGAACTGGCTGATGATGCGCGGCATCAAGGATCCGGTCGTCGTCGGATCGCGTCTCGACGCCGAGGAAACGAAAGTCACGCAGGAGACGGAGACACGTCCGGCCGAACGCCTGGAGAACTCGCGCGTCTTCGCCTGGATCATCGCCGCCATGGGCCTTCTGGCGGTCGCGGTCTACTGGTGGCGTGGCACGGGCGGGCTCAATCTCGACCTCGTCAACTTCATCCTGATCTTCCTCGGCATCGGCCTTCACGGCACGCTCCGTCGCTTCCTTGAGACGTTCACCGAAGGGGCGAAGGGTGCGGCCGGAATCCTCATCCAGTTCCCGTTCTATGCGGGCATCATGGGGATGCTCGGCGGCTCGGGCCTGACGGCCAGCATCTCGAACTTCTTCGTGGACATCGCCACGGCCGAGACGCTGCCGGTCCTCACCTTCCTCGCTGCAGGCCTCGTCAACACCTTCGTCCCGTCCGGCGGTGGTCAGTGGGCCGTGCAGGGTCCGGTGATGATGGAGGCTGCGATCGCGCTTCAGGCCGATGTCGCGCGGGTCGCCATGGCCGTAGCGTGGGGCGATGCCTGGACGAACATGATCCAGCCCTTCTGGGCGCTGCCGGCGCTCGCCATCGCCGGCCTGAAGGCCCGAGACATCATGGGCTTCTGCGTGATGGTGCTTTTCGTGTCGGGCATCGTCATCGGGCTCGGCTTCTGGCTTTTCTGAGCCACAAGACACCGCTCGCCTCCTCTGAGGCGGGCGGGACTACTCGTAGAACAGGCAGATCCGCCGGCCATTCACGTCCTGGACCGCGATGTCCATGTCGTAGATGTCCTTCAGCGCCTCGGCATTGACGATCTCGTCTGGCGTGCCTTGCCGGCAGACGCGCCCGTCGCGCATCGCGACGATGTGGTCGGAATGCCAGGACGCGAAGTTGATGTCGTGGAGGACGACCACGACCGTCTTGCCGAAGTCCCGGCAGGCGCCACGCCACAGCCGCATCATCGCGGCGGCGTGCTTCATGTCGAGATTGTTGAGCGGCTCGTCGAGAAGCACGTAATCCGTGTCCTGGCACAGCACCATCGCAACGAAGGCCCGCTGGCGCTGCCCGCCGGAGAGTTCGTCGAGGAACCGTCCCGAGAGCTCTGTCAGCCCCAGATAGTCGAGCGCGCGCGCCACATGCGCCATGTCCTCCTGCGTCGGGCGCCCGCGCGAATGCGGATAGCGCCCGAAGGTCACGAGGTCGCGCACGGTGAGGCGCGCCGTCATGTGGTTCTCCTGGCGCAGAATGGCGAGGCGGCGCGCCAGCACCTCGCTCGGCGTCGTCACGACGTCGAGCCCGTCCACCGTCACATGGCCGGCGTCGAGACCCGTCAGCCGCGCGATCATCGACAGGAGCGTCGACTTGCCGGCCCCGTTCGGGCCGATGATCGAGGTGATGCCGCGCGGCGGGATGGTCAGCGTCACATCGTCGACGACGAGCGTGCCGCCATAGCGCTTGCCGACGCCGGAAGTGACGATCATCGGGCGGCTCCGCGCATGATGAGGATGATGAAGACGAGACCGCCCAGAAACTCGACGATGATCGAGAGCGCGGTGTCGAAGGAGAAGACGCGCTCCAGGACCGTCTGGCCGCCGACAAGCGCGACGATGGCCAAGAGCACGGCGGCCGGCAGGACATGGCGGTGCAGGCTGTCGCCCAGAAGAGCGCGCGCGAGGCTGGCGACGAGCAGGCCGAAGAAGGTGATCGGGCCGACGAGGGCGGTGGAGACGGCGACGAGCACGGCCACCATGGTCAGGATCGTCATCACCGTGCGCCGATAGTCCACGCCCAGGCTGACCGCCTGCGCCCGGCCAAGCGTCAAGACATCGAAGGTGTGGGAGACGCCCCACAGGACGAGGCTCGCCATCGCCACCAGCGCGAAGGACACGCCCAGAAGCGTCGTGTCGACGTTCTGGAAGCTCGCGAACAGCGCGTCCTGGAGCACCTGAAAGGCGTTCGGATCGAGGATACGCTGCATGAAGGTGGAGATCGACCGGAAGAAGATGCCGAAGACGATGCCCACGAGCACGAGGAGATGCAGGCTGCGCTCCTCGCCGAGGAACAGCCACCGGAAGAGAATCCAGGCGAACCCAGCCATCACCACCACTTCGGCGAGGAACCGTAGATGCGGATCGGCCAGGACCAGCATCTGCGTTCCGAGGAAGAAGACGACCGAGGTCTGGACGAGGACGTAGAGCGCGTCGAACCCCATGATCGATGGCGTGAGGATGCGATTGTTGGTGACCGTCTGGAACAGCACCGTGGAGACCGCGATCGCGTAGGCGACGAGGACGAGCGCGAGAAGCCGCTTGCCCCGGAAGGACAGGACGAAGCTCCACGAGCCCCGCGCGCCCAGCGTCAGGAAGGCAGCGACCGACACAAGCGCCAGAAGCGCGAGGATCGCGATCACGATCGCCGCGCGGCCGGACCGCAGGCGTCCCGGGACGGCGAGGGCGGCGGCGGACCTCTCAGCCACGCGAGCCTCGTGCGCGTAGGAGGAGATAAAGGAAGATCGCCGAACCGACGACGCCCACCGTCACGCCGATCGGGATCTCGTAGGGATAGCGCACGATGCGCCCGACGATGTCGCAGAGGAGAACGAAGAGAGCGCCGAGCGCCGCGACCCAAGGCACGGTGATGCGCATGTTGTCGCCCACCATCAGGCTGACGACGTTGGGCACGATCAGGCCAAGGAACGGGATCGAGCCGACGGAGACGAGGGTGACGGAGGAGATGACCGCGACGAGCGCGAGGCCGAACGTCATCACCGCCTTGTAGTTCAGGCCAAGGCTGGTCGTGACGTCGCGGCCGAGCCCGGCGACGGTGAAGCGGTCGGCCGCGACATAGGCGAGGATCGTAGCGGCCAGACCGAACCAAAGGAGCTCGTAGCGCCCGCGCAGGACGCCGGAGAAATCGCCGATCGTCCAGGCGAGGACGGAGGGCAGGAGATCGAAGCGGTAAGCGAAGAACGTCGTCACCGCACCGATGACGCCACCCAGCATGATGCCGACGAGCGGCACCAGCATGACGTCCCGCAGCGGCACGAAGCGCAGTATGCGCAGGAACAGCGCGGTGCCGGCGAAGGCGAAAACGGCCGCGACGAGCATCTTGGCCATCAGAGGCCAGCCCGGCGCGAAGATCGTCACGACGAGGAAGCCGAGAGAGGCGGATTCGGTGGTGCCCGCCGTCGATGGCTCGACAAAACGGTTGCGCACGATGATCTGCATGACGAGGCCGGCGATGGCGAGCGCAGATCCGGCCAGAAGGATCGCGGCCGTGCGCGGGATGCGGCTGACGAGGAGGACGCGCATCGCACGGTCGTGCGCGCCCGCACCGAAAAGCGTCGACAGCGAGACGTCGCTGATACCGACGAAGAGGCTTGCGACGGCGAGCATCATCGTCAGCGCGACGACAACGCCCATCAGCGGCCAGCCTGCCCGAACCTGCCCGCCCGGCGCCCTGGTCTCTATCCCGATCAAAGGCGTGCAGCGATCAGGAGGCGTCTTCGTAGCCCGCGATCACCTGATCGAGCAGCACCATCAGCCCGCTGTATCCGTGCATCGTCACATAGGCCGCGGCCGGGTCGAGATAGATGATCCGGTCGTTCTGCCAGAAGCCCGTCTCATGGATCAGATCGTTGTCGAGAAGCGCGCGCGCGGCCCCTTCGCCGCCGACGCCCGCATCGCGATCGACGACGAAGAGCCAGTCGGGGTTCGTCTCGAGCAGATACTCGAAGGAAATCGCGTCGCCGCCGTGGTCGCTGTCGTCCACATCGTCGAAGACCGACGGCACGCCGAGCGCGTCGTAGATCCAGGCAACACGCGAGCCGGGCCCGTACACACCGAGCCTGCCTGCATTGGTGACGATCACGAGCCCCGTGCCCTTGCCCTCAGCCGCCGCCCGCGCTTCCTCGACCTTGGCATCGAGCGCGGCCACGAGTTCGCCGGCCCGCTCCTCGCGATCGAAGATTGCGCCGAGGCGGGTGATGTTGGCTTCGACGCCCGCGATCAGATCGTGGTTGTCGACCGTGAGGTCGATCGTCGGGGCGATGCCGGAGAGCATCGGATAGGACGTGCGTGAACGCGAAGCGACGATGACGAGATCGGGATCGGCGGCCGCGATGCCCTCGATGTCGGGCTCTTGGAGCGAGCCGATCGCCTGCGCATCGGCCGGCACGCGGCCGGCCAGATAGGGCGGCGTGGCAGAGGCGGGCACGCCTTCGATAACCTCGATGCCGAGGGCATCGAGGTTATCGAAGGCGGCCCAGTCCGTGACCATCACGCTCTGCGGAACCGCATCGAGCGTCGTGGTGCCCTGCGCATGCTCGATCTCAATCGGCTGCGCCGAGGCTGAGGGGGCGAGAAGGAGGACGGTGGCGAGGGCCACGAGGCCGCCGGCGGTCTTGAACATGGTGCGGTTCCGGGTTCGACGAGACGGCTCCTTGAACAATAGCTGACGACGCGAGTCCAGTTCTCTTGTAGCTCGGCTCGCTGCCCCGGAGCGGCCGCGCGCAAACGTGATCGCGTTGAATCCGCGCCCGGGGCCACCAATACACTCAGTTTAGAATCAATACAGTTAGACTGTAGAACGCTTCTAATCTGAATACAAACTTGCTCTTTACATGAGTCGTCGCTATCCGAATATTTCTTGTTGCTGGCTTGGATTGGGGATCGATCATGCCGCGGGGAAGTCTACACGTCATCGGTCATCACTCGAGCGTCCGCGCCTTGGCGGGCGCATCCGCACTTGCGCTGGCCTGCACGGGCGCGCTGGGCCAGCAGCGCACACCGCAGGGAACGGTGATACTCGACGAGGTCGTCGGCGCGACGCGCACTTACACGCTCTCGGCCTCGTTCGACTTCTGAGCTCCCGCATGCTCCAGCCGCTGGACCAGAGCAAGAGCCGACGGCGTGCTCTTGACTTCCCCGCCACGGCCAGCCCCTTTTCGGGGCCACCGCTCCCTTTCAGACATGCTGCATCCATGACGCCCTGCCTCGATATTTCCGCCGTTCGATGTTCCTTCGGGGACTTCACAGCGATCGCAGACATTTCACTCCGGCTGGCCGAGGGCGAGATCGCAGCCCTCGTGGGCCACTCCGGCTGCGGCAAGTCCACGCTCCTTCGTATCATCGCGGGGGTCGAGACCCCGAACGCGGGCTCGATCCGTCTCGACGGCCGGATGATCGTCGGAGATGGCATCTTCGTGGAGCCCGAGCGCCGCAATGTCGGTTTCATGTTTCAGGACTACGCGCTGTTTCCGCATCTGACGGCGCGCCAGAACATCGCCTTCGGTTTGAGGGGGCTGGGACGCAGGGCGGCCGCCGAGCGCGTCGAGGCGATCGTCGAACGGATCGGCATCGGCAGGCTCGCCGAGCGCCATCCGCACGAACTCTCCGGCGGGGAGCAGCAGCGCGTCGCGCTGGCCCGCGCGCTGGCGCCCCAGCCCCGCGTCCTGCTGATGGACGAGCCCTTCTCCAATCTCGACCGCGGACTGCGAGACACCGTGCGGCGCGAGACGATGGCGCTTCTGCGCGCGCTCGGGACCACCGCGATCATCGTCACGCACGACCCCGAAGAGGCGCTGGCGCTGGCGGACAAGGTGGCCCTGATGAAGGCCGGCCGGATCGTGGAGGCCGGCACCCGCGACGAGATCTACGGGGCGCCGCGCACGGCCTACGCCGCCGCGTTCTTCTCGCAGGTCAACCGCGTGCCGGCCACCAGATCGGGCGGGTGGCTCGAAAGCCCGCTCGGCCGCTTCCCGGCGACCGGCGGTGAAGACGGCCCCGTCCAGCTTCTCATCCGCCCCTCGGCGATCGCGCTCGGCGAGACCGGCGTTCCCGCGCGCGTCGTCGATCGCGTTCTGTTGGGCGAGATCGAGGAGACGCTCCTGGCCGTGGACGGGATCGAGGCGCCGATCGTCGCCCGGTCCAGCGTGCGAACCGCGCTGGGCAAAGGGCAGACGACACGCATCGCGGTCGCGCCTCGGGACGTCATGGCCTTTTCGGCAGGCGAGGCGGATGGGCTGTCCGGCTGACGTGCCCAAAGTCCTAATGCAATGACGTACTTGGAATAACTCTAAAGTAATTGTAAACTTGACGGAGTTTTGTTTCCGTGGACTAAGGGTCTCGTTCGGCGCGAATGCTTAGACTCGCGCATTCTTTCTGGAGAGGGACCCTCCCGATGCACAAAATGATGACGTCCGCCGCCTCCGTCGCTTTCGTCCTTCTTGGCGCAACTCTTCCTGCCATGGCGCAGGAAGTGAACATCTACACGACCCGTGAGCCGGGACTGATCCAGCCGATCCTCGACGCCTTTACCGAGGAAACCGGCGTGACCGTGAACACCGTCTTCCTTCAGGACGGCCTCATCGAGCGTGTTCAGGCCGAAGGCGAGAGTTCGCCGGCCGATCTTCTGATGACCGTCGACTTCGGTGCGCTGATGGACCTCGTCGATGCGGGCCTCACGCAACCGGTTGAGTCCGACGTGCTCGAAAGCACTGTGCCGGAAGCGCTTCGAGACCCCGAGGGCAACTGGTTCGCGCTGTCGGGCCGCGCGCGCGTCGTCTACGTCGCCAAGGATGTCGACCTCGACAGCATCACCTACGAGGATCTGGCGGACGAGGAATGGCGAGGCCGGCTGTGCATCCGCTCGGGCCAGCACCCCTACAACACGGCGCTGTTCGCGACTTACATGGCGCATCACGGCGAAGAAGAGACGAAGACCTGGCTCGAGGGTCTGAAGGCCAACCAGGCCCGCGTCGCCGCCGGCGGCGACCGTGACGGCGCACGCGACATTGCGGCCGGCGTCTGCGACATTGCCGTCGCCAACTCCTACTACGCCGGCCTGATGGCCTCCGGGCGCTCGGGCGACGAGCAGAAGGCCTGGTCCGACGAGATCCGTGTCGTGCTGCCGACCTTCGAGGACGGTGGAACGCAGGTGAACATCACCGGCGCCGGCGTCGCGGCCCACTCGCCGAACCGCGAGCAGGCCGTGCAGCTTCTCGAGTATCTCGTCTCCGACGAGGCGCAGGCGATGTACGCCGAGGCCAATTTCGAGCACCCGGTCAACGCCAATGCCGAGCTCGCGCCGCTCGTCGCAGCCTGGGGCGAGATGACCCCGGACACGACGCCGCTCGCCGAAATTCTGCCCTACCGCACCCGTGCGAGCGAGATCGTGGACGAGATCGGCTTCGACACTTTCGGCAACTGATCGGTCTTTTCGCGGCGGGGCGCCAGCCTCGCCGCGCCGCTATCGGCGATGCACATGCAGACAACCATGCCGGCCCCCACGCGCGTAAGTGCGCGCGCACGCCCGGCGATGACACCCTGGGCCGCGACGGCATTTGCCGCCGCGGCTCTCGTGCTGTTGCCTGTGGCGACCATCGCCTGGGCCGCGCTCGCCGATACCGGCACGCTCTGGACGCATGTCGTCGCCAACATCCTGCCGCAGGCCGCCTGGAACACGGGCTTACTGCTTCTGGGCACGGGCGTCATCGCCACCTGCGTCGGCACCGGCGCGGCGTGGCTCGTCACCGCCTATGATTTTCGTGGCCGAGGCGTTCTGGAATGGGCGCTGCTCCTGCCGCTCGCCGTGCCGACCTACATCATGGCCTACGCCTATCTCGACGTCCTCAGCCCGCTCGGCGCGGTGCAGGGCTCGGTCCGCTGGGTGCTCGGCTATACGAGCCCGCGCCAGTTTCGCCTGCCCGACATCCGAGCCATGTGGGGCGCCGTGCTGGTCTTCGGCTTCGTCCTCTACCCGTATGTCTACCTGACCACGCGCGCGATGTTCCTGACGCAGGCCGCCAACCTCGTCGAGGTCTCGCGCACGCTCGGCGTCAGTCGCTCCGGGCTGTTCTGGCGCGTCGCCCTTCCCCTCGCCCGCCCCGCCATCGCCGTCGGCGTCGCTCTCGTTCTGATGGAGACGCTGAACGACGTCGGCGCCGCGCAATTCCTCGGCATCCGCACGCTGACGGCGTCGATCTACACGACGTGGATCGTGCGCACCGACCTGCCGGGCGCCGCGCAGATCGCCATCGCCATGCTGGCTTTCGTGATCGCGCTCATCGTTCTCGAACGCTGGGCCCGCCGCCGCCAGCGCTTCGCCACCAGTGCCCAGCGCGCCCGGCCGATGGTGCCGCTGAAACTGCGCGGCGCAAAGGCCGTCTGCGCCTTCGGCCTCGGCGCGCTGCCGATCGCCATCGGCTTTGCCGGCCCCGCCACCTATCTCGTCGTCTCGGCCGTGCGCAGGATCGAGTTCGCCGGCTTCTCCCCGGCCCTGTGGCGCGCGACGGTGAACACCGTCACCGTGTCGGCGCTTGCGACGGCGGTGATCCTGATCTTCGGCCTCGCCATCGCCTATGCCGCGCGGCTGCGGCCCGGACGCGCCACGAACACGGCTGCGCGCATCGCCACCCTCGGCTACGCCGTGCCGGGCACGGTCCTTGCCATCGGCATCCTGATCCCGGTCGCTGCCTTCGACCGCACGCTCGACGCCTTCGCGCGCGAATGGCTGGGCGTCTCGACGGGACTTCTGATCCTCGGCTCCGGGACGGCGCTGATCTACGCCTACACGGCACGCTTCCTCGCCATCGCCTCCGGTGGCATTGAGGCGGGCATGAGCCGCGTTCCGACGTCCTTCGACCAGGCCGCGCGCACGCTCGGCCGCAGTGCGACGGGAACGCTCGTCTCCGTGCATCTGCCTCTGACGCGCCCGGCGTTGACGGCGGCCGGCCTCCTCGTCTTTGTCGACTGCATGAAGGAGCTGCCGGCGACGCTTCTCCTGCGGCCGTTGAATTTCGAGAGCCTGTCGACGCTGCTCTACGGCGAAGCCGCGCGCGGAACCTACGAGGACGCGGCTCTCGCCGCTCTCATCATTGTGGCGATCGGGATCCTTCCGGTCGTCCTTCTCGCACGCACGGGCCGCGCACGCTGATGCGGAGAGGCGGGCCGAGCCCCGTTCCCGCTCGTGGACAGGCAGGCGTGATCGAGACGGGGCGGAAGTCTCGACGCGACCCGTAGCACGGCGCTTTAAGCTTCCTCCTCGATGGAGGCTCGACGCAGACATCCCGTCGCGCAGGGCGACTTGGAGGAGAACCAGCGAGCGAAGCTCAGCCAAGCCCGCGATGCCGGAGGCCCGAGGACAGTTACGGCATTTCAGTGGGAAATGGTGCCCAGGGACGGAGTCGAACCGCCGACACTGCGATTTTCAGTCGCATGCTCTACCAACTGAGCTACCTGGGCCGACCAAGCACCGGAGCCGATTTTGAGGTCGGCCGGCGGCGAGGTGTGCGCCTTATAGGCAACGCGATTTGGGCTGTCCAGCCCTTTGCGCGGAGCCGGTCATAATGGTGGCCGGCGCAACTTGCACACGGCCCGGCGCTATGCGATAGAGCCGCCGTCGTCGCTGCGGTAGCTCAGTGGTAGAGCACTCCATTGGTAATGGAGAGGTCGAGAGTTCAATCCTCTCTCGCAGCACCATTCTTCCGAAAATTCAGGCCTCTTTCGCCATTCAGCGTGCTTCGCGCGTTAGAACTGGAAGTAGATGAAGCTCACTGGGTTCTGCCCGCCGATCGCCAGCACGCAGTAGACGAAGGCGAGCGCCCAGCCGAGCGCGACGACGCTCCATGGGATGAGGAATCGCTCCACATAGACCTGCGAGGTCGGCCCGGCGAGCGCGACGATGGCGCCGGCCAGAAGCGTCCACAACACCGTCTGCGATGTCGCCTCCACAATCGGCGCGCCCGGACCGCCCGCCCCCGCGAGCCCGGCATACAGCGACGCCGCCGTGCCGAAATCGGGCGCGCGAAAGAGCACCCAGCCGGCCATCACGAACAGCATCGTCACCGGCCATGCGAGGACGACGGGCAATCGCGCCCCGGCGCCCTGCCAGGCCCGGTTGGCGACGAGCCCTGCGCCGTGCAGAGCGCCCCACAGGACGAAGGTCCAGCCCGCGCCGTGCCAAAGGCCGCAGATCGTCATCGACACCATCGTCGCAGTGACGAAGGTGCCCATGCCGTGCCGCGAACCGCCGAGCGGGATGTAGAGATAGTCGCGGATGTAGCGCGAGAGCGTCATGTGCCAGCGGCGCCAGAAGTCGCGCAGCGAGGCGGCGCGGTAGGGCGCGTCGAAGTTCACCGGCAGGGCGAGGCCCATCATCAGGGCGAGGCCGATCGCCATGTCGGAATAGGCCGAGAAGTCGAAGTAGAGCTGCAGCGTGAAAGCGAGGGTGCCGGCCCAGGCGTCGATCAGCGAGGGGGCGGCGCCGGAGGCCTGCGCGAAGACGGGGTCGGCGAGCGTCGCCAGCGGATCGGCGATCAGCACTTTCTTGGCGAGGCCGATCGTCAGGAGCACGAACCCCTTGCCGAAGCGCTCGGCGAGGCCGGGGCGCACGGGGTCGAGTTCGAACTGCCAGACGATCTCGTTGTGGCGCACGATCGGCCCGGCGATGAGGCGCGGGAAGAAGAGTATGAACAGCGAGAAGCGGCTGAGCCGGTAGCGCACCTCGTGGCCGCGCAGGAGATCGGCGAGATACGAGACCATTTCGAAGGTGAAGAACGAGATACCGATCGGCAGGAGCCAGCCGGCGCGCGGCAGATCGAGGCCGCTGATCGCCTC
The DNA here is from genome assembly GCF_014058705.1 of Aureimonas mangrovi. Classification (NCBI taxonomy): domain Bacteria; kingdom Pseudomonadati; phylum Pseudomonadota; class Alphaproteobacteria; order Hyphomicrobiales; family Aurantimonadaceae; genus Aureimonas; species Aureimonas mangrovi. Next base: position 3,420,026 of record NZ_CP059692.1, read on the forward strand.
CACCGTGCCGACAAGGAAGTCGACGTATTTGAACGCCGCGAGCACCGCGAGATTGGCAGCGATGCCGATCCAGAGGATGGCGCGCAGGCGGGTGCGGAAGAAGAGCGCCGCACACAGCCAGGTTCCGAGCATCTGGCCGAGGAGCAGCGGCACGAAGCGCGCGTCCCAAAAGCCGTAGAAGACGAGCGAACCTGTGACGAGCACCGCGACGCGCAGGCCCGTATGCCGAGCGGCGGCGTAGTAGCAGGCGAGGAAGACCGGCAGGAAAAGGAGCAGGAAGCCCTGCGTCTGGAACAGCATCCGCGGCTCAGCCCTGCCCGGCGCGCGTAGGCATCGCGAGGACGCGAAGGTTCGGCGTCTCGGCGCCCGTGTCGACCGCCGCCGCGATCTCGCCGATGACCTGCCGGCCGATCGGCAGACGGAAATGCACCCGGTCCCAGTAGTTCGTGTCCTCCACCGTCAGCGGCGAGGCGAAGCCCATGTCGAGGACGAAGGCTTCGGCCGCCCGGCCGAGCGCGAGGATGCGGCGCGCGCATTCGGTGCGCTGGGCCGCGAGCTCCGTACCGACGCGCGCCTGCGCGACGACATGCACGGGCATCGAGACGAGGATCGTGCGCGTCTCGCGCGGCACGAGCGCCAACGTCTCCTCCAGCCATACGAGAGCCGGGAACCGGTCCTGCGGGCGCGGCGCGATCGACGCGTCGTCGGCGCGTGGCAGCGCAGCGGGTGTGGTCTGCGGCGGTGCGCCGCCGTGGAGCGCGCGGCGGGCGCGCTCGGCGTCATAGGCACCCTCCCCTTGCGTGAAGTCGCCGAAGCCGTCCGGCCGGAAATACGGCTCCTGCCCTCCGCTCGCCATGCGCAGGGAGCGGCGCAGCACCTCGGGCAGTTCGAGGTTCAGGAGGTCCGAGACATCGTTCAGCCGGTCGTCGTCGTAGAAGCTTTGCGGAAACAGGCGGAAGGTCACGCGGCGCGTATCGGCATCCGGCGCGCACCAGACTTCGGGGTCGAGCGAGAGGAGGAGCGTGCGCGGGTGCGGCACCGCGCGCAGGAAGAGCCGCGTGAGCTGCGTCTGCTCCCAGGCCGAAGACGCGTCCATCGAGAGGGCGGCGAAGCGACCGCCGAACGCGCGGTCCAGATCCTCGGGCGGCAGCAGGCGCGAGGTCGACGTGCCGAAGACGGCCGAATCGTAATCGCCTGAGCGCGCGATCGAGGGATAGGCGTAGCGCTGGTTGTGATGGGCGAAGGTCTGCGAGAACGGGGTCTGCGGAAAATTGCCGAACGGGTTGAGAAGGAAGACGGCGAGAAGCAGGACCACGATCAGCCCGGCGGCAATCCCCGGCGCCAGGATGCCGAACCGCTGCCAGTTCCCCGCGTCGATCGCTGGCGCGTCGTCCGCCCGCCCGGTGGCGAGCGCGCCGAGGAAGCGCAGGACGGTCCGGGCTCGGGTCTTGAAGGACGGCATGAGGCTCCATCGCGGCGCAACCGCTGCGCGCGGCCGCCGGCCTTCGCTGATAACGCCCGCGGCGGTCTGCGGCAACGGCGCTCCGATCCGGCCAGAGACAAGCCAAGCATGGCACAAGTGTCGAAACATGCCTGCGGAACCTCACGCCATGACCGACCCCATGCCCGTCAGCTACACGACGACCCACTTCCGCACGCTCGGATGGGCGGGCGCGCTCCTGTTCACCCTGGCGCCGCCGGCCTTCCTCTACGAACTCTACCTCTTCCTCTACACGACTGCGCCGGAGACCAATCCGACGATCGGTCTCTTCATCACACTGTCGGCAATCCTGTCCTTCGCGTCGGTGCCGATGATGGTCGTCGGGCGCCGCGAGCGTCACTCGACCTCGCCGACGACCGCTCGCGGCCCGCTTACCCGACGGGGCACCTAGGCACCGACGACGCACTTGCGTATGGTCACGCCAATTTCCCGCAGCGCACATGTGATCCGCCGACCTTGAAGAGCCTTACCCGTTCCACTCGCCGTGAAACCCTGAAACTCGGGCTCGGCGGCGTGCTCGCCGCAGCGCTCGCTCTCGATGCGCGTGCCCAGGACGCCGACCCGGCGGCAACGCCGGAGGAGGCGGCCCCGACCACGCCCGAAGATCCGCTGCCGCCCGGCGCGCGGGTCGATCTCGACAACTTCTCCTTCGATGCCCTGTCGGCCGCCATGCGCGAGCGCGCGGCCCAGCCGTACGTCCCGCTTCAGGACGAGCTGCCCGAGCCGATCGCAGAGCTCGACTACGACGGCTACCGGCGCATCCTGTTTCGCCGCGAGCGCACCGTCTGGGCGAACGAACCCGGCCAGTTCCAGCTCCAGGCGTTCTATCCCGGCTTCCTCTACCGGGCGACGACGCGCATCCATGTCGGTGACGGCCAGCGCTTCCAGCTTCTCGCCTTCTCGGGCGAGGATTTCGAGTTCCTGGCTCCGCTCGACGCCGACCTCTTCCGCAACACGCCGCTGGACGGCGTCGCGGGCTTCCGCCTGACCACGCCGATCGACCGGCCGGACCTCTTCGACGAAGTCGTCTCGTTCCTGGGCGCTAGCTATTTCCGCGCGCTCGGCCGTGACAACCGCTACGGCCTTTCGGCGCGCGGCATCGCGCTCAACACCGCGACGACGGTGGAAGAGGAGTTCCCGCGCTTCTCGGCCTTCTACCTCGTGCGCCCCGGCCCGAGCGACGAGCGCATCACGATCTTCGCCGAGCTGGACAGCCCGAGCGTGACGGGGGCCTACGCATTCACCGTGATCCCCGGCCAGCACACGATCATCGAGGTGACGAAGCGGCTCTACTTCCGCAATCCGGTGGAACGCCTCGGCGTCGCTCCGCTGACCTCGATGTACTTCTACGGCGAGAACAACCGTCGGCGCCCGGAAGACTTCCGCCCGGAGGTCCACGACAGCGACGGGCTGATGATCGTGCGCGCCTCGGGCGAGCGCGTGTGGCGCCCGCTGAAGAACCCGACCGAGCTCGCCCTCAGCTATTTCGGCGAGGCCTCGCCGCGCCTCTTCGGCCTTCTCCAGCGCGATCGCGAGTTCGCCAGTTATCAGGACGTGGAAGCACGCTACGACGTGCGCCCCTCGCTGACCATCGAGCCGCTCGGCGACTGGGGGCGGGGCGTGGTGCAACTCGTCGAGATCCCGACAAACTCCGAGGCCAACGACAACATCGTCGCCTTCTGGGTGCCGGAAGAGCGGCCGGCGGCCGGTAGCGCGTACGAATTCCGCTACCGAATGCGCTGGGGCATCCTCGACGAGGACGCGGGCGGCCTCGCGATGGTGACGGGAACCTATGCGGGCGTCGGCGGCAATGCGGCCGATACGTCGGACAATCCCGGACTGTGGCGCTTCGAGATCAATTTCGACGGCGGCACGGCGGCCAGCCTGCCGATGGATGCGCGCATCGAGCCGCTGATCGACGTCGGCGACAATGCCCGGCTGCAGCATGCAGGCATGCGCCGCATGCCGCATGGCGGCTGGCGCCTGTCTCTCGAACTGGAGAAGCTCGATTCGGCACCGGTCGAGCTGCGCGCCAAGCTCACCTATGCCGGGCGCACGCTGAGCGAGACGTGGCTCTACCAGTGGACGGGGGCGGTCTGAGCGCCATGACCCTTCATTCCCACACAGACGCTCCGTGCGTCGCCGCGCTGATAGGCCGCGCCGATCTGTCCGACGAGGAACTGCGTCACGCGATCGCTGAACGCCTCGCGGCCGACGGACGCACGAGCCCCGATCCCGAAATCGTGCTCGAGGCGGCACGGGCGCGCAAGCGCAAGGCCGTCGCCTTCCTGCGCACGCTCGTCCTTCCGCAGCCGCGCGCCGCGCTCGACATGCCGGTGCAGCCGATCCTGCGCTCTCATCTTCGGGACGGCGTCTGAGACGCCGCATTCTCGTCGGCATCGCCGCCTAAGTCGTCCGACCGACGACACGATCGCGTGATTGATTGCACACGGTCGTCATGCGACCATAGGCGTGCGATCCGTCGGGAGGGCTCGCGCGCCTTCCAACAGAGAATGTTCGAGTAAACGAAACATGGTTCTGGCTCGGCTCTGCTTCGCCGCCGCTGCGATCGCCCTTGCGGTGCTTGCGGGTGTCCTCTTCGCGCAGATCATCACCGCCAACGGCGCAACCTGGCTGCATTTCATCCAGGTGGCGCTGTTGATCGTGTGCTGCGTCTGGCTCGCCTGGGGTTTCAACACCGCCGCCGTCGGCATTCTGTGGCACCGTGCCCACAAGCCGGTCTTCCACGATCCGAAAGTGCCGGTGACGGCGCGAACGGCCGTGCTCATGCCCGTCTACAACGAAGACGCGGACGCGGTGCTGGCGCGTGTCGCCGCCATGATCGAGGGGCTCGGCGCGCTGGGCCAGCTCGATCATTTCGACTTCCACGTCCTGTCCGATTCGACCAAGGCCGAATCGGTGACGGCCGAGCGTCGCGCGGTTTTCCAGGTGGCGGCCGACCTTCAGACGGCGGGACGGCTCTACTACCGGCACCGCGCCAAGAACACCGGCCGCAAGGCCGGCAACATCGCCGATTTCGTCACCAAGAACGGCGGCGCCTACGACTACATGCTGGTGCTCGACGCCGACAGCCTGATGCGCCCGGCCACCATCCTCGACATGGTGGCGCGCATGGAGGCCGACGACGAGCTGGCGCTTCTCCAGACGCAGCCGCTCATCATCGGGCGCCAAACGCTGTTCGGCCGGGCGCTGCAGTTCTCTGCGGCGCTCTACTCCCCCTTCTTCTCGCGCGGCATCGCCGCCCTGCAGGGCCGTGAGGGCCCTTTCTGGGGCCACAACGCCATCATCCGCATCAAGAGCTTCGCGGCCGCCTGCGGTCTGCCGGATCTCTCGGGCCCACCGCCCTTCGGCGGGCACATCCTCAGCCACGACTTCGTGGAGGCGGCACTCCTGTCGCGCGCGGGATACAAGGTGCGCGTCGATCCGGATCTCGAAGGCTCCTACGAGGAGGCGCCGGCCAACCTCATCGAATACGCCAAGCGCGACCGGCGCTGGTGCCAGGGCAACCTCCAGCACGGCCGCCTCCTGACCGCGCCGCGCCTGCGCTTCTGGAGCCGGGTGTCGATGGTGTCCGGCATCATGGCCTATGCCGCCTCGCCGATCTGGCTGCTCTTCCTGATCGTATCGCTGCTCGACCCGATCCTCGCTCCGGAGCCGAACTACTTCCCCGGCGATACCCTGTTCCCCGTCTTCCCGCGCCCGGAGACGACGAAGGCGCTGCTGCTGCTTCTCGGCATCTTCCTGCTGCTGCTCCTGCCCAAGACGCTGATCGCCTTCCGCACGGCCTTCTCGCACCGGGCCAAGCGCTTCGGCGGGCCGGCAGCCGTTCTCGGCAGCGCCACCTGCGAGTTGATCATGACGAGCGCGCTCGCGCCGATCATGATGCTGTTCCAGTCCAAGGCCGTCGCTGAAATCCTCGTCGGGGCCGATTCGGGCTGGCCGGCGACGGAGCGCGAGGACGAGGGGATCCCCTTCTCCGTCGCCTTCAAAAGCTCGTGGTGGATGGTGCTGGTGGGCGCGGCCCTCCTCTTCACCACCTTCACCTACGCCTTCGAACTGTTCCTGTGGGTCTGCCCGATCGCGCTGCCGCTGCTCATCGCACCGCTGTTCGTGTCTTTGACGGGCAGCCCACCCATCGGCGAGGCGGCACGGCGTCTTTCGATCTTCGCGACGCCTTTCGAGCTGCATCCCGAGCCGGTGATCCGTTCCTCGGAAAGCTGGCGTGCGCGCCTGTCCTCCGTCGCGGCGGCGCCGTCGGCCGGGACCGAGCCGGCGCCCGTCAGCGTGCCGGCCGGCGCCGTGGCGGGGCGGGCATGAGCGGCGGCCCGCCGGCCGAAGACCGCACGGCACGCTTCTTCCGCCCCGCCTGGCGCCGGGCGGCGGTCGTGCTCGTCTGCCTGATCTGGTCCGGCGTCGAATGGGCCAACGGTCAGGCCGTCTGGGGCATCCTCGCCCTTGCGATGGCCGGCTGGGCCGTATGGACCTTCTTCATCGCCTACAAGCCCGGCGACGACGTTTAGAAAGATCGCTCGCGTTCCGACACGCCGGCCTGTTCGAAGGTCGCCATGCCCGAATGGCAGGCTGCGGCCGCCTTGACGAGGCCGGCCGCGAGTGCGGCGCCCGCGCCCTGGCTCAGGCCGATGCCGAGCGCCAGGAGCGGCACCTTGTTCATCGCCTCCAGTGCCTTGCGATGGCCCGGCTCAGCCGAGACATGCGCGAAAAGGCAGTGATCGAGCGCCCGGGCGTCGAGCTTGTGCAGGACGCCGGCCGCAGCGCTCGCGGCGAAGCCGTCGATGATCACGGGAACGCGCTGGATGCGGGCGGCCAGGATCGCCCCGGCCATCGCCGCGATCTCACGTCCGCCCAGACGCCGCAGCACCTCCAGAGGATCGGACAGATGCGCGCGATGCAGGTCCAGCGCCTCCTGCACGACCGACGCCTTGTGGGCGAGCGCCTCGCCGGTGAGCCCGGAGCCCGGCCCCACCCACTCCTTCGCCGTGCCGCCGAAGAGGCCGGCGAGAACGGCCGCCGAAACCGCCGAGTTGCCGATGCCCATTTCGCCGACGCACAGAAGATCCGGCTCGCCCTGCAGGCATTCCATCCCGAAGGCCATCGTCGCCGCGCAGGCCTTCTCGTCCAGCGCCGCCTCGCGCGAGATGTCGCCTGTCGGAAAGTCGAGCGCGAGGTCGAAGACCTTGAGGCCGAGATCGTAGGTCGCGCAGATCTGGTTGATCGCGGCGCCTCCGGCCGCGAAGGTCTCGACCATCTGGCGCGTGACGCTCGTCGGATAGGCCGAGACGCCGCGCGCGGCGACCCCGTGATTGGCCGCGAAGATCGCCACCACAGGGCGCGTGACCGCCGGCGAGCGGCCCTGCCAGGCGGCAAGCCAAGCAGACAGTTCCTCAAGCCGGCCGAGCGAGCCCTCGGGCTTCGCCAACGTCTCCTCGCGGTGGCGCGCATTGTGGAGGGCGGCGCCGTCCGGGCCGCGGATCTGGGAGAGAAGGGCGCGGATGTCGTCGAAGGGGAGGCCGGTGGCGGACATGGCATGGCTCTTTCGGTGATGATGCGCGGGTCATAAAACGGCGTTCGCGATGGGGCAAACGCGCGGGCCATCCGATCGGCGCTTTTCACCCGGTGCGTTTGGGCCTACGGCGATGCGAGCCACTGCCCGCCACGGACCCAATGACCGTCGACCTCGTCTTCGTCCTCCTCATCGCGGCCGCCTTCGCCGCCGGCTTCATCGACGCGATCGCCGGCGGCGGCGGCATGGTGACGGTGCCGGCGCTTCTCATCGCCGGGCTCGATCCCGTCTCGGCGCTCGGCACCAACAAGCTGCAGGGCCTGTTCGGCTCCGGCTCCGCGACCGTCGCCTATGCGCGGCGCGGCCTCGTGGACCTTCGCGCTCTCCTGCCCGTCGCCGGCATCGCGTTCCTGGGTGGGATCGTCGGCGGTCTGCTCGCCATCGTTCTGCCGCCGGATCTTCTGGCCACGCTCCTGCCCTTCCTCCTGATCGCCATCGCGATCTATTTCGCCTTCAAGAAGGGCCTGTCCGACGTCGATCGCGGGCGGCGCATCTCGCCGGCCTTCTTCACCATGCTGGTGGTGCCGCTCATCGGCGCCTATGACGGGTTGTTCGGGCCGGGCACGGGCTCGTTCTACATGCTCGCCTTCGTCGGCCTCGTCGGCTACGGCGTCCTGAAGGCGACGGCGCACACCAAGCTCTTGAACTTCGCGTCCAACCTCGGCTCCTTCGCCGTCTTCGCGGCCGCCGGCTCGATCCACTGGAAGCTGGGGCTCGCGATGGGCGTCGCCGCGATTCTCGGCGCTCGCCTCGGCGCGATGTCCGCCGTGCGCTTCGGCGCACGCCTCATCCGCCCGCTTCTCGTCGTCGTCTGTCTCGTCCTCGCGGTAAGGCTCCTGCTTTCCTGACGACGGCCGGGCGCTATCCTCCCTCTCGCGCCAACGGAGGAGGAGAGCCATGAGCGAGGACCGCTGGAAGCACGACGGCGTGCGCGTCATCAAGGGAGACGCGCTCGACCCGAACACCGCCCAGACGCCCGGCATGTTCCGACAGGCCGCGATCAACCACGCGCGTGTCGGGGCGCAGAAGATCTGGGCCGGCACCGTCGCGATCGAGCCGGACGCCAAGACCGGCGTCCACCACCACGGGGCGCTGGAGAGCGTCATCTACGTCGTGTCGGGAAAGGCGCGGATGCGCTGGGGCGACAGGCTGGAATATGTCGCCGAAGCGGGGCCGGGCGACTTCATCTTCGTGCCGCCCTACGTGCCCCATCAAGAGATCAATGCAGACCCGGACAACCCCCTGCAATGCGTGCTCGTGCGCTCCGACAACGAGGCGGTGGTCGTCAACATCACCGATGTCGAGCCGGTGGAGAAGCCGGAAGAGGTCTACTGGGTAGACCCGATCCACAAGCATCCGGAGGGGTGAGCGGCGCTCACTCCTTGCCTTCGGCCCACGCCTTGAACTTGTCCGCCCAGTCCTTGTGCCAGCGCGAGAGCGGCGGCCGGTTCTGGGTGATGTCGCCCGCTGCCCAGGCGATGCGCTTCTCGTCCATCTCGCGCGTTACTTCGCCGTCCGGGCACAGGATGTAGAAGTCGCCGGCCTCCAGCCGCTCCAGCATGAAGGCGACGGTCTCCTCCGCCGTCCAGGCGCCGTCCGGCTTCTCGGTGCATCCGCGCGCCGTCAGCCCCGTGAAGACGAAGCCGGGGACGAGGAGAGCCGCCTCCACGCGCCCGCCCTCGCGGTTGCGCAGTTCGTGCTGCAACGCCTCGGTGAACGCCTTCACGCCGGCCTTCGCCACGTTGTAGGCCGGGTCTCCCGGCGGCGTCGTGATGCCCTGCTTGGAACCGGTGTTGATGATAAGCCCCGGTTCGCCATGCGCCAGCATCGCCGGCCCGAAGATGCGCGTGCCGTTGATGATGCCGCCGAGATTGATCGACAGGACCGCGTCCCAGTTCGCCTGATCTCCGAAGATCGAGGAACCCGGCTGGATGCCGGCATTGTTCATCAGGATGTGGACCTTGCCGAGCGTCTTCTCGACATGGGCCGCGGTCTTCTCCAGCCCGGCGCGATCCGTCACGTCACAGGCTGCGGCGAGGACGAGATCGTCATTGCCGGCGATCGCGGCGAGCTCGACCTGCGCCGCCTCCAGCGCCTCCATCGTGCGGTCGATGATCGCGACCTTCATGCCGGCCTTCGCGAAGGCCTTCGCGGCGGCAAACCCGATGCCGGAGGCCCCGCCGAGAACGACGGCGGTGTGGAGCGGCGCGATGGCGGGGTGGTGCATGGAAAGGCTTCCCTAAGCTTCGAGGATGGTCTTCTCGGCGACGGTCGAATCGGCGTTGAGGCGGTAGACGATGGGCACGCCCGTCGCGATCTCCTGCCCGACGATCTCCTCGCCCGACAGGCCCTCCAGCGCCATCACCAGCGCGCGGAGGGAGTTGCCGTGCGCGGCGACGAGCACCGTGCCGCCGGCCAGCACCTTCGGCTGGATGCGGTGGATGTAATAGGGCCAGACGCGTGCGCCGGTGTCCTTCAGCGATTCGCCGCCCGGCGGCGGCACGTCGTAGGAGCGGCGCCAGACATGAACCTGGTCCTCGCCCCATTTCTGGCGCGCATCGTCCTTGTTCAGGCCGGAGAGATCGCCGTAATCGCGCTCGTTGAGGGCGACGTCGCGGATTGTCTCGAGGCCGGTTTGGCCGAGCGCGTCGAGGACGAGGGACAGCGTGTGCTGGGCGCGCAGGAGCTCGCTGGTGAAGGCGATGTCCGGCTTGATCCCGGCTGCCTTCAGGCGCTCGCCGCCCGCACTCGCCTCCGCGATGCCCTTCTCGGTCAGGTCGGGGTCCTTCCAGCCGGTGAAGAGGTTCTTCAGGTTCCACTCGCTCTGGCCGTGGCGCACGAGGACGAGAGTTCGGGGCATGGCAGAGAGCTCCGTTTGGATAGGGCTGGTATGAGATCAGTTCAGGCCGAGAACGTCTCGCATGGAATAGAGGCCGGGCTCGCGACCCTCCGCCCATAAGGCGGCACGCACGGCGCCGCGCGCGAAGATCGAGCGGTCCTCGGCGCGGTGGGACAGCTCGATCCGCTCGCCCTCGCCGGCCAGAATGACCTCGTGTTCGCCGACCACCGAGCCGCCGCGCAGGGTCGCGAAACCGATCGTGCCGGCCGCCCGCGCGCCGGTATGCCCGTCGCGCACGCGAACCGCGGCCGCATCGAGATCGACGCCGCGCCCTTGCGCCGCAGCGTTGCCGAGCAGGAGTGCCGTGCCGGACGGCGCATCCACCTTGTGGCGATGGTGCATTTCCAGCACCTCGATGTCGAAGGCGTCAGGACCGAGCGCGGCTGCGGCCTTCTCGACGAGAACGGCGAGAAGATTGACGCCGAGGCTCATATTGCCGGACTTCACGATCCGCGCACCCTTCGCCGCCTCGGCGACGGCTGCGTCCTCCTCGGCCGAGAAGCCGGTGGTGCCGATGATCTGGACGAGGCCGCGTTTCGCGGCCTCTCGCGCCACGGCGACGCTGTAGGCCGGCGCGGTGAAGTCGAGGACGCCGTCGGCGCCATCGAACGCCGCGTCGAGGTCGGCCGTGACGGCAACGCCCGCATGGCCCGCGCCCGCCAGAAGCCCCGCATCGTTGCCCAGCGCGATCGAGCCTTCGCGCTCGAGGGCGCCACAGAGCGTCGCGCCTTCCGTCTGCGAGAGAATCTGGATCAGCGTGCGGCCCATCCGGCCGGCCGCACCGAGCACCACGAGCTTCATCGCTTTCCTCCCCGGTTCATCCCGTCACCGCCTGGGCGATATCGGCCGCGACCGCGCCCTGATGCGAAGTCTGCAGCCCGTGGAAGCGCGAATAGAGCCCGTCCTCGCGGCTGACAAGCTCGGCATGCGTGCCGCGCTCGGCGATGGTGCCGCGATCGACGACGAGAATCTGGTCGGCGTTGACGATGGTCGACAGGCGGTGTGCGACGACGATGACGGTGCGGTTCGCCATCACGCGCTCCAGCGCCGCCTGCACGAGCTTTTCCGAGCGCGTGTCGAGCGCCGACGTCGCCTCGTCGAGAAGCAGGATCGGCGCGTCTCTAACCAGCGCGCGCGCGATCGAAAGGCGCTGGCGCTGGCCCCCCGAAAGCGTCGCGCCCGCCTCGCCGACCGGCGTCTCGTAGCCGAGCGGCTGCGCGAGGATGAACTCCTCGGCCTGGGCCTCGCGCGCGGCCGCCTCGACCTCCGCGTCGCTCGCGTCCGGGCGGCCATAGCGGATGTTCTCGCGGATCGTCCCCTCGAAGAGCGTCGGCGCCTGCGGCACATAGGCGATCTGCCCGCGCAGCGAGGCCTTCGTCACGTCCCGGATGTCCTGCCCGTCGATGAGGATGCGGCCGTGATCGAGATCGTAGAACCGCTCGATCAGGGCGATGATGGTCGACTTCCCGCCGCCCGAGGCGCCGATCAGCGCCGTAGTGCGCCCGGCCGGGGCCGTGAAGGCGATGCGCGACAGCACCGGCTCGCCGGCATGATAGCCGAAGGAGACGTCCTCGAAGACGATCTCGCCGCTCTGCACGCGCAGGGGCACGGCGCCCGGCGCGTCGGCCTGGCTCGGCTTCAGGTCGAGGATCTCGTAGATCATGCGCGCGTTCACCAGCGCGCGCTCGAGTTGCACCTGCAGCCGCGCGAGGCGGCGGGCGGGATCGTAGGCGAGGAGCAACGCGGTGATGAAGGCGAACATGGCGCCCGGCGAGTACCCGTACTCGATCGAGCGGTAACCGGACCATGCGATGACGCCGGCGACGGCCAGACCCGCGATCGTCTCCGTCACAGGGCCGGAACGCTCCGTGATGGCTGCGATGCGATTCGATCGTTCCTCGGCGCCCCGGATCAGCCCCTCCGTGCGTGCGCGCAGCGGCGCCTCCATCGTGAAGGCCTTCACCACCTGGATGCCCTGCGCGGCCTCCTGCATCGCACCGAGGACGCGGGCGTTGAGATCGATCGACTGGCGCGTCGCCTTGCGCAGCTTGCGCGCGAGGCCCGCGATCATGATCGCGATGGGCGGGCCGGCCAGAAGCGCGATCGCAGACAGGAGCGGGTCGAGCCAGATCATCGTGCCGACGAGGAAGACGAGCGTCAGGAGGTCGCGCGCGATGGAGGTGACGGTCAGGTTCAGCGTGTCGCGCACGCCGGTGACGTTCTGGTTGATGCGCGCGGCGAGCTGGGCCGAGCGATTCTCGCCGAAGAAGTCCATCGACAGTTCGGTCAGATGGGCGAAGAGCCGGCGCTGGTAGCGCGCCACGACGTCGTTGCCGATCCGCGCGAGGATCACCCCCTGCCCGTATGTGGCAAGCCCCCGGATGAGGAAGGTGAGGAACACGGCGACCGGCAGCGAGACGAGATAGGCCGGATCGCCCTCGACGAAGATCTGGTCGATCACGTCGCGCATGACCCAGGCGAGGAAGGCCGTCGTCAACGCGACCAGCACCATGCAGGTGGCCGCCACGGCATAACCGCGCACGTGATCGCGCGCGTTTTCGGCGAAGATGCGCTTCAGGAGCGCCAACGCCCGGCCGCGTTCCGCGCCGTCGGCGAGGGAGAGACGGGGCGTCTTGGTCACGGGTGGCCCGAAGAGGTGCGAACGCGCATGGCCGCTCTATAGCCGCTGTATCCTGGCCTGCCTACCGCTTCGATCTCTCCGAGATCCAGCGCCGCCCCTGCGTCTCCAGACCGAAATGGCGCGGATTGTGCGCGTAGAATGCGAGGCCCGACAGCGCCGCGAGAGGTTCGGTGATCGCAAACAGCGGAATGTCGCGCATCAGTTCGGTATGCGGCGCCTTGTCCTCGAAGGCCGCGCGCATCTGCGAGACCGAGATCGCCGGCAGGACATGGCGGAAGATGCCGCCGCCGATATAGACGCCGCCGCGCGCCATGAAGACGAGGGCGAGATCGCCGGCGACGCGCGCGAGATAGATCGCGAAGAGTTGCACCGCCTCGGCGGCCGCCGCATCGCCGCCGCCGCGCGCGGCATCGGTGATCTCCGCCGGGGTCGTGTACGGGTGGTCCGCGCCGTTCGACAGGCTGATCGCGCGATAGAGATTGACGAGGCCGCGCCCGCACAGGATCTGCTCGGCCGAGATGCGGCCCTCGATCGCCTCAAGATGCGGCCAGATTTCGAGATCCCTTTCCGTGCGCGGCCCGAGGTCGACATGGCCGCCCTCGCCTGCCACGGGTATCCAGAGATGGCGCGAGCGCACGAGCCCGGCGACGCCGAGCCCCGTGCCGGGGCCCAGAACGACGCGGCTGGCGTTCTCGCGCGCCGTGCCGCCGCCGATCGCCGCGCGGCCCGAGGGCGACAACGCGGAGACGGCGAGCGCCTGCGCCTCGAAATCGTTGAGGATCACGACCTCGTCGAAGCCGAGATCGTTGATCAGGCGCTGCGGACGCACCACCCAGGCACTGTTGGTGAGGTCGATGTCCTCGCCGTCGATCGGCCCGGCGACCGCCAGAACCGCCGTGCGCGGCTGAACGGAGGTCCTGTCGAGGACGCAGGCCTGGATCGCCTCGTCGATATTGGGGAAGTCGGCCGTGGCGATCGTGGGGAAGGCGCGGGGCTCGGCATTGGAATCGAGGATGAGCGCGAAGCGCGCGTTGGTGCCGCCGATATCACCGACGAGAACGGGAAAGCGCAGGGCGTCGGGCGATTCGAGCGTAACGGTCACGGCGCCCGCCTCCCATGAAGTCGATCGAAGCCGTTCCTTAACATCCGCCCTCGCCCGCCGGAAGCGTCAGGGACGACGCGTCGGCACCGGTACCGAGGCCGGCAGGGCGGCGCTCGCGGTGGCCGCCGCCCCTGGAGAGTCCTCGCCCGAGGCGCTCACCAGGGAGATGCACCGATTCGGCAGCTCGGACAGCTGCATCGGGGGCTTGGGTGTGTAGGGCGGAGCGTCCGGGGGTGGCGGCTGCAGCGCAACGTCGAACCACCATTGCAGCGAGGCGTCGCAGCCTTCCGAAGCCGGCACCGCGCTCTGGGGCTCGCAGGCCGTGCCGGGCGGGCATTTCAGGCGGATATGGAAGTGGTAGTCGTGGCCGTAGGTCGGGCGCACCTTGCGCAGCCACGAGCGATCGCCGCCCGCGACCTCACACAGTTTCCGCTTGATGCCGGGATGGACGAAGATGCGGTCGACCTCCGGGTCGAGCGCGGCGCGACGGATGATGCGGCCATGCTCCGCGCGCCAGCGCCGATCGTCCACCTCGAAGGTGCCCCGGCGCAGGAGCGAGGTCATATCCATGGTCTCGCGCTGGTTCTCGTTCAGGCGCCCCTGGGGCATCTCGGTGAGATAGACATCAGCGTCGAGCCCGATCTGGTGCGAGGCGTGGCCGACCGCCGGCCCGCCGCGTGGCTGCGAGATGTCGCCGATCAGGATGCCGCGCCAGTTGTCGTTGGCGGCGACGGTCTGCGAGAAGCGCTGAAGGAAGGCGATCGTGTTCGGGTGGCCGTAGGATTTGTTGCGCGCGCGGCGAACGTCCTGCCAGTTGGGTCCGTCCGGCGGCATCTGCACGCCGCCGGACAGGCACCCCTTGGAATAGGAGCCGATCGCGTCGGTCCGATCGCCCGCCGGGCCGGCGACCGCGCCGAAGACATCGCGGGCGACCTGCGCCTCGGCCACCGGCGCGAGCGCCAGAAGCGCCGAGGCCACCAGCACCCATCTCCCCATCCGCTTCGCCATCGGCGCTCCCTCCGTGCCGCCGCCCAAGGCTGGCACCGCATGGTGGAGCCGGGCTTACGTCGAGGAAGAGCGCGGCCCTGCGGCGCTTTGAGGGCCAGACGATCAGCTCCGCAGGGTCGCGCCCGTCGCCTTCGCCACCGCCGCGACGATCTTGCCCGACACAGCCTCGATGTCCTCGTCGGTCAGGGTGCGCTCGGCGGGCTTCAGCGTCACCTCGATGGCGACGGACTTGCGCCCCTCGCCGAGCGAGGCGCCCGCGAACACGTCGAAGACGCGCACCTCGGAGACGAGCTTGCGGTCGGCGCCTTCGGCCGCGCGCACGATCTTCAACGCCTGGACGGGCGCATCCACCACGAAGGCGAAGTCGCGCCGCACCGGCTGGAAGGGCGAGAGCGTCAGCACCGGCTTGGTGCGCGTGGCCTTGCGCTTCTGCTCGGGCGCTTCGTCGAGATAGACCTCGAAGCCGGCATGCGGGCCGCTGGCGCCCATCGCCTTCAGGACCTTCGGATGGAACTCGCCGAACTCGGCCAGCACCGTCTTCGGCCCGAGCTTGACGAGGCCGGAGCGTCCCGGATGATACCACGGGCTCGCCGGCGTCTCGATCTGGAGCCGGTCGACCGGCACGCCCGCTGCCTCGAGCGTGGCGAAGGCATCGGCCTTGGCATCGAAGACGCCCACGGGCGCGGCGCCGCCTGCCCAGTCGCGCCCGGCGCCCTCGTGGCGCGCGCTGGCGCGGCGCACACCGGCCGCAACGCGCCGCTGGCCGTCCGGCTGGACCGAACGATAGACGTGGCTGACCTCGAACAGCGCCGTCTCGCCGTAGCCCTTCGCGGCGTTGCGCACCGAAGCCGCCAGAAGGCTCGGCAGCAGCGAGGGCCGCATGTCGGACAGGTCCGCAGCGATCGGATTCTCGAGCTGCAGTTCCTCTGCGCCGCCGCCGAAGAGGCTTGCTTCGTCATGGCTGACGAAGGAGTAGGTCACGGTCTCGGCCATGCCGCGCGCGGCGAGCGAGCGACGTACGGCCCTGCCCTGCTTCTGCGCCGCGGTGAGGATCGGCGTTGCAACCGCCGCCAGACGCGGCAGCGCGACAGGCTGGATCTCGTCGACCCCGACGAGACGCATGACCTCCTCGACGAGGTCGGCCTTGCCATCGACATCAGGGCGCCAGGACGGCGCGGTGACGCTCGCCGCATCGCCCTCGGGCTCCACGGTGAAGCCAAGTCCGCGCAGAAGCGCGACCTGACGCTCGGGCTCGACGTCGAGGCCGGTGAGCCGCTTCATCTCGGAGAAGGGCAGGTGGATCGGCCTCGGGGCCTCTTCTCGCAGGCCCGTCACGATCCTCTCGCTCGGCTCGCCGCCGCACAGGTCGAGGACCATCCTCGTCGCGAGGTCAAGGCCCGGCACCATGAAGGCCGGGTCGATGCCGCGCTCGAAGCGATAGCGCGCATCGGTGATGATGCCGAGCGCGCGGCCGGTGCGCGCGATGTCCAGCGGCTCCCAGAGAGCCGATTCGATCAGGACCGTCGTCGTGTTCTCGTCGCAACCCGTGCGCTCGCCGCCCATGATGCCGGCGATCGACTCCACTTCTCCGTCATCGTCGGTGATGACGCACATGCCGACCGCGAGCTTGTGGGTGCGCC
The DNA here is from genome assembly GCF_014058705.1 of Aureimonas mangrovi. Taxonomy (NCBI): domain Bacteria; kingdom Pseudomonadati; phylum Pseudomonadota; class Alphaproteobacteria; order Hyphomicrobiales; family Aurantimonadaceae; genus Aureimonas; species Aureimonas mangrovi. The sequence continues at coordinate 3,436,419 of NZ_CP059692.1, forward strand.
CGTCGAGGCCGAGGATCTCCTCGCCCTCCTTCGCATCGCGCACGATCAGCGCCGCCCGCGCTTTCGCCGCGTCGAAGACGTGGAGCGGGCGGCCGCGATCGAAGGTGATGTAGTTGGTGATGTCGACGAGTGCGTTGATCGGGCGCAGGCCGATGGCGCGCAGGCGCTTCTGAAGCCATTCCGGCGAGGGACCGTTCTTCACGCCGGTCACCGAGCGCACGGCAAAGCCGCGGCAGGTCCTGCTCTCGATCGAGACCGCGATGCCTGCAGGCCCCTTCCCCTCGATTGGCTCGACCGCCGGCGTCTTCAGCGTGCCGAGGCCCGAAGCGGCGAGATCGCGCGCGATACCGTAGACGCCCGTCGCCTCGGGGTGGTTGGGCGTGAGGTTGATTTCGATCAGCGGGTCGGCGAGATCCGCATAGTCCGCGAAGGCCGTGCCCACCGGCGCATCGGCCGGGAGATCGATGATACCGTTGTGCTCGTCGGACAGCTCCAGCTCGCGCTCGGAGCACATCATGCCGAAGCTCTCCACGCCCCGGATCTTGCCGACGCCGAGCGTCGTATCGATGCCCGGAACATAAGTGCCCGGCAGGGCGAGGACGCCGACGAGGCCCGCGCGCGCGTTTGGCGCGCCGCACACGATCTGCATCGGCTTGCCGTCGTTGACGGATGGGCCGGCATCGACGCGGAGGACACGCAGCTTGTCGGCGTCGGGGTGGGGCTCGGCGCTCAGCACCTTCGCGATCGTGAAGGGTCGCATCGCCGCGCGGTCGTCGACATGCTCGACCTCAAGGCCGATCGCCGTCAGGCGCGCGGTGATCTCGGCCAGCGAGGCGTCGGTTTCGAGATGGTCCTTCAGCCAGGAGAGCGTGAACTTCATCGGTTTCAGTCGTCTTTCGGAGAAATCGGTGTCAGCGCGACGTGGCGCGCCCGGCGGCCTCGCGCGCGAGCGCGTTGGCGTGAACGAAGCGGTAAGCCGAAAGCGCGACCACCGCGAAGGCGAGATTGACGAGGACGAGCGCCAAAGCGCCGGGGTTCCAGCCGAAGGCGAAGCGATCCACGATCACCGGCAGGAACGTGCCGACGGCCAGGCTGGCGAGAACGGCGGGCGTCGCCGAGAGCTTCGCGTACAGGACCGCGAAGATCGTCACGACCACGAGCGCGAGCACATAATCGCGCGGCGAGAACATCGCGGCCACGAAGGGCTCGCCGGCAAACAGCCAAGCGAGAAAACCGGCAAACAGCGTGCCGATGACGGCGCCGGCAAGGACGGCGATGATCTCGAGAACGATGCGGCGCGACGCGTTCACGGGCGACGGCTCCTTCGATGGGCGGGCGGGGCACTCCTTGCCCGCCGCCGCGCGCCGGTCAAGCCCGCAGCGTCAACGAGAGTGGTTGCGGACGTGCTCGGCGAGCACCGCGTTGATGCGCGACTGCCAGCCGTCACCCGTCGCGCGGAAGTGATCGACGATCTCGCGGTCGAGGCGCAGCCCGACGCGCTCCTTCGTCGGCGTCTTCTGGACACCGCGTTGGCCGCGCGACTTCTCCAGTGCCTCGACAATCTCGGGAAAGATCTCGCGCATCGGCCGGGCACGGGCGAAATCCTCGGCTGTCCATTCGGGAATGTCCTCGCCGTGTGATGCCTCGTAATCGTCGAGCGTCACGCGGCCCTTCTCCACGTCATCGAAGGTCGGAAGTCTGCCTTTCATACTGCGCGCGCTCGCGGTCATTGGCCTTCCTCATCGAGATGATGCGAACCCGCTTGCCGCGCGGAGTCCAATAGAATGTGCAAAGCCTGCCAAACAGGAGGTCGATCGAATTATAACGCGGCTCGCCATAGTCGCGCCGTCGATCCTCAAACGTCAGCACCGTGTTCATGTCGAAATACGCGACATCCGCGAAATCCAGCCCGCGCGTCTCGAGGTTCCACCAACGCTTGGCCTCGTCCCACTCGAACTCCATCCGGCCACCTCAATTTAATTGTGGCCACGAAAAGATCAAGCGCTGAGACCACCGAAGAGTGTCGGCATGTCGAGCGGGCGGAAGCCGTAATGCTCCACCCAGCGCACGTCCGCGTCGAAGAAGGCGCGCAGATCCGGCATGCCGTATTTCAGCATGGCGATCCGATCGATGCCCATGCCCCAGGCGAAGCCCTGATACTCGTCCGGGTCGAGCCCGACGCCGCGCAGCACGTTCGGATGCACCATGCCGCAGCCGAGGATCTCCATCCAGTCCGTGCCCTCGCCGAAGCGCACCTCGGCGCCGGAGCGGTCGCACTGGATGTCGACCTCCATCGACGGCTCGGTGAAGGGGAAGAAGCTCGGGCGGAAGCGCATCGAGAGCTGCGGCACCTCGAAGAACGCCTTGCAGAACTCGGTCAGCACCCACTTCATGTTGGCGACGTTGGCGGTCCGGTCGATGACCAGCCCTTCCACCTGATGGAACATCGGCGTGTGCGTGGCGTCCGAATCCTGCCGGTAGGTCTTGCCCGGGATCACGATGCGGATCGGCGGCTTTTGCGCCTCCATCGTGCGGATCTGCACGGGCGAGGTGTGGGTTCGCAGGACCCGGCGCACGCCGTCGGCGGCCGGTTTCAGGAAGAAGGTGTCGTGCATCTCGCGGGCCGGATGGCCCTCGGGGAAGTTCAGTGCGGTGAAATTGTAGTGGTCGGTCTCGATGTCCGGACCTTCGGCGACCGCGAAGCCCATATCGGCGAAGATCGCCGTGATCTCGTCCACCACCTGGCTGATCGGGTGGATGCGCCCGCGCGAGACCGGCGAGGAGCGCACCGGGAGCGAAACGTCGAGCGTCTCGGAGGCGAGCCGCGCCTCGATCGCGGCATCCGCCAGCGCCTCGCGCTTGGCGGTGATGGCGCCCTGCACGCGGTCGCGCAGGCCGTTCAGCGCAGGCCCCGCCTCGCGGCGCTCCTCCGGGCTCATCTTGCCGAGGCCCTTGAGGCGTTCGGAAATCCCGCCCTTCTTGCCGAGGGCGGCCAGCCGTACGGCCTCAAGCGCCGCCTCGTCGCCCGCCGCCTCGATGTCGGAGATGTAGGTCGCCTCGAGGGCTTGAAGATCGCTCACGTCGGTTCCGCTCGTTCGTCTCGTCAAATGCGCGCCGGCGCGCGCCCGCTTCTAGGACGAACGATGCGGCGACGCAAAGCGGACGTGGTTTGCCGCCGGATCGCCTCCGTCAGCCGAGATGCCGTTCATAGCACGAGGCGAGCCTGTCGGCTCATCCGCAACCGATCAGAACGGGCGGAAGGCCTCACTTGCAGACACCCGGGCCGGCCAAGCTGCGTCGCCGGCAGATGTCGCGAGAAGCGTCCGGTCACTCCGCTCCCGATACAACGGTTCCGGCGCCGCTCAAATGCCGGGTGATCGTGGATCGGTTCTGTGTTCCCCAGTGACACAAGGGCCTGAGCGCCTGCACGAGCGTCATCCCGAACGGCGTCACCGTGTAGTCGACCCTCGGCGGCACCTCCTTGTGGTCGTGCCGGACAAGAACGCCCGCACTTTCAAGATCACGCAGTTGCTGGATCAGTACCTTCTCGCTGATCCCTGCCACCGCTCGCTTGAGGTCCCCAAACCGTCGTGGTCCGTATCCAAGGTGATAGAGGATCAAGGGCTTCCACTTCCCGCCCATCACGGCAAGCGCGACATCAAGACCGCACTCCTGCTCACCCGTATCCACGGACCACCTCACGGTTACCAAAAGGTCAGTACTAAACAGGAGGTTTGCGCTGGTCCATATCCCGGCTCCCACACTTCAGGAGACGAAAATGGGCAAGCTGGCTGGGAAAGTGGCGGTCATCACGGGTGCGAACAGCGGGATCGGCCTCGCGAGCGCCAAGCGTTTCGCGCAGGAAGGTGCCCGCGTGTTCATGACCGGGCGTCGGCAACCCGAACTCGACGCCGCCGTGGCCGAGGTCGGCAACGGTGCCCGCGGCGTTCAGGGCGATATTTCCAACCTCGCCGATCTCGACCGCCTCTACGATATCGTCGGCAGCGAAGAGGGCCGGATCGACGTGCTTTTTGCCAACGCTGGTGCCGGCGAATTCGCCGCCTTGCCTGACGTCACGCAGGAGCATTACGAACGCATCTTCGCCGCCAACGTGAAGGGAACGCTGTTCACGGTCCAGAAGGCGTTGCCGCTTCTCGTCGACGGCGCGTCCGTCATCCTCACGGGGTCCACGGCGGCCACCGTGGGCTCGCCGGCCTTCAGCGTATACGGAGCGAGCAAAGCCGCAGTCCGCAGCTTCGCGCGCAACTGGATTCAGGAGCTGGGGCCACGCCGGATCCGCGTGAACGTGCTCGTCCCGGGCCCGACCTCGACGCCGGGTCTTCACGGCCTCTCGCCCAGCGAGGATGCCAAGCGGGCCTTCGCCGCTGCGATGGAGGCACAAGTGCCTCTCGGACGAATGGGAGAGACGAGCGAAACGGCGGCCGCCGCTCTGTTCCTCGCGTCCGGCGACAGCAGTTTCGTCAACGGCAGCGAGTTGTTCGTCGATGGCGGACAGGCGCAGATCTAGCCCCACCATTTCAACTCCCGATTCAGAGGCCCTTCCCCATGACCAGGACAGAAGCGATCTTCCCCGCGGACCGTCTCGCCATCTACGAACGTGACCGCTATTCGGCCGCGATCCGCTCTGGCGACCTCCTCTTCGTCTCCGGCCAGGTCGGGAGCCGCGTCGACGGCTCTCCGGAGCCGGACTTCGCCGAGCAGGTCGAACAAGCCTTTCAGAACCTGGAGGCGGTCCTCAAGGCGGCCGGCTGCACCTTCGCGGATGTCGTGGACGTGACGAGCTTCCACACCGACCCGGAAAGCCAGTTCGACGCTGTCCTGCGGGCGAAGGACAACGCGTTTCCCCATGCCCCCTACCCGGCCTGGACCGCGATCGGCGTCAACTGGCTGAACGGGTTCGACTTCGAGATAAAGGCGACCGCCCGCATACCGGCGGGACGCTGATTATTTCATGATAGCGTGCGCTCCCCGCGCATTTGGCGAGCGACGTCGATCGCGGTCGCGGCGAGGCAGCTCCTGATGCTGGCGGCCGCCAAGCCCCTGTTCTAACGTAGAAAAGCCCGCGCCGGTCTCCCCGCGCGGGCTTTGATGTCTGAAGAGGTGTCGCCTTCGAGTCAGGCGGCCTTCTTCTCTCCGACGGCGCGCTCATAGGCGCCCGGGAACTGGCCGTCCTTGATGTAGGACAGTGCGCCCTTCGCCTGCTCCACGAGGGCCGCGAAGGCCTCCGGCTCATGAATGGCGATGTCCGACAGCACCTTGCGGTCCACCTCGATGCCGGCCTTGTTCAGGCCGTCGATGAAGCGGGCGTAGGTCAGGCCGTGCTCACGCACGGCGGCGTTGATGCGCTGCACCCACAGAGCGCGGAAGTTGCGCTTCTTGTTGCGGCGGTCGCGCGTGGCGTACTGCTTCGAACGATCGACGGCTGCCTTGGCGGCGCGGATCGTGTTCTTGCGGCGGCCGTAAAAGCCCTTGGCAGCCTTCAGGACCTTCTTGTGCTTAGCGTGGGACGTGACGCCCCTCTTAACGCGTGCCATGATCGATGCTCCTTAAATCTCGTAAAAGCCCGTCGCCGCTCAGCGGTTGTAAGGCATGTAGACCTTGACGATCCGCGCATCGGGCTCGGAGAGGACCATCGTCCCGCGCGCGTTGCGGATGAAGTCGTTGGAGCGTTTGATCATGCCGTGGCGCTTGCCGGCGGCACCCGCCTTGACCTTACCGGTCGCGGTGAAACGGAAGCGCTTTTTGGCTGCCGCCTTGGTCTTCATCTTGGGCATTTTGCTCTCCTTGGATAGGAGCCACGACCCGACAGCGCCGATGAGGCGCGGAAGCGAACGGAAGGTTCGGAACGGTCGACAGCGTTAAGAGCCGCCACGGCATGCCCTGCCGGCCGGCTCATTCGTTGACGGGTGGCCTTTACGGCAAAACCGTGAGAAGGGCAAGCGCCCCTCGCGGCGATCAGCCCGGCAGACGGGACGATGCTCAGCCCCGGGGGGCGAGCACCATCATCATCTGGCGGCCTTCGAGCTTGGGCTCGGCCTCCACCTTGGAGATCTCCGCCGTCTCCTCGCGAACCCGCGAGAGAAGCTGCATGCCAAGTTCCTGGTGCGCCATCTCGCGACCACGGAAGCGCAGGGTGACTTTCACCTTATCGCCCTCTTCGAAGAAGCGGCGCACGGCCTTCATCTTCGTCTCGTAGTCGTGATCGTCGATGTTGGGACGCATCTTGATCTCTTTGACCTCGATGGTCTTGGTGCGCTTGCGCGCCTCGGCCGCCTTCTTCTGGCTCTCGTATTTCAGCTTGCCGAGATCGAGGATCTTGCACACGGGCGGACTGGCCGTCGGAACGATCTCGACGAGATCGAGGCCCGCTTCCTCGGCCATCGCGAGCGCATCGGCGGTCGGAACCTGCCCCAGGTTCTGGCCTTCGGCATCGATGAGCTGGACGAGCGGGACGCGGATGTCCCGGTTGGAGCGCGGCCCTTCCTTCTGGGCCGGCGGCGCACGAAATGGTCTGCGAATGGTCGTTGTCTCCTGACGTTGACGATGTATGCGGCCCGATGCGAAACCCCTGTCAGGAGCAGCCGCAGCGGGCGGAATCGGGGGTCATACGACGCCGCGCCGATCCGAAAGAGCACACTATATAGCACGGCGAGCACACGAATTCACGCCCGTGCCCAAGGCTTATTTTCGCGCGCTGCGATGCGCCCCGCCGCAGCGCGCGACATTCCGATGAGGAGACACCCATGTCCGACAGCCGCATCCCGCCGCAATTTCACGAAAACGGCAAGGGAGAGCGGTTGGCGTTCCTGGAGGTCGCGGGCAAGACGCCCACCGTCGTCTGGCTCGGCGGTTACGGCTCGGACATGCGCGGGACCAAGGCCGAGCACCTCGCCGCGCTGGCCGCGCGCGACGGCTTCGGTTTCCTTCGCCTCGACTATTCGGGCCACGGCGAATCGGACGGCGCGTTCCGCGATGGCACGATCTCGAAATGGACCGAGGACGCGCTGTCCGTCATCGAGGCCCGGACGCAGGGGCCGGCGATCCTCGTCGGCTCGTCCATGGGCGCGTGGATCGCGCTGCGCATCGCGCGCGACTGGCGCGCACAGGGCGCGTCGCGGCTCGCCGGCCTCCTGCTCCTCGCCCCGGCGCCGGACTTCACCACCCGCCTCGTGGAACCTTCGCTGACGAGCGCCGAATGCGTTTCGCTGGAGCGCGACGGCTTCATCGCGCGCCCCTCCGAATACGGCCCCGAACCCACCATCTACACGCAGGCGCTTCTCGACGACGGCTCCAAGGCGGCGGTGATGGACGAGCCGATCGTCGTCGGCTGCCCGATCCACATCATCCAGGGCATGGAGGATGCGGATGTGCCGCACACCCACGCGCTGGAGCTCGTCTCGTATCTGCCGGGCGACGGGCTGACGCTGACGCTGGTGGCGGACGGCGACCACCGCCTGTCCCGGCCCGAGGATCTGCGCCGCATGGAGAACGCGCTGGGCGAGCTGATCCGCGCCGCGCGCGAACGCGATCAGTCCCGCACGACCGCCGAGTAGAAGAGGCAGAGATCGGCGAGAAAGCAGTTCTCGCAGCGCGGGCGGCGCGAGAGGCACACCGCCTTGCCGAACTGGATCAGCCAGAAATGCCCGTCGCGCAAAGCCCAGCGCGGCGCGCGTGCCTCCAGTTGTTCGGCGGTCGCGTCCGCGCTCCTGGCCTGCGTCAGGCCGAGGCGATTGCAGACCCGGTTCACATGCGTGTCGACCGCGATCACGTCTGCGTCGAAGGTGAAGGCCATGACGATGTCGGCGCATTTGCGTCCGACGCCAGGCAGCGCCATCAACCCCTCGCGCGTTCGCGGCACGGTCCGGCCATGCTCCCCGACGAGCGCCGCGGCCAGCCGCTTCAGGTTTCGCGCCTTGATGTTGTAGAGGCCGCAGGGGCGGATCGCCTCGGCGATCTCGCGCTCGGGAAGCGCCAGGAGATCGTCCGGCGTGCGCGCCTTCGCGAAGAGCTGGTCTGCCGCGAGCGCGGTGTTGCGGTCGAGGCTTTGGGCCGAGAGGATGCAGGCGACGACGGCGCGGAACGGGTCTGCCTGATCCTTCGGCCCCTTCGCGGTCGGCGTGCGCCCCGGCATGTGCCGCTGCAGGCGCCGAAACACTTCCTCCACCGACGCCTCGTCCAGCCGATCCATCACCTGCCCCTTCTGCAGAGGCGGCGAAGATAGGCGGCGGCTGACGACTTCGAAGCGGGGCGAAGCGTCGCAATCAGCCTCGCGCGAGGACACCGGCCTCCCAGCCAAGCATCGCGCGCTTGCGCGTCAGGCCCCAGTGGTAGCCGGTCAGCGCGCCCGACTTGCCGACCACGCGATGGCACGGCACCACGAAGGAGATCGGGTTGCGCCCGACCGCCGCGCCGACAGCGCGCGCGGCCCTCGGCACGCCAAGGCAACCCGCTATGCTGGAATAGGTCGTCGCCCGCCCGACCGGGATCGACAGCAGCGCCTCCCAGACGCGGATTTCGAAATCCGTGCCGATCAGGACGATGCGCAGTGGACGCTGGGCGTTCCACGCGTCGGGATCGAAGATCCGCGCGACATGCGGGGCCGCCCCGTCCGCATCCTCGACATAGGCGGCCAGCGGCCAGCGGCGACGCATGTCTTCCAGCGCGGCCGCATCGCCACCCTTTTCCGGATCGGAGAAGGCGACGCCCGCCACGCCACGCTCCGTCCACAGGACGAGCGTGCGCCCGAAGGGCGAATCGGCAAAGCCGTGGGAGAGAGTCAGTCCCGCGCCGCGCGTCTTGTAGGCGCCCGGCGAGGCCGCCTCGTGCTTGACGAAGAGATCGTGCAGCCGCGAGGGGCCGGAAAGACCCACCTCCATCGAAGCTTCGAGCAGGGGCATGCCGCCCGCCAACAGCCCGCGCGCGTGGTCGAGCGTCACCGCCTGCAGGAAGGCCTTCGGCGTCAGACCCGACCAGCGCCGGAACACCGTCTCGAGTTCAGCCTCGCCGGTCTTCAGCGCCCCGGCGATCTCGGTCAGCGACGGCTGGGCGCGATACTGCGTGGAGATGTATTCGATCGCGCCCTGAACGAGCGCGTAGTCCGGCTGGCTCTCGGGCCTGTCCATCGGGCGAATTGTCTCGAAGGATTCGTGACGCATGGGGTCGTCTCCCTGTCTCTTCCCTTCGATGTGGCGGATCGCGAGGCACCGCGCCACCCGATTTCCTCTGCCGAACGGCCGTCAGCCCGCCCGCGCCTGCGAGAGCGCTCTGCCGAACTCGCGCGCGAAGCCGGGTCGCGCATCCGGCTCCAGAAAGGCGCCCACTTCCGTCGTGCGGCCCGCCCCCGTCACGGCGATGCCCGCAACGCCCACCGCCTGGTGGCGGGAGACGAGAAGCCGGGCGAAGAAGGGGTTGTAGGTGGTGTCCGTCACCCTGCCGGCCGGCGAGGTCTTGCGGATGCGGAGCTCGGTGCGCGAAACGCGCACCTCCTCGCTCGCCCGGCCTGATCGATAGCTGGCACGCAGCGCCACCCACAGTATGAAGACGTCGAGCCCGAAGAAGCCGACGATCGGCCAGGCGCCCTGCGAAAGGAAGGCGATGCCGACGAAGACGCTGAGGAGCGCCATCGCGATCATCAGCCGGTTGAAGCCCTTGCGCCCGAGCGAACGATGAGGCGTCAGAACCGCCCGGAAGATAGGCCGATCGGCCGCTGGGTCGTCATCATGCGTCATGGCAAGCTCGCCTTTGCCTCCCGCCCGCGGCGACTGTATCCCCGTTCGGCGAGAAAGTGCAGCGGGACGATCGGGCGAAAGAATGGCCGACAAGGCAGGCGGGACGGCGGGCAAGCCGGCGAGCGGTGCAGCGACGAAGCGCAAGGTGGCATCGGCCGTGCGCCGCAGGACGGCGGCGCGGCGCCCGCGCATCCCTTACACGGCGGACGAGATCGCCGAAATCTTCCGGCGCTTTGCCGTGCAGCGCCCCGAGCCGCAGCCCGAGCTCATGCATACCGACGCCTTCACGCTGCTCATCGCCGTCGTGCTTTCGGCACAGGCGACGGATGCGGGCGTCAACCGCGCGACACGGGGCCTCTTCGCGCGGGCCGACAATGCGCAGGCAATGGCTGCGCTCGGCGAAGATGAAATCCGGGAGGAGATCAAGTCGATCGGTCTTTATCGCAACAAGGCAAAGAACGTCGCGGCGCTGGCGAAAAAGCTGGTCGAGGAACACGGCGGCGAAGTGCCGCGCGGGCGAGAGGCACTCGAGGCGCTGCCCGGCGTCGGCCGGAAGACTGCAAACGTCGTCCTCAACACTGCGTTCGGCGAAGAGACGCTGGCGGTCGACACGCATATCTTTCGGATCGGCAACCGTCTGAAGATCGCTCCCGGCAAGACGCCCGAGGAAGTGGAGCGAAACTTCCTGAAAATCATCCCAGGCGGGTTCCTGCGGCACGCCCATCACTGGCTGATCCTGCACGGCCGCTACGTGTGCAAGGCGCGAAAGCCCGAATGCCCGGCCTGCATCATCGCCGACCTCTGCAAGGCCGATGAGAAGACGACGGACATCCCCGCCCGGCTTCAGGCGCTGCCCGTCACGGGCGCGGGTCCGCAGGCACGCCCGCTCCTGCCGGCGGATTGAGGGTCAGCCCGCCCTCCTTCTGTGTCACGCGCTGGTGCAGATGCACCATGAAGGCGGCAGCGAAGAGCGGAGTGAGAAGATTGAGGATCGGCACGGCGAGGAACGCCGCGATGAGGAGCCCAGCGATCATCACGCTCGCGCCGTAGCGTGCCCGCAGGGCCTTGGCGTTCTCCTCCGGCCGGTAGCGCAGCGCCGCGAACTCGAAATATTCGCGGCCGAGCAGATAGCCGTTGATCACGAAGAAGGCGGCAATATTGACGAAGGGCACCCAGAGGAGTGCGAAGGCGAGAAGATTGCCGAGGATGACGATGCCGAAGAACTTCAGCGACAGGACGAGCCCCGGCAGGAAATCCATCGCGCGGCCCTGCGGCATCTGCGGATAGTGCTCGCGTTCGACGACGTCGGCGACGTCGTCGAGGAAGAAGCCCGCGATCAGCGAGGACACCGGCGCGATCAGGAAGGCGAGCAGAAAGGCCAGCGCAATGGACGCTGCGACCCCGGCGAAGACACCGGCATTGTCGACCCAGGCCGGCATATCCGGCGTGAAACCGGCGAAGAACGGGATCGCGACGGTGGCGAAGACCCAGCGCACCGCGAACCATAGTGCGATCAGCGCCACGATCGTCAGCCCCAGCATCTTCCAGAGCGCCGAGCGGAAAGGGCGCGAGAAGAGGTTCGAAAGGGCAAGCCGTGCCGAGGTGAAGATCATCATGGTCTCTCCGTGTCCCCACCCAGATAGGATAGTGCCTCCGACCCAGCAATCGCGTCGGCGCGCCTCGCGTTTTTCCGTCGGGCCGGGTAGAGCCAGACAAGCGCAAAGAGCACGGATCGATCGCCGCATGAGCCAGTACGACGTTCTCACCATCGGCAACGCCATCGTCGATGTCATCTCACGCGTCGAGGACGAGGCGCTCCTTCGCCTTGCCGTCGAGAAGAGCGCGATGACGCTGATCGACGCGGAGCGCGCGGTGTCCCTCTACGAGGCGATGGGGCCGGCGGTCGAGATGTCGGGCGGTTCGGCCGGCAACACCGTCGCGGGGCTCGTCAGCCTCGGCGGCACGGGCGCCTATATCGGCAAGGTCTCGAGCGACTCGCTGGGCGAAATCTTCGCTCACGACATCCGCTCGCTCGGCGTGCGCTACGAGACCGCGCCGCTGTCGGGTGAGCCGCCGACGGCACGCTGCATGATCCTCGTCACGCCGGACGGCGAGCGCTCGATGAGCACCTATCTCGGCGCCTGCGTGGAACTCGGCCCCGAGGACATCGACGAGACGCTCGTGGCGGCGGCGAAGGTCACCTATTTCGAGGGCTATCTCTGGGATCCTCCGCGCGCCAAGGACGCGATCGTGAAGGCGGCGACGATCGCCCACGACGCAGGCAACGAAGTGGCAATGACGCTGTCGGATTCCTTCTGCGTCGATCGTTATCGCGGCGAATTTCTCGAACTCATGCGTTCCGGCACCGTCGACATCGTCTTCGCCAACGAGGCCGAGGCGCTCGCGCTCTACGAGACGGACGATCTCGACGATGCGCTCGTGCGCATCGGGCAGGACACGAAGCGACTTGCCGTCGTCACCCGCTCCGAGAAGGGCTGCGTCGTCGTGAGAGGCGCGGAGCGCCAGACCTTCGAGGCGACGCGCGTCGAGACCGTGGTCGACACCACCGGCGCAGGCGATCTGTTCGCCGCCGGTTTCCTGCGGGGCTACACGATGGGCCTCGACGATGCGCGCTCGGCCGCGCTCGGCGCCGTCGCGGCCGGCCACATCATCGCGCAGATCGGCCCACGGCCGATGCAGCCGCTCGCGAAGATTCCGCAAGCCGCGCGGCTGCTCAACGGCGGATGACGACGGCGTCGGGCCGTCGCCCAGGGTCCGTACCGGATGGCTGAAACGACGACAGGCCCTCGGCCGGAGTGAAATCGGACAGCCGTCGCGCGGCCGGGGCGCGCGACGTCGGCAGATGAGGAAGGCGGCATGCGCAAGCTCTATATCGCGAACAAGAACTACTCCTCCTGGTCGCTGCGCCCTTGGGTGCTGATGCGCGAACTCGGCTTCGACTTCGACGAGGTGCTCGTCCCCTTCGAGGCCGACAGCTGGAAGAGCTTCCGCGCCTTTTCGCCGAACGGCCGCGTGCCATGCCTCGTCGACGGCGCGCTGACCGTCTGGGACTCGCTCGCCATCGCCGAATATCTCGCCGAGCAGAACCCGCGCGTGTGGCCGGCGGGGCGCGAGGCGCGAGCTTACGCCCGCTCTGTCGCGGCCGAAATGCATTCGGGCCTCGAGGCCCTACGGGCGCGCTGCACCTTCAATGCCGGGCTGCGCATCCGCCTCGAGTCGCGCCCCAAGGCCCTCCTGCGCGACATCGCGCGCGTCGACGAGATTTTCGCGACAGGCCTCGAACGCTTCGGCGGCCCGTTCCTGGCGGGCGACGGCTTCACGGCCGCCGACGCCTTCTTCGCGCCCGTCGCCTTCCGGGTTCAGACCTACGGGCTCGAGCTTTCCGCGCCTTCGGCCGCCTATGTGGAGCGGCTGCTCGCGCTGCCCTCGATGCGCGAATGGTACGAGGCGGGTCTCGCCGAGCCTTGGCGCGAAGCCGGCCACGAGGAGGATGCCCGCACCATGGGCGTCATCACCGCGGATCTGCGCCATTCGGCGACCTGAGCCCTCCGTCCTAGGCGGGACTTTTGCGCCGACGGTCAGGCCGTTTCGAGATCGGCAACAGCTCGCACGCCCGACGCCTCACCCGCCATGCGGTAGGCGATCGCCTCGGCCAGATGAACGCTTCGGACGATGTCACTCGCTTCGAGATCGGCAAGCGTCCGCGCCACCTTGAGGATGCGGTGATAGGCCCGAGCCGAAAAGCGCGCCTTGTCCGCCGCCTCGCGCAATAGCGCCGCACCGCCCTCGTCGAGTTCGGCCACCGTCTCCACCGCCGCCGACGGGCACTCGGCGTTGAGCCCGACACCGGGAAGGCCGAGCGTCGTATAGCGCTCCATCTGCATCGCGCGCGCCCGCTCCACCCGCGCCTTCACCGCCGCGGAGCTCTCGGACGCCGTTGCCGGGCGCATCAGATCGGACGCGCTCACGGCCGGCACTTCGACGCGCAGATCGATCCGGTCGAGCAGCGGGCCGGAGATGCGTGCCTGATAGTCCGTCTGGCAGCGCGGACCCCGCGCGCAGGTATGGCCGGGCTCACCCGCCATGCCGCAACGGCAGGGGTTCATCGCCGCGACGAGCTGGAAGCGCGCGGGATAGGTGACGTGATGATTGGCGCGCGCGATCACGCTCTGTCCGCTTTCCAAGGGCTGGCGCAGCGAATCGAGGACGGCCGGCGTGAACTCGGGAAACTCGTCGAGAAAGAGAACACCGCGATGGGCCAGGGAAACCTCGCCCGGCCGCACCCGCAGGCCCCCGCCCACCATCGCCGCCATCGAAGCCGAATGATGCGGGGCGCGGAAGGGCCGGCGGTCGGTTAGCCGCCCGCCCGCCAGCTCGCCCGAAATGGAAGCGATGGTCGAGACCTCCAGCAACTCGGCCGGCGAAAGCGCCGGCAGGATCGAGGGCAGGCGCGCCGCCAGCATCGACTTGCCCGAGCCCGGCGGGCCCGACATCAGGAGATTGTGGCCGCCGGCGGCCGCCACCTCCAAGGCGCGCCGCGCCCCGGCCTGCCCGCGGATGTCGGCAAGGTCCGGCAGCCCTTCGGCCGCGACCTTCACCGCCGCCTGCGGCCGGGACAACACCTGCGTGCCGCGAAAGTGGTTGGCGAGCTGGATGAGGCTGCGCGGCGCGAGGATCTCCATCTCCGCGCTCGCCCACGCCGCTTCCGGGCCGCAGGCTGCGGGGCACAGAAGGCCCATCTCCATCGCGTTGGCGGCCATCGCCGCCGGGAGCGCTCCGGCGACCGGGGCGATCGTGCCGTCCAGCGACAGCTCACCGAGAACAACGAAGCCGGCCAGCGCGTCCGAAGGAAGTGCACCGAGCGCCGCCATCAGGCCCAGCGCGATCGGAAGATCGTAGTGCGAGCCTTCCTTCGGCAGATCGGCCGGCGCGAGGTTGACCGTCACGCGCTTGGGCGGCATTGCGAGCCCGGACGCATGAAGCGCGGCCTGCACCCGCTCCCGGCTCTCGGCGACGGCCTTGTCTGCCAGGCCCACGATCTGCATGCCGACGCGGCCCGGCGCGACCATAACCTGCACGTCGACCCGCACGGCGTCGATGCCCTGAAACGCGACCGTGGTGACCCGAGCGACCATGATTCGACATCCTGTCTGGGCAGACGCCGCCGTCCAACACACTCTGAACGCGAACTGTTAGCAGCAGCACAACCGGAGGACAAGAACGCAAAGCGAACAAAAAGCGGCCGAATCGCTTCTCGCGATCCGGCCGCTCGAGAGGTTATCGCTCTGTTAATGGCCGCGTGTCAGTTGATGCGCCCCTCGATCACGACCTCGTTGGGGCCGAGGCGACGGCCGTCGCGCCGATCTTCACGTCGGTCATCGCGATAGTCCCGACGATCATCGCGCCGGTCGTCACGCCGGTCGGCGCGCCAGTCACGGCGATCGTCCCGGCGATCCTCCCGCCAGTCACGACGGTCGTCCCGGCGGTCGTCGCGCCAGTCACGGCGATCATCGCGGCGCTCATCACGCCAGTCACGGCGGTCTTCGCGGACCTCGCGTCGGACATCGCCGCGATCGAGGCCGCGATAGCGATCACGGTCGCGGTAGAAGGAGCGCCCACGATAGTGGTTGTCCCAGTAATTGCCGAACTGGAAGGAGATGACGGGCGCATTGAACCGCTCGACGACCCGCGTGCCGGTGTAGCGGGTGCCGCCGTAGGACTGGGCGAGGTAGTTGGACGACATCCAGCCGCGCAGGCCGGCATAGGTGACGTCGCACCAGGAGCGGTTGGACAGGCACCCGTGCACGTTCACGCTGGCACCACCGCGCACGACATCGACGGCTGGATAGGCGGTGGAGGGCCCGGAGCGCAGATTGACGTTGGTGGTGGCGACGGCTGGGGCGGCGGATGCCACGGCCGGAACGAGCAGTGCGCCGACAATCAGGAGCGGGCGCAGGAAGGTCTTCGACATGGGGTTACGTCTCCTTCGGGGACGAAGCGTTGATCCGTGACCCGAGAAAAACCACGCCCTGCCCGAACGGTTGCCGAACGCAGCGTTCAGCCGGCGTTCAGACGATCGAGGAGGCCCGTCAGCGCTTCGCCTCGACCGCATCCCAGAACAGCGCAGCGATATCGGCCCCGCCGAAGCGCTTGACCTCGCGGATGCCGGTCGGGGAGGTGACGTTGATCTCGGTCAGATAGTCGCCGATCACGTCGATCCCGACGAAAATCTGGCCTCGTTCCTTGAGGGCGGGGCCGATGCGCTCGCAGATCTCGCGCTCGCGGGCCGTCAGCTCGGTCGCCTCAGCGCGCCCGCCGACATGCATGTTGGATCGCGCATCGGTCTCCGCCGGCACGCGGTTGATCGCCCCGACCGGCTCGCCATCGATGAGGATGATGCGCTTGTCGCCCTTCCGCACGTCCTTCAGGTAGCGCTGGACGATGAAGGGCTCCCGGAACAGGAGCGCGAAGGTTTCCATGAAGGAGGTGAGGTTGCGGTCCTCGCGCGTCAGGTGGAAGACGCCGGCGCCGCCATTGCCGTAGAGCGGCTTCATCACGATCTCACCGTGCTCGGCGCGGAAGGCAGCGACCTCCGCCGGATCCTTGGTGATCAGCGTTTCCGGCATCAGGTCGGTGAACTCGGTGACGAAGATCTTCTCGGGCATGTTGCGCACCCAGGCCGGGTCGTTGACCACGAGCGTCTTCGGGTGGATGCGCTCCAGGAGGTGCGTCGAGGTGATGTAGTTCATGTCGAAGGGCGGGTCCTGGCGCAACAGCACCACGTCCATCGTCGAGAGGTCGACGCGCGCGGGCTCGCCCAGCGTGAAGTGCTTTCCCTGTTCCTCACGGAGGTTCATCGCCTCGACCCGCGCCGAGACGACGCCGTCGCGGAAGGTCAGGCGATCGGGCGTATAGTGAAAGAGCT
Source organism: Aureimonas mangrovi (assembly GCF_014058705.1). Lineage (NCBI taxonomy): Bacteria > Pseudomonadati > Pseudomonadota > Alphaproteobacteria > Hyphomicrobiales > Aurantimonadaceae > Aureimonas > Aureimonas mangrovi. Next base: position 3,453,114 of record NZ_CP059692.1, read on the forward strand.
CGTGCCCCCGGCGCTCGGCCTCGAGGCACAGGGCGAAGGTCGAATCGCCCTTGATGGTGATCGAGGAGACATGGTCCATCTGGACCGCGACCTTCAAAGCCATGACTTCACGTCCTTCGCTGCGCGATGCTGGCCCTTGCGGTACTCAAGCGCGCCGGCTGCCGCAAGTCAGATCGCGAGCTGCTGGCCCATCTCCACGACGCGGTTGGTCGGCAGGCGGTAGAACTGCGTGGCATCGGCCACCTGCCTGTAGAGCGCGATGTAGAGCCGATCCTGCCAGTTCGGCATGCCGCGGTGGGCGAGCGCGCGCAGCGAGCGGCGCGACAGGAAGAACGAGGTCTGCATGATCTCGAACTTCAGCCCCTGGCGCTTGGCGAGCGCGAGCGCGGCCGGCACGTTCGGCTCCTCCATGTAGCCGAAGGTGACGGTCACGCGCTTGAAGCGGTCGTCGATCGGCTCGATCAGGAGGCGGTGCTCGGCGGAGACGCGCGGCTTGTTGGCCGTCTTGACCGTCAGGATCCAATTCTGCTCGTGCAGCACGCCGTTGTGCTTGATGTTGTGCAGGAGCGAGGACGGGGCGATCAAGGGATCGCCCGACATGAAGACTGCGGTTCCGGGCGCCGTCGCGGGCTTGGAGCGCCGGAGCATCGCGCACAGTTCCTCCAGCGGCACCGCATCGCGCGCGGCCTTCTCCTGGACGAGGCGCGTGCCGCGCACGAAGGTGCCCATCGCCAGAAGCAGCACCAGCGCGAGGCCGACGGGCACGTAGCCGCCGGCGACGAACTTCGTGAGATTGGCACCGAAGAAGACGAACTCCAGCGCCACGATCGGCACCATCACGGCGGCGATGCGCAGGGAGGACCAGTTCCAGGCACGGCGGAACACGACGATGGCGAGGATCGACGTCGCCAGCATGTTGCCGGCGACGGCAATGCCGTACGCCCCGGCCAGCTCGCTCGACGTTCCGAAGAAGAGCACCAGCGCGATCACGCCGAGGAAGAGGAGGAGGTTGACCTTCGGGATGTAGATCTGGCCGACATGCTCGGCCGAGGTGTGGCGCACCTCCATGCGGGGCAGGAGGCCGAGCTGCACCGCCTGATGGGTGAGCGAGAAGGCGCCGGTGATGACGGCCTGCGCGGCGATCACCGTCGCCATCGTGGCGAGCACGACGAGCGGAAGCAGCATGGAGGCCGGGGCGAGGAGGTAGAACGGGTTCTCCAGCGCCTGCGGCTGCGACAGGATCAGCGCCCCCTGCCCCAGATAGTTGAGCGCGAGCGCCGGGAACACCACCGTGCTCCAGGCGAGTCGGATCGGCCCGCGCCCGAAATGGCCGAGATCGGCATAGAGGGCTTCGGCGCCCGTGACGGCGAGGAAGACCGTGCCGAGGATGGCGAGCGAGACGAGCCCGTGCTCGCGCACGAAGGAGAGCGCCGCCAGCGGGTTGACGGCCGCCAGGATCTGCGGCGCGTCGAAGATGTGCCAGAGCCCGAGCCCCGCCAGTACCACGAACCAGAGAAGGGTGATCGGGCCGAACAGCCGCGCGATATGCGCCGTGCCATAGGCCTGCGCGGCAAAAAGCGCGGTGAGGATGACGAGCGTCAGCGGCAACGCCCAGGCGCCGACCTGCGGTGAGACGAGCTTGAGGCCTTCCATCGCCGACAGAACCGAAATGGCCGGGGTGATCAGCGCATCGCCGTAGAAGAGCGAGGCCGCGACCATGCCGACGGCCAGAAGCGCCGTGGAGCGGCCGGCGTAGCGCTGCGCGAGCGCCAGCAGCGTCAGGACGCCGCCCTCGCCGTTGTTGTCGGCCTTCAAGATGAGGGCGACGTATTTCAGCGAGACGACGATCGTCAGCGTCCAGAGGAGCAGCGAGACGACGCCGATCACCTCCGCCTGCGATATGCCGTCCTCGGCCGCGTGCAGGAGCGATTCACGCAAGGCGTAGAGAGGGCTGGTGCCGATGTCGCCGTAGACGACACCGATGGAGCCGAGCGTGAGCGCGGCGAAGCTCGGCCGTTCGGACGATGCATCGTCCGTGGCGAGAAGGGGGCTGACCGACATGGGTCTTGATCTCGGAAAGATGAGGCGGCGGTCCGATCGTCGGACGGCGTGCTGCGCCTGATGCCTCGGGTTGGGGCCGATGAATGCTTGCCGTGGGCCGCGATCGACCGTCGCGCCATTGTGCCTTCGATGGAGATGCGGCGTAACAACGCTCGCTCAGGGGCGCGGTTCCCACGCGCCGGCCAGATGGCGGGGCCAACGGCGCGGCAGGACTGCGACGATATCGAAGCGGAGGGATATGTGGTGGGCATCCGGTTGGCGCGCAAGCCAGAGATCGGCCGCAGCCTCGATGCGCCTGCGTGAGGCGGGCGTCACGGCATCGATCGCCAAGGCGAGGCTGCCGCGCGCCTTGACCTCGACGATCGCCACCGTCGAGCCGCGCCGGGCGACGAGGTCGATCTCGCCGAGCGAGGTGCGGTGTCGCATTTCGATGATGCGATAGCCCTTCAGGCGCAACGCCCAGGCGGCAAGACGTTCCGCACGATGCCCCTTGGCGAAGAAGCGTCGCCGTCGATCGGCGCCGGCCTTCAATCCTTCGCCTTCAGCGCGAGTGCCATGGCGTAGAGCTCGCGCTTGGGCAGCCCCGTAAGCCTCACGGCCTCGGCGGCAGCCTGCGCGGGCTTCATCTCGGCCAGAAGCCCGGCGAGGATCGCCTCGGCGTCGGCGCCCTCCGCAGCTTCCTCGGCGGCCGGCGGGCCGACGCAGACGACGATCTCTCCGCGCACGCGCTCCATAGCGTCGAAGGCGGCGGCGAGTTCGGACAGGGCGCCGCGATAGACGGTCTCGTGCATCTTCGTCAGTTCGCGGCAGACAGCCGCGGGACGGTCGCCGAGGACGCCGGCCATGTCATGAAGGCCGGCGGCGACGCGATTGGGCGATTCGAAGAAGATCAGCGTGCCCGGCACGCGTGCCAGCGCTTCCAGGCGTTTGCGCCGCGCCGTCTCCTTGCTCGGCAGGAAGCCGGCGAAGAAGAAGGCGTCTGACGGCAGGCCGCTGGCGAGGAGCGCGGCCAACGGGGCGGAGGCGCCCGGCACGGGCACGACAGCGATCCCCGCCTCCAGCGCACGCTCGACGAGCCGGAAGCCGGGATCGGAAACGAGGGGCGTGCCGGCATCCGATGCCAGCGCGACCGACTTGCCGGCCGTCAACTCGGCCAACAGCGCCTCGCCGGCTGCCGCCTCGTTGTGCTCGTGATAGGAGACGGGCCGCCGGTCGATGGCGAAACGCTGCAGGAGCTTGGCGGTGACACGCGTATCCTCGCAGGCCAGGATGTCGGCGCCGGCCAGGACCTCCAGCGCCCGCAGCGTGATGTCCGAGAGGTTTCCGATGGGCGTCGCGACGAGATAGAGGCCCGGCGCGGGGCGCGGGGCCGGCACGGATTGCCCGCGAAGCAGGAAGGAAGGAGGACGCGCCTCGCTCATGCCGGGCGGGGCGCCCAGAGGATGACGGCGGCGCCGACGAGGCAGAGCGCCGTTCCGGCGAGGTCGAAGCGATCGGGCATGGCGCGCTCCACGAGCCAGAGCCACATCAGGGATGCAAGGATATAGACCCCGCCATAGGCGGCATAGGCGCGGCCCGCATGGGCGGCGTCGACCTGCGTCAAAAGGAAGGCGAAAAGGGCGAGCGCCGCCATTCCGGGCGCCAGCCACAGGATCGAGGCGCCCTGCCGCCACCATGCCCAGAAGGCGAAGCAGCCGGCGATCTCGGCGAGCGCCGCGCCCCCATAGAAGACAAAGCTCACGCCAGATCCGCCACGACGGCGTCCAGCACCAGCATGCCGGCTGGCGTCGCGCGGATGCGGTCCCGGCCAAGGCGTTCGATCATGCCGTGACGTTTGAGATCGGCCTCGACGACGGGATCGACGTCGCGCCCCGTCAGCGAACGCCAGCGCTTGAGGTCGAGCCCTTCCACGAGCCGCAAACCCATCAGCAGCATCTCGTCGGCCTGCTCCGAAGGGCCCAGCGGCTCGTCGTCGGCGATGCCCGCGTCCCAGTCCTCGACCATCTTCAGCCAAGTCTCGGGATGCTTCTCGTTGGAGAGCGCGTGGCGCAGCCCGTCCGCGCCCTCGAGGCGGCCGTGCGCACCGGGGCCGATGCCGGCATACAAGCCATAGCGCCAGTAGGTGAGGTTGTGGCGCGATTCCGCGCCCGGCACCGCGTGGTTGGAAATCTCGTAGGCCGGCAGGCCACGCGCCGCCGTCAGGCGCTGCGTCGCCTCGTAGAGATCGGCCGAAAGGTCGCCGTCCGGCACGACGAGCTTGCCCGCCTTGTGCAGGGCGTAGAAGGCGGTGCCTTCCTCGATCGTCAGCTGGTAGAGAGAGAGATGGTCGGCGGCCAGATCCATCGCGCGGGAAAGCTCGGTCTCCCAGGCCTCCACCGTCTGGTCGGGGCGCGCGTAGATCAGGTCGAAGGAGAGACGCGGGAAAATCTCTCGCGCGAGCCTGATGGCGCCGAGCGCCTGATCGACGTCATGCAGCCGGCCGAGACGCCGCAGGTCGGGATCGTTGAGCGCCTGCACGCCGAGAGAGACGCGGTTGACGCCGGCCGCGCGATAGCCGCGAAAGCGCTCCGCCTCCACCGAGGAGGGATTGGCCTCCAGCGTGATCTCCGCCCCGTCCTCCACGGTCCAGTTGGCGGCAACGGCCTCGAGGATGGCGGCGACCGTTCCCGGCTCCATCAGCGAGGGCGTGCCGCCGCCGAGGAAGATCGACGTCACGCGCTGGCCGGGCGAGCGGCGCGCCATCTCGGCGATCTCGCGCGCGAAGGCGGCGACGTAGCGCTTCTGGTCCACCGGCTGGTGGCGAACGTGGGAATTGAAGTCGCAATAGGGGCATTTGGCCGCGCAGAACGGCCAGTGGACGTAGACGCCGAAGCCCGGATCGCCGGCTGGCGGCGTGAAAGGACGGATCGCCGTCAGCTTGCCCGTGTGCGCGTTCATGAGACGCCGAGCGCCTCCTTCGCGAAGAGCCGAAAGGCGCGGGCGCGATGCGAGAGAGCGTGCGCCTGTCCGGGCGCCCAGCCGTGCTTCTCCTCCGCGCTCATCTCGCCGAAGGTGCGCTCTTGGCCTTCCGGCCGGAACATCGGATCGTAGCCGAACCCGAGCGCGCCGCGTGGCGGCCAGACGAGCGTTCCCTCGATCTCGCCACGGAAAAGGCGCGTCGCGCCGTCCGGGGTCGCGAGACACAGGACGGCGACGAAGCGGCCGGTGCGGTCGGCGGAGCGTTCGAGCTTCTCGTTCACCTGCGCCATCGCCCTGGCAAAGTCCTTGTTCGGCCCGGCCCAGCGGGCCGAATAGATGCCGGGATCGCCGCTGAGCGCATCGACCGCGAGGCCGGAATCGTCCGACAGAGCGGCAAGGCCCGTCGCGCGGGCCGCGGCCAGCGCCTTGATCTGCGCGTTCTCCTCGAAGGTCGAGCCGGTCTCCTCGGGCTCGGGCAGGCCCTTGTCGGCCGCCGAGACGACCTCGAAGCCGAGCGGCCCGAGAAGATCGCGGAATTCGGCGATCTTGCCGGCGTTGTGGCTCGCCACGAGTAGCGGCCCGGCCTCGGGATCGAGAAGCGTCATGTCGTCCGTCCGTTCCACGAGAAGCGTTGTCGCTCCTCGAAATAGCCTCAGCCTTGCGCGAGCGCCTCGCGCTGCTTGTCCACCAGCGTCGCGATGCCGGCCTTGGCGAGGCCGAGGAGCGCCTGCAGCTCGGCCTCCGAGAAGGGCTCGCCCTCGGCCGTGCCCTGGATCTCCACGATGCCGCCCCGCCCGGTCATGACGAAATTGGCGTCGGTGCCGGCAGAGGAATCCTCCAGATAGTCGAGATCGAGCACCGGCGTGCCGTCGTGGATGCCGCAGGAGATGGCGGCGACGTGGTCCTTCAGGACCCTATCGCGCTTGACCATGCCGCGGGTCTCCATCCACGCAAGACAGTCCGCCAGCGCGACGAAGGCGCCCGTGATGGAGGCCGTGCGCGTGCCGCCATCGGCCTGCAGGACGTCGCAGTCGAGCGAGATCTGGCGCTCGCCGAGCGCTTCGAGATCGACCACGGCGCGCAGGGAGCGGCCGATCAGGCGCTGGATCTCCTGCGTGCGGCCGGACTGCTTGCCGGATGAGGCCTCGCGGCGCATGCGCTCGTGCGTGGCGCGCGGCAGCATGCCGTACTCGGCCGTCACCCAGCCGCGACCGGAATTCTTCAGCCATCCCGGCACGCGCTCCTCGAGGCTCGCCGTGCACAGGACGTGCGTGTCGCCGAACTTGACGAGGCAGGAGCCTTCCGCGTGGCGCGAGAAGCCCCGCTCGAGGGACACGTCGCGCAATTGGTCGCTGGCGCGTTTGGAAGGCCGCATAAGGGTCTCGCTTCGATCTTTCGGGTCCGGGATGGGCGCTCCTTAACGCTTCACGCCGCTGTGGGCAAAGGAATTGCGTTACCTTGCGCGCTTGGCGCCGGGGCACGGCGTTCCTATAGTCTGGTCATGGCGTTCACGGCGCAGTTTTCGGGCAATCACAACAGGCTGGCAGGGCTCGCGGCGCCTCACCCGCTGGATGAGCGCGCGCGCGAGATCTTTCGGCTGATCGTCGACACCTATCTGGAATCGGGCGAGCCGGTGGGCTCGCGCAACCTTTCGCGCCTCCTGTCGACCGCGCTCTCGCCGGCCTCGATCCGCAACGTGATGAGCGATCTCGAGCAGCTCGGCCTCATCTACGCACCGCACGTCTCGGCCGGCCGCCTGCCGACGGAGACCGGCCTTCGCTTCTTCGTCGACGCCTTCCTGGAAACCGGCGATATGGGTCCGGGCGAGCGCGACGAGATCGAGGAGAAGGCCCGCGCGATGGGCGACGGGCGCGGTGTCGAGACACTGCTCACAGAGGCGAGCCAGCTTCTCTCCGGGCTGTCGCGCGGGGCCGGCCTGGTGGTCACCGCCAAGTCCGACCTTCGGCTGAAGCACATCGAGTTCATCCGGTTGGAGCCGACAAGGGCGCTCGCCGTCCTCGTCGGCGAGAACGGCGACGTCGAGAACCGCATCGTCGAACTGCCGGCCGGCGTCACCGCCTCGCAGCTCGTGGAGGCCGGCAATTTCCTCAACGCCCATGTCGTCGGGCGCACCATCGGCGAGGCGCGTGCCAGCGTCGAGACGATGAAGGTCGAGACGGCGAGCGCTCTCGACGCGCTGTCGCGCGAACTCGTGGAGGCCGGCCTCGCGGTCTGGTCCGGGGCGGCGCAGGGTCAGCCCTCCCGGCTCATCGTCCGCGGGCGCGCCAACCTTCTGGAGAATGTCACGGCAAGCGAGGATCTCGAACGGCTGCGGCACCTGTTCGACGATCTGGAGACGCAGAACTCCATCGTGGAACTCCTCGACCTCGCCGAGACGGGCAACGGGGTTCGCATCTTCATCGGCTCGGAGAACAAGCTCTTCTCCCTGTCCGGCTCCTCCCTGGTCATCGCGCCCTATACGGACGGCGCCGAGCGCGTTGTCGGGGCTGTCGGCGTCATCGGGCCGACGCGGCTGAACTATCGGCGCATCGTGCCGATGGTCGACTACACCGCCCGTCTCGTCTCGCGTCTACTCGGCGAGGGCGGCGCGCCCGGTCGTCCCCCATCGCGGCCTTGATTTCGGTCGTTGCGCGTTCGATATCGGGGACGAAAATCATCACGCCCCGCTCCCGAACGCCCGGACAGAACCGACCGGCGCCCAAGACGCGGGACGACACAAGCGGAGTTTCCTGACGCGATGACGACGAGCGACATTCGGAACAGCCAGCGCCCCGACCATCAGGCCGAAACGGGCGAGCCGATGGCGACCGAGGGCGCGCGCCAGGCGGGCGAAGAGGCCGCCACCGGCGAAGCCGGCGCGTGGGCCGAGGGCGCGGCGGAGGCAGACCGGGCGCGCATTGCCGAGCTCGAGGCCGAGAACGCCGACGTGAAGGACCGCCTCCTGCGCCTCGCAGCCGACATGGAGAACCTGCGGCGGCGCACCGAGCGCGAGATCAAGGACGCCCGCCAGTTCGCGGTCGCCAATTTCGCGCGGGACATGCTGGCCGTCGCCGACAATCTCGACCGGGCCCTCGCCGCTTTGCCCAAGGATGCGCACGAGACCGGCGATCCCGGCTATGCCGCGCTCGTCGAGGGGGTCGAGATGACCGGCCGCTCGATGCTCTCCTCGCTGGAGCGCCACGGCGTGAAGAAGCTCGAGCCGCAGGGCCAGCGTTTCGATCCGAATTTCCATCAGGCCATGTTCGAGGTCCCGGACGGGAGCATCCCCGCCGGCACCGTCGTCCAAGTGGTGCAGGATGGCTACGCCATCGGCGAGCGCGTGCTGCGCCCCGCGATGGTCGGCGTCTCCAAGGGCGGCGCCAAGCCGGGCCTCTCGCCCAAGCCCGGCGTGCCGGACGAAAGCACCAAGGACGCCTGAGGCATTCAGGCGACGCGAAATCGAAGGCGGCCGTCGGCCGCCTTTCTCTTTAGAGCGCCACGCGTCCTCTCGAACACGCATAGGTCGCTCCAGTGCCGATGCAGTGGGTATGGCCGCGCGCCCGCCGCGCCATATCTTCTGCCGCGTTGCAGCGGCACCAGAAGAGGCAGGAACATGCGGCTTGAAGGCAATGTCGCCATCGTCACCGGCGCGGCATCGGGCATCGGGAAGGCCATCGCGAAACACTACGCCGCCGAGGGCGCGCGCGTGGCGATCGCCGACCTCAACGGCGAGGCGGCCCGCGCCGCTGCCGACGAGATCGGCACCAACGCGATCGGCCTGACGATGGACGTCACCGACGAGGCGGCCGTGAACGCCGGCGTCGAGGAGACCGTGAAGCGCTTCGGTCGCATCGACACGATGGTGGCGAACGCCGGCATCCAGATCGTCCACCCGATCGAGGACTTTCCCTTCGAAGAGTTTCGCAAGGTGGTGGACATCCATCTCCATGGCTCGTTCCTACTCACCAAGGCCTGCGTGAGGCACATGTATCCGCAGAAGTCGGGCTCACTGATCTACATGGGCTCTGTGCACAGCCACGAGCCGTCGGCGTTGAAGAGTGCCTATGTCGCGGCCAAGCACGGCATTCTCGGCCTGTGCAGGGTGATGGCGAAGGAAGGCGGCAAGCACGGCGTACGCTCCAACATCATCTGCCCCGGCTTCGTGAAGACGCCGCTCGTCGAGAAGCAGATCCCGGAACAGGCGCGCGACCTCGGCATTTCCGAGAAGGACGTGGTGGAGAAGGTGATGCTGGGCCGCACGGTCGACGCGGAGTTCACGACGGTCGAGGACGTGTCCGAAATCGCGGTTTTTCTCGCCGGCTTCGGCTCCAACGCGCTGACGGGCCAGTCCATCATCCCCAGCCATGGCTGGTACATGGGCTGACCGTCCGCCCAGCCCCAATGGAGCACTGACATGGAAATCGTCGCCATCCAGCCGATCGTCGCCCTGATCGCCGGCATCCTGATCCTCGTGATCCCGCGCCTGCTCAACATCATCGTGGCGCTCTACCTGATCTTCATCGGGCTCGTCGGTCTCTTCCCGAACCTCTTCTCGTGACCGCAGCGCCGTTGCAGGACAAGTCGCGCGCCGGAAAGCCCCGGATCCTAGTCCTCGGCGGTGGGTCCGGTGGACTGGAACTCGCCTCGCAGATCGCACGGCAGGGCGACTTCGAGACAGTGCTGGTCGACCGCCAGCCTGCCCATGTGTGGAAGCCGCGCCTGCACGAAGTCGCGGCAGGCACGGTCGCGACGTCGCTGGCGGAGATCTCGTTCTACCTTCTCGCCAATCTTCGCGGTTTCCATTTCGAGCAGGGCGAGGTGGTCGAAATCGACCGCGATGCGAGGCGCGTGACGCTCGGCGTCATGACGGACACCGATGGGCGCGAGCTCGCGGCCGCCCGCACTCTGGACTACGACATCTGCGTCGTAGCGCTTGGCGGCAAGACGCCCGATTTCGGCACGACGGGCGTTGCAGAGAACGCGGTACGCCTCGACGGCCCGGAGGATGCCGAGGCCTTCCGACGCCGCTTCATCGCCAAGATGATCGCGGCGCGTGAAACGGGTCTGCCGGCCGAAGTGGTGATCGTCGGCACCGGCGCGACCGGCACGGAGCTCGCCGCCCATCTGCGGCGTTCCGAACGCGGCTTCCGTCGCGAGCAGGTCGGCGGCGGGGGTGGGAAGCTTCTTTCTGTTACGCTGATCGAGGCAGCCCCTCAGATCATGCCGGGCATCGACGACGATCTGCGCGCGCAGATCGTCCAACGCCTGCGCGCGCTCGACGTGAAGATGGTGACGGACGCGGAAATCTCGGAGGTGACGCCGACCGAACTGCGCACGGTGAAGGGCGAGACCTGGCCCAGCGACCTGACGGTCTGGGCGGCGGGCCTCGCAGCGACGCCGCTTCTGAAGCGCCTCTCCGACTTCGAAGTCGACGGCAAGGGCCGCATCGTCGTCGACGAGAGGCTGCGCTCGACCGTCGACAGCCGCATCTACGTTCTCGGCGATTCGGCCGCCTTCACGCCGCCGGGAGAGGAGAGGCCGCTGCCGCCGACCGCGCAGACCGCGAGCCAGCAGGCAGCACATCTGGCAAAGGCCTTGCCTGACGTCCTGAAAGGCAAAACCCCCCCGCCCTTCCGGCACGAAGACAAGGGGCGCCTCGTATCGCTCGGCCGCGCCGGCACGGTGGGGCGCGTCGGCTTCTCCAGGCGCGACGATCTCCTGATCAAGGGCACTTTCGCGCTGGCCGCCTATCACGGATTGGAGCGCCAGCACCAATGGCGCGTTCTGGGTCGTCTGCGGGGCAGCGTGGCGATCCTCGCGGACCTCGTCTCTCCAGCCAAGGGCCCGGCGCTCAAGCTGCACGCGGACTGAAGAAGGCGATGATGGAGATCGAAGGCGGCTGTCACTGCGGCGCGGTTCGATATCGCGCGACGATCGATCCCGAGACGGTGAGCGTGTGCCACTGCACCGACTGTCAGCGCCTCAGCGGCTCACCGTTCCGCGTCAGCGTGCCGGCCGATCGTTCGACCATCGAACTGACCGGAACGATGCCACGGGTCTATGAAAAGCGCGCCGACAGCGGCAACGTGCGACGCCAGCACTTCTGCGGGACATGTGGTGCGCCGCTCTTTTCCAGCGGCGATGAGGATGGTGGTGTCTGGGCGATCCGCTGGGGCTCGATCGACGATCGCACCGGTCTCGAGCCGAGGCGCCAGATCTGGTGCGATTCAGCGCTGCCGTGGATCGGTGGCACCGGCAGGCTGCCCGGCAAACCTCATGACGACTGACGGCTAGCCGCGCTCGTCGGTATCGGGATCGGGAATCTCTTCCTCGGTGCCGGGGATCACATAGGAGCCCGAAAGCCAGCGGTTAAGGTCCACCGCCTTGCAGCGCGGCGAGCAGAACGGATAGGTCGCCCGCTCCGAAGGCCGGCCGCATTCCGGGCACTCGCGACGGGGGCGCAGCGGCGTCACCTTGTCGCCGACCGGGCCGTTCATGCCGGCTCCTGCTCATCGGCTCCCGTCAGCGAGGGCGCGGTGCGAAAGCCTTCCCCCTCCAGAAGCGACAGCGTCTCGTAGAGCGGCAGGCCGACGACGTTGGTGTAGGAGCCAACAAGGCGTACGACGAAGCCGCCGGCGAGGCCCTGAATGGCGTAGCCGCCGGCCTTGCCGCGCCATTCGCCCGAAGCTAGGTAGCGCTCGATATCCATCTTCGTCAGCCGCTTGAAGCGCACGCGCGTCTCCACCAGCCGCTGGCGCAAGCGCCCCTGCGGCGTGACGAGGCACACGCCCGTATAGACACGGTGCGTGCGGCCTGAAAGCGTTCGCAGATTGGCGAGCGCATCCTCCTCCAGCTCGGCCTTGGGCATGATGCGCCGGCCGACGGAAACGACGGTGTCGGCTGCGAGCACGTAGCGCCCGTCTCCCTCGCCGACTGTGTTCAACGCGGCCGCGGCCGCCTCGGCCTTGGCCTTCGAGAGGCGCTTGGCCAGCGAGCGCGGGTGCTCGGAACGCTCGGGCGTCTCGTCGAGATCGGCCGGCATCAGGCGCTCGGGCTCGATGCCCACCTGCTGGAGCAGTTCCAGCCGGCGCGGCGAGCCGGAGGCGAGGACGAGGTACCGCGGGCGCGAAGCCATGACGCGCTGCCTCGCCGCTACTTGAAGCGGTAGGTGATGCGGCCCTTCGTCAGATCGTAGGGCGTCATCTCGACGAGAACCTTGTCACCCGTCAGCACGCGGATGCGGTTCTTGCGCATGCGCCCGGCCGTGTGGGCGATGATTTCGTGATCGTTCTCGAGCTTGATGCGGAAGGTCGCGTTCGGAAGCAGTTCCGTGACCGTTCCGGGAAATTCGAGAACCTCTTCTTTCGCCATGCGTGTTCAGACCTTGAGCTTGGAAGGGACCGGGCGCCCGCAAGCGCCGGCCCGGCGTGCGTCGAGGGTGCCTTGCGGCCCGATCGAAGCGTGAAGAAAACAGAATTTGGCCCTCAATCGGCTTTTCGGGCCGAAAAAGCAAGCGTCAGCCCGAGATGCGCTCGACCTCCGCCCCGCAGGCGCTCAGCTTTTCCTCCAGCCGCTCGAAGCCGCGATCGAGGTGATAGACGCGGTTGACCTCCGTCTCGCCCTCGGCGACGAGACCGGCGATGACCAGCGAGACCGAGGCTCGAAGGTCCGTCGCCATCACCGGCGCGCCCTTGAGCTGTGCCACGCCCTCAACCCGCGCGACCTGCCCGGCGAGCGAGATCTTCGCACCGAGGCGAGCGAGTTCCTGGACGTGCATGAAGCGGTTCTCGAAGATCGTCTCGGTGATCGAGGAAACGCCCTGCGAGCGCGTCATCAGCGCCATGAACTGCGCCTGAAGGTCGGTCGGGAAGCCGGGGAACGGATCGGTTGTCACGTCGACGGGCTGGATGCCGTTGCCGTTGCGCACGACGCGGATGCCGTTCTCGACCTCGGTGATCTCGGCGCCGGCCTGGCCCAGCGTCTCGAGTGCGGCCGTCAGGAGGCTGGCGCGCGTGCCCTCCAGCGTCACGTCGCCGCCCGCCATCGCGGCGGCGATCGCGTAGGTGCCGGTCTCGATGCGGTCCGGCAGGACGCGGTGGCGGGCGCCCGAAAGGGCTGTCACGCCGTCGATCGTGATGGCGGAGGTGCCCGCGCCCGTGATCTTCGCGCCCATCGCGTTCAGGCAATCGGCCAGATCGACGATCTCGGGCTCGCGCGCCGCGTTCTCGATGACGGTTTCGCCCTTGGCGAGCGAGGCGGCCATCAGCATCACGTGCGTGGCGCCTACCGAGACCTTCGGGAAGCGGAAGCGATTGCCGACGAGGCCGCCCTTGGCCTCGGCGACGACGTAACCCGCCTCGATGTCGATCGTCGCGCCGAGGGCGCGCAGGCCGTCGATGAACAGGTCCACCGGCCGCGTGCCGATGGCGCAGCCGCCGGGCAGCGAGACCTTGGCCTTGTGACAGCGCGCCAGGAGCGGGCCGATGACCCAGAAGCTCGCACGCATCTTGGAGACCAGCTCGTAGGGCGCGGTGGTATCGACGATGGTGCGGGCGTTGAAGTGGATCGTGCGCCCGCTCGCGGGATCGTGCGCGAGGCGCTTGCCGGTGACGGAATAGTCAACGCCGTGATTGCCGAGGATGCGGATGAGCTGCTCGACATCGGCCAGATGCGGCACGTTCTCCAGCGTCAGCGTGTCGTCAGTCAGGAGCGAGGCGATCATCAGCGGCAGCGCCGCGTTCTTGGCGCCCGAGATGGGGATCGTACCGTTGAGGGCGTTGCCGCCGCGTATGCGAATGCGATCCATGAAGGCGCGTCCTGTCGATCGGGAAAGGCGCCTTCCTACACGAGAGAGCGGCGCGGTACAAACGGCCGGAGCGCCGCCTGCTCCGGCCTCTATTGCGTCCTCTATTGCGGCCTCAAGGTGGCGGTCAGCGCGATCGCGGCAAGGGCGAAGACGGCGATCTTCCAGAAGTCCGCGCGCCGGCGCAGGCCGGGCAGCCCGAGCGGGCGCACGATCTGGACGCCCATCGCAAGGATGAGGAGCACGGAGAGGACCTTCGTCATGCGCCCTGTCTGGCACCGGGCCGGGCGCCGCGCAAGGATCGCCGGCTCAGATGGATTGCAGGACGCCGTGGCCCAGCACCGGGCCGGTCGGCTGGCCGGTCGGCGAACCCCCTTCCGGCTCCAGCGAGATGGCGAGCTGACCGCCCGTGAGGTCTCCCTCCATCATTGCCGGGTCGAGCGAGATGCGCAGCGGCCTTTCAGGATCGAACACGCCAAGCGACTGCGGCGTGCCGCCCTGGCGTACAAGCCAGAGCTCGGGCACGCGCCCGTCCTCGGTTTCGGGGCGAATGGGCACGAGTGTCGCCGTTCCGCTCGAGGGATCGAGCACCACTGCGAAGATCGGCACGCCGTCCGCATCGCTGGTGATGGTGGAGGCGGCGAACGTCATTTCGCCCTCGCCGCCCGGCAGCGTCGTGGCCGGGGACAGGACGAAGGCGAGGGCAGCGAGACACGCCAGCGCGAGCCCTCCAGAGCCCAGGGCGAGCCAGCGCCAGAAACCGGGAACGAGCCCCTCCTCGCGAGCCGGCGCGGCGGCGGGGGTGCGCGCGGGCTCGACCGGCGTGAGACGCGGCAGGCCGGCCTCTATCTCTTCCCAGGCGCGCGTCGGCGGCGTCTGCGGCGTGGTGGCCATCGCCAGCGGGGCGAGATGGTCTTCCCAGGCGTCGACCTCGGCTCGGAAGGCCGCGTCGCGCCGCATCAGGCGCTCGGCGGCGGCACGCTGCGCGCCGTCGAGCACACCCAGCGCGTAGTCGGCGGCCAGAAAGTCCTTGTCGTCGAATTCTTCAGGCGTCGTCGTCATCGTTCCAGACACCCTCGCAGGCGGATCAGGGCCCGGCGGATGACGCTCTTCATCGTCCCCAGAGGCACATCGGCCTCCCTCGCCAGCTCGTCATAGGTGCGCCCGGTGAAGAACGCCGCCGCGATGGCGCCTCGCGCCCTTTCGTCGAGCTGATCGAGGCAACCGTTCAGACGCCGCACCTCCTCGTCGGCCTCCATGAGCTGCAGGGCGTCCAGTCCGCTGTCGGCCACTTCGGCCGCCTCGTCCGCGCCCGCGCGACGCGGGCTGCTCGAAAGCGCACGGAGACGGTCGATCGAACGGTTGCGCGCGATGGTGGCCAGCCACGTCACCGGGCTTGCACGGCCGGGCTCGTAGCTGCCCGCCCTGTTCCAAACCGTCAGATACACGTCCTGCAGCACGTCCTCTGCCTCTTCCCTGTCGGGCAAGATACGCAGGCAGACGCCGAAGAGCTTCGCGCTGGTCAGGTCATAGACCTCACGCAGGGCCGCGCGATCGCCCCGCGCCACGTCACCGAGGCAGCGGGTCAGGTGATTGCGCGCCTCAGCGCGTTCGTCTCGGCCGGCCACGGACACGCCGCCTTTCCTCCCTCTGCCTTCGCTCGGCAGACCAACAGGCTGGGGCGCGAAAAGTCAATCGCGGCCGGATCGCGCGGACGCTCGCGTCGCTGAACACGCTGAACAGCTGGAGCGTTCTCGGGGCGAAGGGTCACGTCGAGGACAACCAACCATGCACAGGACCCTGATCGCGGCGACCGTGGGTGCCGCCGTTCCCTCAACGGTGACGCTGGCGCCGCTGCCGCAGGCGAGCGGCTATTCCTATTTCTATGCCAATGGGCGCGCCTACATCGTCGCCGACGACAGCCGCCAGGTTCTCTATCACGGTCAGTGATCGAGCCGGGTCGCCGCTCGTCGGCGGCCCGTCCTCCCGCGACGCCTCAGCGATCGCTGTGGCCGAGAGAGCGCTCGGGGTCGATGCGGTCCCGCACGCGCTGCTTCAAAACCTTGGCTTCCGGGAAGCCGCCATCTTCCTTGCGCTCCCAGATCGTCTCGCCATCGCACGTGATCTCGAAGATCCCGCCCGTTCCCGGCACGAGCGCAACCTCGCCGAGATCCGTTCCGAAGGTCGAGAGCAGTTCCTGCGCCAGCCAGGCCGAGCGCAGCAGCCAGGAGCACTGCGTGCAGTATGTGATCGTCACGCGCGGCTTCATCTCATCGCTCCTCACGTCTTCAGTCTGTAACCGGTGCGGAAGATAACGGCGATGATCGCGATACAGACCCCGAGGAACACCAGCGTCATCGACAGGCTCTGCGCCAGCGAAACGTCCGCCGCACCGTAGAAACTCCAGCGAAAGCCGGAAATCAGATAGACCACGGGGTTGAACTCGGACACGCGCTGCCAGAACTCCGGCAGCATGCGGATAGAGTAGAACGAGCCGCCGAGGAAGGCGAGCGGCGTCACGATCAGGAGCGGCACGATCTGCAGCTTCTCGAACCCGTCCGCCCAGATGCCGATGATGAAGCCGAAGAGCGAGAAGGTGACGGCCGTCAGAACAAGGAACAGCATCATCCAGAACGGATGCTGGATCTCGATGTCGACGAAGAAGAATGAGGTCGCGAGGATGATCAGCCCGAGCATGACGGACTTTGTCGCCGCCGCGCCGACGAAGCCCGCCACGATCTCCACCGCGGAGACCGGCGCGGAAAGGATTTCGTAGATCGTGCCGGTGAACTTCGGGAAGTAGATGCCAAAGGACGCATTGGCGATGCTCTGCGTCAGAAGCATCAGCATGATCAGGCCCGGCACGATGAAGGCGCCGTAGGAAACCCCGTTGACCTCGCTGAACTGCGAGCCGATCGCCGCGCCGAAAACGATGAAGTAGAGCGAGGTCGAGATCACCGGCGAGACGATGGACTGGAACAGCGTGCGGAAGGCGCGCGCCATCTCGAAACGGTAGATCGCCCAGATCGCGTGGAAGTTCAGGGTCACGGGCGATCCTCGCGCGTCAGGTCCACGAAGATGTCTTCGAGCGTGCTCTGCCGGGTCTGGATGTCGCGAAGGCGAATGCCGCCGGCATCGAGGTCGTGCAGGAGGGCGGTGATGCCCGTGCGCTCGCTGCCGAGCTCGTAGGTGTAGATCAGGCTCTGGCCGTCTTCCGACAGCTTGAGCTCGTATTGCGCAAGCGTATCGGGAACGGCTGCGAGCGGCGCGTGCAACTCCACGGTGAGTTGCTTGCGACCGAGCGTGCGCATCAGCGCCGCCTTCTCCTCCACTAGAATCAACTTGCCGCGGGCGATGACGCCGATGCGGTCGGCCATCTCCTCGGCCTCTTCGATGTAGTGCGTCGTCAGGATGATGGTGACACCGGTCTCGCGAAGGCCGCGCACGACGCGCCACATGTCGCGGCGCAGCGCGACGTCGACGCCGGCGGTCGGCTCGTCGAGGAAAAGCACCTCGGGTTCGTGCGAGAGCGCCTTGGCGATGAGCACGCGCCGCTTCATGCCGCCCGACAGCGTGTTCAGCTTGTTGTCCTTCTTCTCCCACAGCGAGAGATCCCGGAGCACCTTCTCGATATGGGCGTCGTCCCGCGGCTTGCCGAAGAGACCGCGCGTGAAGGAGACGGTGTTCCATACCGTCTCGAAGGCGTCGGTCGTCAGTTCCTGCGGCACGAGGCCGATCTGCGCGCGCGCCGCGCGAAAGTCCGTCAGGATGTCGTGTCCGGCGACCGTCACTTTGCCGGTGGAGGGTCGCACGAGACCGCACACGATGCCGATCAACGTCGTCTTGCCGGCACCGTTCGGGCCGAGAAGGGCGAAGATCTCGCCCTTCGAGATCGTGAGGTCCACGTTCTGCAGGGCCTGAAAGCCGCCGGCATAGGTCTTCGACAGACCTTCGATGGAGAGGATGGGAGACAAGGGGGCCACGCGAGACAGCGGAGGAAAGTCGCCCCGATATAGTCGCTTGCAGCGCATTTGAAGAGTCGCAGGGCGCACCTCTCCTGGCATACACTGCGCTGCAGGCTAGCGTGGCAGGCGCGACGGCCGGCAGTGAACGGGCAAACGCGCTTGACGGAGGGGTTTGCGGCGTGGAAGAGGCGCCGCATCGTCACTCCAGTTTCAGATCGAATTCATGCCCAAGAACACGCTTTATCTCCTCGTCGGCGCACTCCTCGTCGTTGCCATCGGCCTCGGCGTCTACGTCTACCAGGAAGAGACCGCGCCGAGCGACGGCGTCGAGATCAGCATCGGCGACGAAGGCGTCAGCGTCGAAGGCAACTGAGGCCTCGTCACAAAAAAGAGCGGGCGCCTCCTGGCGCCCGCTCGCTTTGCTCGCCGATTCCGAAAAACGGCTCAGATGTCGAGATTGGCGACCTGGAGCGCGTTCTCCTGGATGAACTCGCGCCGCGGCTCCACCTCATCACCCATTAGGCGAGAGAAGAGGAGGTCGGCGTCCGTCGCGTCGTTGACCTTCACCTGCAGCAGCGAGCGAACCTCCGGGTCGAGCGTCGTTTCCCAGAGCTGCTCGGGGTCCATCTCGCCAAGACCCTTGTAGCGCTGGAGCGAGATGCCCTTGCGACCGACCTCGAAGACGGCCGTCAGAAGCGCGAGCGGGCCGGAGATCGGCTGCTCGACATCCTTGCGGCGCAGGACCGGAACGGTGGCGTAGACCTCGGCGAGGCGCGGGGCCAGCCGATTGAGCTGGATCGCGTCGGCCGAGGCGATGAGACCGGCATCGATGGTGCGCACTTCGAGCACGCCGCGAACCGTGCGCTGGAAGCGGTAGCCGCCCTCGCCCGTCGCCTCGCCTACCCAGCCACGCTCGGTCTCTTCCGAGACGGCATCGAGAGCCTTGGCCACGCGTTCGGCCATGAAGGGCGCATCGGCGCCGGAATCGGCGATCTGCGGCGACAGCGCGCCGGCGATCGCGGCCTGTTCCACAACCTGCCGATCGTAGCGAGAGTGAAGGCCCGCCAGCACCTGCCGCACGGCCAGCGCATCGTCGACGACGGCGCGAAGATCGCGGCCCGTGCGCACTTCGCCGGAGCCGAGCGTCAGGCTCGCATCCTCCAGCCCGCTCTCGATCAGATAGTTGTCGAGCGCGGCCTGGTCCTTGAGATACTGGCCCTGCTTGCCGCGCGTCACCTTATAGAGCGGCGGCTGGGCGATGTAGACGTAGCCGCGCTCGATCAGCTCCGGCATCTGCCTGAAGAAGAACGTGAGAAGCAGTGTGCGGATGTGGGCGCCGTCCACGTCGGCGTCCGTCATGATGATGATCTTGTGGTAGCGCAGCTTGTCCGGGTTGAACTCGTCCTTGCCGATCGAGGTGCCGAGCGCGGTGATGAGCGTGCCGATCTGGTCGGAGCCGAGCATGCGGTCGAAGCGTGCCCGCTCGACGTTCAGGATCTTGCCGCGCAGCGGCAGGATCGCCTGGTTCTGGCGCGAGCGCGCGCCCTTCGCCGAGCCGCCGGCCGAATCGCCCTCCACGAGGAAGATCTCGGACTTGGCCGGGTCCTTCTCCTGGCAATCGGCGAGCTTGCCAGGCAGCGAGGTGATGTCGAGCGCGCCCTTGCGGCGCGTCAGCTCGCGCGCTTTCCTCGCGGCCTCGCGGGCGGAGGCGGCCTCCACCACCTTGCCGACGACGATGCGCGCTTCCTGCGGATGCTCCTCGAGCCAGGTCGCCAGCGTCTCGTTGACGAGGCTCTCGACCACGGGGCGCACCTCGGAGGAGACGAGCTTGTCCTTGGTCTGCGAGGAGAATTTCGGGTCCGGCACCTTCACCGAAAGGACGCAGGTCAGCCCCTCGCGGCAATCGTCGCCGGTGAGCGTGACCTTCTCCTTCTTCAGGATGCCGGAAGCGTCGGCATAGCCGATCACCTGGCGCGTCAGCGCGCCGCGAAAGCCCGCCATATGCGTGCCGCCATCGCGCTGCGGGATGTTGTTGGTGAAGGGCAGCACCGTGTCCTGGTAGGAATCGTTCCACCACATGGCGGCTTCCACCGTGATGCCGTCCTTCTCGCCCTTCAGGACCAGCGGCTCGCCGATCAGCGGTTTGCGGGCGCGGTCGAGATAGCGCACAAAGGCCTCGAGGCCGCCCTCATAGAAGAGTTCGGCGCGCTTCTCATCGGCGTGGCGCTTGTCGGTGAGGGTGATGCGCACGCCGGAGTTCAGGAAGGCGAGTTCGCGCAGACGATGCTCCAGCGTCGCGAAGTCGAACTCGGTCCTGGTGAAGGTGTCGGTCGAGGGCAGGAAGGTGATGGCCGTGCCGGTCTCTGCGCCCGCGTCTCCAGTGACGGCCAAAGGCGCGTCCGGCACGCCGTGGGTGAAGGCCATCTCGTGAATCTGGCCCTTGCGGCGGATCTTCATCTTCAGCCAGACCGACAGCGCGTTGACGACCGAGACGCCGACGCCGTGCAGGCCGCCCGAGACCTTGTAGGAATTCTGGTCGAACTTACCGCCGGCGTGGAGCTGGGTCATGATGACCTCGGCCGCCGAGACCCCCTCGCCCTGATGGATGTCGGTCGGGATGCCGCGGCCATTGTCGGTGACGGTGCAGGAGCCGTCGGCGTTCAGCGTCACGGTCACGAGCGTGGCATGGCCGGCCAATGCCTCGTCGATGGCATTGTCCACCACCTCGTAGACCATGTGGTGCAAGCCCGAACCGTCGTCGGTGTCGCCGATATACATGCCGGGCCGTTTGCGCACGGCGTCGAGACCCTTCAGCACCTTGATGGAATCGGCGCCGTATTCGGCGCCCGCGCCGGGGTTCGTCTCGTTCGCGTCTGACATGGATGTCCTTGGGGTCGTGCGCCTGCGGCAGGCTCGTCGAGGATGCCGCTCACGGCCACCCGAATATAATGGTTCTTGCCCGCGAACCCAAGCCTTTTGGCCGCAGGGGCCCGCACCTTAATTGCGCGCGCCACGCCCCCATATGACAGGGCGAAGAAGGAGCCGCCGCATGCAGACCCAGACGATCCCCTTCCGCGCGCCCGCACCGATCCCCCACACAAAGCCGCTGTCCTTCGCCGGCTTCGTCTGGACCGCCTCGCGCAATCCGATCGAGATCTGGGGCTCGCGCGCCTACAAGGAGCCGTACCTCAAGGCGAACTGGCTGAACGTGCCGACGGTGATCGTCAACGAGCCGAAGGCGATCCGCACGCTCCTCGTCGACAACGCGAAGAACTACGCGATGCAGCCGCTGCGCCAACGCGTCCTGCGCCCGATGCTGCGCGACGGGTTGCTGACCGCCGAGGGCGAACTGTGGAAGCGCACGCGAAAGTCGCTCGCCCCTGTCTTCACGCCGAAGAACATCCACGCGCTGGCGCCGATCATGGCCGAGCGCTCGCGGCTGTTCGCTGAAGGTTTGCAGCAACTGCCGGACGGGCGTGCGGACATCGCCTTCCAGATGACGCTCCTCACCTACGACATCCTGCAGGCGACGCTCTTCTCCAACGACATCGACGGCGAGCCCACCGAGTTCGCCGAGGCGATGGAGCTGTTTCTGAAGCGCATGGGGCGGGTCGATCCTCTCGACATCCTCGACGCGCCGGCCTTCCTGCCACGTATCGGGCGCCTGCTCGGCCAGCGCTCGACGAAGTATTTCCGCGGCGTCATCGCCGGCACGATGGAGCGGCGGCGACAGCTCCTCGCCACCGACCCGGATGCCGCCCCGAACGACTTCCTGACCATGCTCCTGAAGGCCGACGGGCTGTCGCGCTCGGAGATCGAGGACAACATCATCACCTTCATCGGCGCCGGGCACGAGACGACCGCGCGGGCGCTCGGCTGGACACTCTACCTTCTCAGCCAGTCACCGCGCGACCGGGAGGCCGTGGAGGCGGAGGTCGACGCCGTTCTGCCGGGCCTGGACGACCCCGCAACGTGGCTCGACGCCCTGCCGCAGACGCGCGCCGCCTTCGAGGAGGCGATGCGGCTCTACCCGCCGGCGCCCTCGCTCAACCGCACGGCGCTGGAGGCAGACCGCGTCGGCGACATGGACATCCCCGCCGGCTCCTCGGTGCTCGTGATGCCGTGGCTCGTCCATCGCCACGAGGCACTGTGGGAGAACCCGCTCGACTTCGTGCCCGCGCGCTTCCTGCCGGGCAATCGCGAGAGGATTGACCGCTATCAGTATCTGCCTTTCGGCGTCGGCCCGCGCGTGTGCATCGGCTCAAGCTTTGCCATGCAGGAGGGCGTCATCGCGCTCGCCGAACTGATGCGTCACCTGCGTTTCGACTTCACCGGCGACAAGCCGCCCTATCCGGTCCAGAAGATCACCGTGCAGCCGCGCGGCGGTCTGCCCATGCGGGTGAGCCGGCGGTAGGAGCCCTATTCAGCGGCCGCGTCCGCCGGCGGGTTCGCGGTGCCCTGGCGCGGCGCCTCGGAGCGGTGATTGACGAGCTCGCGATGCGCCTGCGGCGCCTCATCGCGGCTCATGTAGCGCGAAGGATCGGCGTCGGTCGGCAGCAGCCGGGCGATCGCCTTGGGCTCGCCATCCTCACCGAAACGCTGCCGGAACAGGGCGCGCACGCGCTCCGCGGTGCGGTGCTGGACTTCGCCGATCGAGCCCTCCGAGACATCGCCGCGCAACACGATCACCTGATCGTCGGCGGTCAGCTGGTCGAGGAACACCTTCGGGTTCTCCAGCCGCACCGCTGCGCCGTCGTGCGAGCGGTTCGACAGGAGCAGTTCGCGCGCCTCGTCGAACGGGATTTTGCGCGGAACCGTGACGGTCCAGGCGAGGGTGCGGGCGCTGGCGCGCGAATGATTGCGCAGCCACACGTTCCAGAGCGTCGAGTTCGGCGCGAAGACGAACAGCCCGTCGAAGGTTTCCAGGTGGGAGACGAACAGCCCGATCTCGCGCACGGTGCCGGAATAGGCGCTGGTCTCGATATAATCGCCGACGCGGAAGGGACGAAGCCACAGGAGCATGATGCCGGCCGCGATATTCGTCAGCGTGCCCTGCAGCGCGAGGCCGACGGCAAGACCCGCGGCCCCGAGGATCGCGAGCAGCGAGGTCATCTGCACGCCGATCTGCCCCAGCGCGATGATCGCCGTCATGATGACGATCAGATACTTGATGATCGCCACGATCGGCGCGCGCATGGTCTGGTCGAGCCGGATCGATCGGCCCAGCGCGCGCCCGACGGCGTTCGACAGGCGGCTGGCGAGAAACAGGCCTATAGCAAGGACGAGGATGGCGGAGACGAGGCTCGGAAGGAAGAAGACGGCCTGCTCGCCAAGACGTGTGGCGAAGGCGCGCGTTTCGTTCAACGTCTCGAAATCCATCAGCATTCCCTGTCCGTTTCAATTCTTTCAGAAAGGACAGGCATGTAGAAAGAAAAGGGCCGCTCCGTGAAGCGACCCTCGATTTTCCGATATTCGCGACGCTTAGATCGACGGCGCGCCGGTCTTCGGCGCCGGCGTGGCTGTCTCGTCCACGAGCCCTTCGAAGAGCGCCGTCGACAGATAACGCTCGGCAAAGGACGGGATGATCACGACGATGTTCTTCCCCGCCATCTCCGGCCGCTGGCCGACCCTGATTGCCGCCGAGAGGGCCGCGCCCGACGAAATGCCGACCGGAACACCCTCGAGGCGCGCGACGAGGCGCGCCGTCTCGAAACTTTCCTCGTTGGTCGCCTGCACAACCTCGTCGTAGATCGAGGTGTCTAGGATGGCGGGGGCGAAGCCCGCGCCGATGCCCTGGATCTTGTGAGGGCCGGGCTGGCCACCCGACAGGACGTGCGAGGCTTCAGGCTCGACGGCGACGACGCGCACGTCCGGCTTGCGGCCCTTCAGCACCTGCCCGACGCCGGTAATCGTGCCGCCCGTGCCGATGCCGGAGACCAAAACGTCGACATTGCCGCCCGTGTCGTTCCAGATTTCCTCGGCGGTCGTGACGCGATGGATCTGCGGATTGGCCGGATTCTCGAACTGCTGCGGGATGACGGCGTTCGGGATGTCCGCCTTGAGTTCCTCCGCCTTGGCGATGGCGCCCTTCATGCCCTTGGCGCCTTCCGTCAGCACCAGATCGGCACCGAGAAGACGCAGCATCTTGCGGCGCTCGATCGACATGGTCTCGGGCATCGTCAGGATGAGATTGTAGCCCTTGGCGGCGGCCGCGAAGGCGAGCGCGATACCGGTGTTGCCCGAAGTCGGCTCGATCAGCGTCGTCTTGCCCGGCTCGATCGTGCCGTCCGCCTCCAGCTTCTCCAGCATCGCGACGCCGATGCGGTCCTTCACGCTGGCGATCGGGTTGAAGAATTCGAGCTTGGCGAGAATATGGGCTTTCACCCCTTTCTCCTTTGCCAGCTTGTCGAGGCGCACGAGCGGCGTGTCGCCGATCGTGTCGAGGATGGAATCGTAGATCCTGCCGCGTCCCTTGGTGCGCGGGGCGCTTTCGTTCACGGGCTTGTCCATTGCGCTCTCCCTCTGAAGCATCGGCCCGAAAACCGTTCGGCTTTCGAAAAGCGCGATGCGCTGATTGAAGGTGCTGGAGCGATCTTATGCGCCCGATCAGACGCACGGCGCTCCAGCGGTCTCGTTCGCCAACAACATAGGGAGCGATCGGCGATGCGCCGAGGCATAGGCGAACACGGCTTCGCGTTCGCGCGAAACGCGCGTTCCGCCTCGATGCGATTGAACGAACGGGCTTTCCCTCAGCGCCCCGTCGAGCCGAAGCCGCCCGCCCCCCGCGCCGTCTCGTCGAGGCTCTGCGCTTCGCGGTAGGTCGCTCGGGCCACCGGCGCGACGACGAGCTGCGCGATGCGATCGCCGCGCGAAACGATGAAGGGTTCGTCCCCGAGATTGATCAGGATGATCTTGATCTCCCCGCGATAGTCGGCGTCGATCGTGCCGGGCGTGTTGACGAGCGTCACGCCGTGGCGCGCCGCGAGGCCGGAGCGCGGGCGAACCTGGATCTCGAAGCCCTCGGGGATCGCGACTGCGAAGCCCGTCGGTACCAGCGCGCGCGCCAACGGTGCGAGCGTCAGCGGCTCCTCCACGGCAGCACGGATGTCGGCACCGGCTGCGCCCGCGCTCAAGGGCTGCGGCAGTTCGAGCCCTTCGCCATGCGGCAGGCGCAGAAGGGCGATCTCGACGGGTTCGCTCATGGGCGGGGCTTCTCCAGCAGCATGCGGGCGATATGATCTGCGAGTCCAGTCGCGACCTCGTCCTTGGTCGCGGACGGCCAGTCCTCGACGCCTTCTGCGGTCACCAGATGGACAGTGTTGCTCGTCCCGCCCATGATGCCGGTTTCATGGGAGACGTCGTTGGCGACGATGAGGTCGGCACCCTTGCGTTCGAGCTTGCCGCGCGCATGAGCAAGAAGGTCGTCGGTCTCGGCGGCAAAGCCCACGACGACGCGCGGGCGCCGCTCGCTCTTGCCGATGGTCGCCAGGATGTCGGGGTTCAGCGCGAGTTCGAGCGGGGGAGGCACGGAGCCGTCCTTCTTCAGCTTGCCCGCGTGGGCCTCGGCCGCCCGCCAGTCGGCGACGGCCGCGACGAAGACGCCGATATCGGCCGGGAGCTGCGCCTCGACGGCCGCCAGCATCTCCCGCGCGGTCTCGACCTTCACGACGATCACGCCGGCGGGATCGGGGATCGAGACAGGCCCGGAGACCAGCGTCACCTCGGCGCCAAGCCGGGCCAGCGCGGCCGCGATGGCGTGACCCTGCCGCCCGGACGAGCGGTTGGCGATGTAGCGCACCGGGTCGATCGGCTCATGCGTCGGCCCCGAGGTGACGACCGCGCGGCGCCCCGCGAGTGGAGCGTCGCCCGCACCGAAGAGTGCCTCCAGAGCGCCTGCGATCTCCAGCGGCTCGGCCATGCGGCCCTCGCCCGCCTCGCCGCTCTCGGCCATCTCCCCGCGATTGGGGCCGACGAAATGGACGCCGTCCTCCGTCAGCCGTTGCAGATTTCGGCGCGTTGCCGGATGCGACCACATCGCCGGGTTCATCGCCGGCGCGAAGAGGATCGGCGCGCGCGTTGCCAGGAGCACTGCGCCGGGGAGGTCGCCCGCGAGCCCTGCCGAAAGTTGCGCCATTCGGTCGGCGCTGGCCGGCGCGACGATGACGGCATCGCATTCGCGGGCAAGGCGAATGTGCCCGACATCCTGCTCGTCCTCACGGTCGAAGAGGTCGGTATAGACGCGGTGGGCGGCGAGCGCGCCCACCGAAAGGGGCGTCACGAAATGGTGCGCGGCCTGCGTCATCACCGGCACGACGATCGCCCCGCGCTCACGCAGACGGCGGATGAGATCGAGGCATTTGTAGGCCGCGATCCCGCCGCCGATGACGAGAAGGATGCGCTTGCCTGCCAGCGTCTTCATGCCGCGATCGCCGATCGGATGTCGGTGTGGGAGAAGTCGTCGCCTTTGTAGAGCAGCGGCGCGTCGAGGGATTTGGCCAGCGCGTAGGAGAAGCAGTCGCCCAGATTCAACCCGGCGCGGCTTCCCGACCCCTTTCCATATGTCTCGTACGCGAGCGAGGCGAGATCGGCCATCGTTCGATCGAAGGGCGCAATCGATACTTCCGACTCGCGCAGCAGGCGGTTCATCCTTTCCAACCCCTCCGGGAGACGCCGGCTGCACAGAGCGGCGAGTTCGACCAGACTTGGCGCCGACAGGACCCGGGCATCGGCAGCGATGATCGATCTGGACATCCGGTGCGCTTCCGGTTCCGCGTTGAGAACCGCAAAGAGTGCAGACGTGTCGATTGCGATCATTCCTCCAGATAGCTCCAAAGCGCGTCCGATTCCGCCTTCTGGTCGATCGGCTGGTCTGGCTTACGCCCGAGCGCGACGATCCGCTGGACCTTCGCTTCGATCTCTTCTTCGGTCAGCTTCGGGCGGGGCGGCAGCACCCCGTCACGAAGAATGCGGCGCGCTTCGCTCTCCATCGATACGCCGTTTCGCGCAGCCTGCACCCGGAGCTTCGCCTTGAGCTCGTCGTCGATGTTACGGATGGTCATGCTGCCCATCGCGAACTCCGCGCTTGAAATCACCTTCCGCAGAAATAGGCCCCACCCCATTTGATTGCAATGCAATCACCCGAAGGTCAGCTGCCAGGCGATGACCGCGAGTGCGAGCGCCGCGACGACCTGCGCGATATGACCGATGGCGATCGCAAAGCGCGAATCCTTGGCGAGTTCGATGAGGTCGTCGTCGTTGATGTGGATGCCGTTCTCGATGAGATCGGGCATGTCGCGCGCGAGAATCTCGAGGCCGGTCGCGAGATCCGGCACGCGCCGCGCCAAGCGGCCGATCGCCTCGATGCCCTCGCGTGCCTCGCGCAGCTTGGCGGCGGGCCCGAGCTCGCGCAGGATGTACTCGCTCACCACAGGCTCGGCGGCCGACCACATGTTGAAGCGCGGATCGTAGGAGCGCGCGACGCCCTCCACCACGACCATCGTCTTCTGCAGGAGGATCAGCTCGGGGCGCGTGCGCATCTCGAAGAGCTCCGTCACCTCGAACAGGAGCGTGAGCAGATGGCCCATCGAGATGGTTTCGGCGGGCTGGCCGTGGATCGGCTCGCCGATGGCGCGCAGCGCCTGCGCGAAGGACAGGACGTCCTGGTTCCGCGGCACATAACCGGCCTCGAAATGCACCTCTGCCACGCGCCGGTAGTCTCGGCGGATGAAGCCGTACAGGATTTCGGCGAGGAAGCGGCGGGAATCGGCCGTGAGCCTGCCGACGATGCCGAGATCCACCGCCACGATCGCACCGTCGGGCGCGACGAACAGATTGCCGGGATGCATGTCGGCATGGAAGAAGCCGTCGCGCATCGAATGGCGCAGGAAGGACTGGATCAGCTGCACGCCCAGCGCGGGGAGGTCGTGGCCGGCCGCCGCCACGCCCTCGACGTCACGCATCTTCACGCCGTCGATCCACTCCATGGTGATGACGTCGCGGCCCGTGCGCTCCCAGTCGATGCCGGGCACACGGAAGCCGGGATCGTCCGCGACGTTTTCGGCCATCTCGGATGCGGCGGCGGCCTCCAGCCGCAGATCCATCTCGATCTTGGTGGACTGCGCCAGCGTCTCGACCACCGCGACGGGCCGCAGGCGCCGCGAGGAGGGGACGGCGAGTTCCATGACCCGCGCTATGAAGGCGAAGGCGTCGAGTTCGCGCAGGAAGCGCTCGCGCACGCCGGGCCGGATGACCTTCACCGCGACGAAGCGCTCCTGGCCCTCGCGCGTCATCACGCGGGCCTTGTGGACCTGCGCGATGGAGGCGGCGCCGACGATCTCGCCGAAGTCGAGGAAGAGGTCGTCGATCGTGCGACCGAGCGATGCCTCGACGGCGGCCATCGCCTGCGCCTTGGGAAAGGGCGGAACGTTGTCCTGCAGGAGGCCGAGTTCGAGCGCGATGGTGGTGCCGACGATGTCGGGGCGTGTCGCGAGGAACTGACCGAGCTTGACATAGGACGGGCCCAGCCGGTTCAGCGCCACCGAGAGACGGTCGGCGCGCGCGCGCCGCTTGGCCGAACGGCGCGCGATGACGCCCGCGATGCGATGGGCGAGCCGCCCCATCGGCGGCAGCCCTTCGGCCGGCAACGCGGAGACGACGCCCTCACGTGCCAGCACGAAGGCGGCTCGAAAAAGCGCCAGCGTTCCTGAGATCGGGCTCGCCAAGGCGCGCGCTTCCTTACAGCTTCCAGCCCGAATGCATCGCCGCGATGCCGCCGGACAGATTGCGATGGGTCACGCGCTCGAAACCGGCCTTGCGGATCGCGGTCTCGAAATTGGCCTGGTTGGGGAAGCGTCGGATCGATTCCACCAGATATTCGTAAGACGCGCGATCCTTGGCCACGGCCTCGCCGATCGCCGGGATCGCGCGGAAGGACCATTCCTCGTAGACGCGATCGAGCACCGGCAGGTCCACCTCGGAGAATTCGAGGCACAGGAAGCGTCCGCCGGGCCGCAGGACGCGAAACGCCTCGTCCAGCGCCTTGTCGATGCGCGGCACGTTGCGGATGCCGAACGCGATCGTATAGGCGTCGAAGCTCGCATCGGCAAAATCGAGCGCCTCGGCGTTGCCTTCCACGAAGGCAAGGTCGGCGCCGGGCAGCTTCTTCGCGGCACGCTCCGCGCCCACGGCGAGCATCGAGGCGTTGATGTCGACGACGGTCCCGCGCGCGTGCCCGCCCGAGGCCTTCACGATGCGCATGGCGATGTCGCCGGTGCCGCCCGCGACATCCACGAAGCGCCAGCCCGGCCGGCGCGAGGGCGCAAGCCAGGCGACCATGGCGTTCTTCCAGAGCCGGTGCATGCCGCCCGACATCAGGTCGTTCATCAGGTCGTAGCGGCTGGCGACGCGGTGGAACACCTCGTCGACGCGTGCCTGCTTCTCCTCGCGGCCCGACACCGTGTCGAAGCCGTAGGACGTCTCCATGCCCTCGGCGGCACTCACGCGTTGACGCGACATCGTCGAAACTCCAAATCCGGCCAGCGGCGCATCGACCGACAAGGAAGGCGCGCAAGGCCCATACCATCAACGCGCCCGCTTTCGCACCTTGGCGCACGCGCCGTCCTTAACGAAGAGGTCGCGCGAGCGCCATCACCCAGCCGGTCGCCAGCCTCGGACTTATGCGCCCATGCCCGAATTGCCAGAGGTCGAGACCGTGCGCCGCGGGCTGCAGCCGGTTCTCGAAGGCGCCAGGATCGACGCCATCGTCCTGAAGCGCCCCGACCTGCGCTTTCCGCTGCCCGAGCGCCTGCCCGAGCGCCTCGCCGGTCGCCGCGTGCACGCCCTTTCGCGCCGGGCGAAGTATCTCCTGGCCGAACTCGACGACGGATGGACACTCGCGATGCATCTGGGCATGTCCGGGTCTTTCCGCATCGAGGCCGGCCACGTCGACGCCGGCGAGAGCGAACAGACGCCCGGCGTCTTCCATCAGGCGCGCGGCAAGGACCCGGCGCACGACCACGTCACCTTCGAAGTCACGAGCGTTGACGCGATTGCCCGGCGCATCGTCTTCAACGATCCTCGGCGTTTCGGCTACATGCTCATGATCGAGACCGCAGCGCTCGGCGAGCACCCCGGCTTTCGCACGCTCGGCATCGAGCCGACGGGCAACGCCCTGTCAGGCGAGGCGCTGGCGCCGCGCCTTGCCGGCCGTGCCGCGCCGCTGAAGGCCGTCCTTCTCGACCAGACGATCATCGCCGGGCTCGGCAACATCTATGTCTGCGAGGCGCTGTGGCGCGCCCGGCTGTCGCCCCGGCGCTCCGCCGGGACGCTCGTCCTGCGCGACGGCAGCGCGAGCGCACGGCTCGAAGCCCTCGCGCTTCACATCCGCGAGACGATCGCCGATGCCATCGCGGCCGGAGGCTCCTCCCTGCGCGACCACCGGCAGGCGGACGGCACGCTCGGCTACTTCCAGCACCGCTTCGCCGTCTACGATCGCGAAGGCGATCCGTGCCCGCGTGTCGAATGCGCCGGCGTCGTGAGACGGATCGTGCAGTCGGGCCGCTCGACCTTCTTGTGTCCGCGATGCCAGCGCTAGCGCGGATCGGCGGTTGACGCGGCCGGCCGCCGCCCCTATAAGCGCCGAAATATTCGGCGGCACCTTCCGGTGCGGCCCGTCCCTTCGTGGAAGGCCCGCTCGGGTCCTGCGGCGGGCGCACCGACAGACAATTTTCGCGAGCGCAGCCGGACCATCGTCCGGCGGCCTTGCCGCAGACGAGAGAGACCGCAATGGCCAACACTCCTTCGGCCAAGAAGGCCGCGCGCAAGATCGAGCGCCGGACGGAAATCAACCGCAATCGCCGCTCGCGCGTGCGCACCTTCCTGCGCAAGGTGGAGGAGGCCATCCTCACCGGCGACAAGGACGCCGCGCAGGCCGCCCTCAAGGCCGCCGAGCCGGAGATGATGCGGGCCGCCTCCAAGGGCGTCTATCACAAGAACACTGCCTCGCGGAAAATCTCGCGCCTGGCGCACCGCGTGAAGGCCGTCGGCGCCGCCTGAGGCACCGCTTAAGCGCGAACGAGATCGAGGGGTCCGGACATGTCCGGACCCTTTTCGATTCGGAGCCGAAAGAATCGCTTCGCGCCCTGTCATCATCCCGTCGTGCAGGCATCACCATGCCATTTCGACGACAGCGCGATGACAAGTTTACTTCATAAAGATCAACTGCTTACGTGACGGTTTCGGCAATCCGTTCGCGCGATTCCCTGCGCGTTCGACACTCGCAAGAGTCAAGCGCAAAGCGGTGCAATCCAGCAAAAAAAAAGCCTCAATCGGGCCGCCTCCGGAAGGGGTCCGGGAAAGGTTAGCTGAATCAGCCGATTAATGGCGCGCTCTCGTCGGCAGCGATGGCGTCACCGCCACAGTGCGGCTCTTCGGCGCCCATTTTTGCCGAATCCTCGCTTGCCCGAACCTGTCGTCTTGCGTAGCTTCCTCCCTGCGACAAGAGCCGACGAAGTCGAAGCGTGGGGATAACAGGTGTTTTCCAGATATTTTCAGAATGACTGGAACGCCGCGAAGGTCCTCGCCCACCGGGCTTAAGCATTCGCTGAATTGAATAGGGGACAACGTCGGCTTTTCCGGCGACGACCCCGCTTTGCCATTTAACATCGGCCGGCTTTTCGAAGTCGCGCCGCACGGAGGACTTTGCCTTGAGCCGACCCTACGAAGGCGACGTGAGCGTGCGGGATGTCTGGGCGCAGCTCGAAGGGAATCGCGACGCGTTTCTCATCGATGTGCGCACGCGCGCCGAATGGACCTTCGTGGGCGTGCCTCTGGTTCCGGCCGAAGCACGCGAGCCGCTCTTCGCCGAATGGCAGAGCTATCCGACGATGGCGATGGACCCATCCTTCGCGGAGACGGTCGCGGCCGCGATCCTCGGTGCCGGCGGCTCCAAGGAGAACAGCCAGCTCTATTTCCTCTGCCGTTCCGGCGCGCGCTCGCAGGGCAGCGCCGCAGCACTGACGACGGCCGGCTTCGCCCACTGCTTCAACATCGAAAGCGGCTTCGAGGGCCCCCCCGATGCGGAGGGACATCGCGGCAATGTCGCAGGCTGGAAGGCGGACGGCCTTCCCTGGGCGCAGAAATGAGCGCGCAGCTTCACGACCGGGCGGCCAGCCTCGCCCCAAGACAAACATTGCCCGGCACACGCACGGGAGGAGCGGACGGATCG